>DATNIJ010000225.1:0-20517 GCA_035604475.1 Alphaproteobacteria bacterium
CGCCCACATGGCCGATCCGCACATCGCGCGCAAGGTCATGGAGGGGCGCGAGGAGGAGATCCGGCCCTGCGTCGGCATGGGCTACTGCATCGACCGCATCTATTTCGCGGGCGAGGCGCTCTGCATCCACAACGCGGCAACGGGGCGCGAGGCGACGATGCCGCATGTCGTCGCGCGCAGTCCTGGAGCGAAGATGAAGGTCGTGGTCGTCGGCGCCGGACCCGGCGGATTGGAGGCAGCACGGGTCGCCTCTGCGCGCGGCCACGAGGTCGTGCTCTTCGAGGCGGCGGACAAGCCGGGCGGCCAGCTCGTTCTCGCGGCGGGGCTCAAGCGCCGGCGCGAGATCCTCGGCATCGCCCTTTGGCGCATGGCCGAGTGCCGGCGCGACGGCGTGGAGATGCGCTTCAACGCCTACGCGGAGGTGGGGGACGTGCTGCGCGAGGAGCCCGACATCGTGGTCGTAGCCACGGGCGGGGTCCCGAACACGTCCTTCCTCGACGAGGGGGCCGAGCTGGCGACGACGAGCTGGGACATCCTCTCGGGTGCGGCCAAGCCCGCCGAGAGCGTCATCCTCTTCGACGACAACGGCGCGCACCCGGGCATGAGTGCGGCCGAGCTTATCGCCGAAGCCGGCTCGCGGCTCGAGATCGCGACCCCCGAGCGCATCCTCGCCCCTGAGGTTGGCGGCACCAATTATCCCGCTTACTTCAAGGCGTTCGCCGAGCACGACGTGGCCATCACCTTGAACCACCGGCTCGAGCGCATCCGCCGCGAGGGCAACCGCCTCGTCGCCATCTTTTTCAACGAATACGACAAGTCGCACCGCGAGCGCAGAGTCGACCAGATCGTCGTCGAGCACGGCACCTTGCCGCTCGACGAGCTCTACTTCGCGCTCAAGCCGGGCTCGCGCAATCTCGGCGAAATCGATCACGACGCGCTGATCGCGAACCGCCCCCAGGCGCTCGTGCGCAATCCGGCCGGCACCTACGCGCTTTACCGCATCGGCGACGCGGTCGCCTCGCGCAACATCCACGCCGCGGTCTATGACGCGCTGCGCCTGGCCAAGGACTTTTAGGCTGAGGGGCGGCGCATGGCAGCCATTCCGGCAATACTGGGCATCGCCCGAGCGCCCGCGCTAGAATGCCGCCTCGAGGCGGAGGGAGCGGGATGACGGCGATCGCATCGGCGGCGCGCGGCAATCGCGATGTGCGGATCGTCGCCGTCGTCGGCGCCGGGCATTTCTCGAGCCACTTGATGCAGTTAGCACTGCCGCCGCTCTTTCCCATCCTTTACGCGCAATTCGGGGTGAGCTTCACCGAGCTCGGCCTCGTCATGACCGTCTTCTACAGCGCCTCTGGTCTCGGCCAGGCGCTTGCAGGCGTTCTCGTCGACCGCTTCGGCGCGCCCCGCCTCTTGGTCGCCGGCATCGCGACCATGGGCGTCAGCACCGCGCTCGCCGGCTTGATCACCTCCTACTGGATGCTGTTGCCGCTCGCCCTTTTCGCGGGCCTCGGCAACAGCGTCTTCCATCCCGCCGATCTCTCGATCCTCAGCCACCGCGTCAGCGAAGGCCGCCTCGGCCGCGCCTTTGCCGTCCACGCCCTCTCGGGCACGCTCGGCTTCGCGACCGCACCCGTGTTCGTCACCGCGGTCGCCGCCTACGGCAGCTGGCGCTTGGCGCTCCTTGCCATCGGATTTTATGCGCTGGCGACCGCGTCGCTCGTCTATGCCAACCGCGCGCACCTCGCCTACGCTCGGCGCGTGGAGGCGGCACCTGCCGCGCGAGTGCCGCGGCTCTCCGGCTATCTCTCCGTCATCGGCTCGCCGGTCGTGATGATGGGCTTTGCCTATTTCGTCCTGACCGCCTTTGCCGGAGGCGGGGTGCAGACGTTCGCGGTCGCGGCCTTGAGCTCGGGCTACGGCTTCGCACTCGGCACGGCCACGCTCACGCTCACCGCCTATCTTGTCGCCCTGGCCGGCGGTACGGCGCTGGGCGGCCTGCTTGCGGACCGCACCGAGAACCAGCACAGGGTGGCGATGGCCGGCATGGTGACGGCGGCGGCATTCATTCTCGTCGTGGCCCTCGTCGCGGGCCCCGCCGCCCTCATCGCGTCGATGATGGCCCTCGCCGGCGTCGCCAACGGCATCACGGCACCCTCGCGCGACGTGCTCATCCGCCGTGCCGCGGCCGGGAGCGGGATGGGCAGCATTTTCGGCTTCGTCTATTCCGGCTTCGATCTCGGCTCCTCGACCGCACCGCTCCTCTTCGGCGCGCTCATCGACCATCAGGTACCCCATGGCGTGTTCGTCGCCGCCGCCGTCGCCTTTGCCTTGGCAGCCCCCACGGTCATGCAGGTGCGGCGCCGCACGGCGCGGCCGCGGCCCGCGGCGGCGAGTGCCGACTGAGGGGGGCCCGTTCGCGCGACCCCGCCACGCCCGGATCGCGAGGGCAGGCGCGCATGAGGGAGGCGCGCCTCAAGACGGAGTTCTGGGTGCAGGCCTGCATCCGCCGCGGCAATGCGGCCGGCATCGCGGTCACGGTCGTGCACAAGGGCGATGCCACGCGCGGCAGCGTGCTGGTCAAGCTCAACCGCCTGGGCGGCGGCTGCACGGTCTTGGCCGAGACGCAGGACGCGCGCGGCATGCGCGCCTGGATCAGAGGGACGGGTGCCGAGCCCGTGGCTGAAGCGGCGGCCGACGACTATATCGCGCGCAACCGCAAATACGATCCCGACCTCTGGGTCATCGAGATCGAGGACCGCGAGGGACGGCTGCCCTTCGAGGCGAACATCATCGCGATCTGACAGTTGGCGTTACGCCGAATACGACAGCCCCCGGAGGGAGAACACGTGCTGGGAGAAAGGCGCGCTTGCTTGACCTGAAAATAGTGAATAAACTTATCTAGTTTCAACCGCTTTCTGCGTCAGCAGACCAACCTCTTAAGAGGTTGGGAGAATCTGATGGCAGCGCGTCGAAAGGCGAAAAAGGCCGGCAAGCGAAGCGAGAGCGGCTCCGTGGCCAAGTGCGTGGCAGGCCGGAAGTCAACCTCGGGAGCTCTTGCACGAGAGGTCGAGAAGATTCTGCGTGCCCCCGGTTGTCACCATTGAAGCCACGGCGGGGCAACAGGAGGAAGTGCGGTAACAGAAGAAGGGGAGGGAGGAGCATGACGACGAATGCGGCGATCGATGTGGCCATCGGACTCGTCTTGATGTATCTCGTGCTGAGTCTGGTTTGCACCACCTTCAATGAATTTGTCGCTACTGTTCTTGGGCTGCGCGCCCGCACGCTCAAAAGCGGGCTGGAGAAAATTCTCGACGTGCAGACCCTGAAGAACGATTTCTACAACCACGGCTTGGTGGACGGAGGAAACGCCGCCATCAGAGGCCGCCACATTTTCACAGAGCGGCACGTGTCGTACATGACGGGACGGACATTCGCGATGGCTCTTCTCGGGAGCCTCGACCCTACCAAGCCGATTCCCGCAATAGCGGACATCGCGAACTCCGTGAAGAATCTGCCCGACAGCAATATTCGCGATACCCTCTTGGCTCACCTCGCGACCGCCCAGAACAATCTGCAGGATCTGCGCGACAGCGTGGCGACGTGGTTCGACGGCGCGATGAACCGGGTCAGCGGAGTCTACAAGCGCCGACTCAAATGGATATCTCTCGGGGTCGGTCTGGCAATTGCGGCGATCGTCAATGCAGACACCATCACGGTCGGCAAGTCCCTATGGCAAGATGCGGCGTTGCGGGCCCAAATGGTGGAAGCCGCCAACAAGATCGTAACGAACGGTATGAACACCGTGGTGCCGAATTGCGACAAATCGACGGTGTCATGCTTGCTCGACAGCGTCAAATCCGCTGAGACTGATCTCAGGCCGTTGCCGATCGGCTGGGATTTCTCGTCTGTCGGAAAGGGTTGGGCGTTCTGGCTCCTGAAATTGGGCGGACTGGCGCTGACCGCGATCGCGCTGTCTCTCGGTGCACCTTTTTGGTTCGACACGCTGTCAAAATTCGTGAACCTGCGAGGTACGGGCGCCAAGCCCAAGAAAACCGAGGAGTCGTAGGCGTCGGCGAGTTGCCGGCGGGCGAAGAGGCAACGTGAGGGGATCCCCATGGGCATGCTCGATCGCATCGCGCATATCGTCGTATTGATGCTCGAGAACCGTTCCTTCGACAACATCCTCGGCAAGCTTTATCCGAAATCCGCCGGGTTCGACGGGCTCAGCGGCACCGAAACGAATTTCGATCGCGACCGGCTGCCGCATCAGGTCTGGAACGCACCACCGCTCACGGATCGAGTAACGATGACCATACCCGATCCCGACCCAGGCGAACTGTGGACGGACATAAATTTCCAGCTGTCTGGCCGCCCCGACGTGCCGGTACCCCCGGACCCGGACATGTCCGGCTTCGTGATTAACTACCTCGATCAGGCAGCCAAAACGGGCCTCGGCTACCCTCCTGAAAGTATAATGCACTACTTTGTGCCGGAGCAGGTGCCGGTGATCAGCCAACTGGCCCGACAGTTCGCGGTCTCGGATCGCTGGTTCGCCTCGGCGCCGTGCCAGACCTGGCCGAACCGATTCTTCGTCCATTCGGGGACGGCTGATGGCCACGAAAATAACACGCCGATTCATTTCCCGGATGTGGAGACTATCTTCAATCGCCTTGATGCCTTCAACACGCCCGGGGGCTGGAAGGTCTACTTCCACGACATCGGGCAGGCAAAGACGCTACGGCGCCTGTGGCCGCGTTTCAGCCAGTTTCGCCGCTATGCGGAATTCCAGCATGACGCCAAGATGGGCACGCTTCCGGCCTATTCCTTCATCGAGCCTCGGTACTTTTCCGACAGCGATCTGCCGAACGACGAGCACCCGCCGCACGTAGTTACGCTCGGCGAACAGCTGATCGCGGACGTTTACAACTCTCTCCGCAATGGTCCGCATTGGACAAGCACGTTGTTGGTTATCACCTACGACGAGCACGGCGGCTGCTACGACCATGTGTCTCCGCCGGCAGCGCAGCCGCCGGGCCCGGGCCCCACAGCGCCGTTCAATTTTGACCGCTACGGGGTCAGGGTACCGGCAGTGATCGTGTCGCCCTATGTTCCGCAGGGCACGGTGCTCCGTCCTTCCGGGGCCGTTCCCTTCGACCATACCTCGATCATCGCCACGCTCCGCGCGCGTTTTGCGCTGGGGGCGCCTTTGACCGACCGCGACGGCTCGGCCCCGACTCTTGACTTAGCTTTGACGCTTGCCAACCCAGACAATCTGGGCCCGGACCATATCGAGCCGTTGCCGTTTGTGGCCAGTCCTGCGGACGTCGCGCACGCGCAAGCCAAGCCGCTCAACGACATGCAGCGGAGCCTGTTGACATTTGCCGGGTACCTTCCAACCGCTCCCGTGCAAGGGGATATCGCCGCGTATCTTGAGGATCATCTCGACGATCTTTCTGACCAAGCATCGGCTCTCGCAAATGCCGCAGATCAAACGGTAGGGTCTGCCATTTCGTTCATTAAGCAGCGGCTCGGCAATCTGTTCAGGAGTGCGTGAGCCTTTAGGGCGGCACGGCTCGCCGAATGGCAACACGTGCTTCGCTTGGCCGCCTCGCGCCGGTCCGAGCATCCGGGGCCGGCGCCGGTCCAGGCCCGCGAGGGACGGCTGCCCTTCGAGGGTACCATCCTCTCACTCTGACGGAGCATCTGCCTCTTCCTCTTAATCATGGCGACAGGCTCGATTGCGTGGGAAAATGACGATGGTGGCTCCGTCTCTCTAAAGCCGGAGGGAGGAAGGGTTGCTCACGACGGTTCCGGTGATCGACATCGCGCCCTTCATGGAGGGCTCGAGCGAAGGAAAGCAGGCCGTGGCGGCACAGATCGGGCGCGCCTGCACCGACATCGGCTTCTTTTCCATCGTCGGCCACGGGGTGCCCGAAGCGCTCATTGAGCGGATGTACGACGTGTCGCGCCGCTTCTTCAACCTGCCTTTGGCGGAGAAGCTCGCGGTCAAGCGGCCGAAGCCGGAGCAGAGCCGCGGCTACATCGGCTTCGGCGACGAGAATCTCGCCTATAGCCTCGGCAAGGAGGCGGTCACCGATCTCAAGGAGTTCTTCGCCATCGGTCCGGTCGAGGTACCCGATGAGGAGTACTATCGCCGTGCCGCGGCGTATCCGAGCTTCGCCCCCAATCTATGGCCGGCCCGGCCGGCCGAGCTGCGCGCGATCTGGACGGAGTATTACCGCGCGCTCGAGGGCCTCGGTGCTGTCGTCATGCGCATTTTCGCGTTGGCGCTCGAGCTCCCCGAGGATTTCTTTGCCGACAAGACGGACCGGCACATCAGCGGCATCCGCGTCATCAACTATCCCGATCAGACGACGCCGCCCGAGCCCGGGCAGCTCCGCGCCGGCGCCCACACCGACTTCGGCGCCGTGACGATCCTCAGATCGGAGAACGCGCCGGGCGGGCTCGAGGTGCTGAACCGCCGCGGCGAATGGACCCGTGTGGTGGCCGTGCCGAAATCCTTCGTCGTCAATATCGGCGATCTCATGATGCGGTGGACGAACGACCGCTGGATCTCGACGCTGCACCGCGTCGTCAACCCGCCGCAAGATGCCGCAGCGGGGAGCCGCAGGCAATCGATCGTTTTCTTCTATCAGCCCAACTATGACGCCGTCATCGCATGCCTGCCGAGCTGCACGGGGCCGGGCAATCCGCCCAAGTACGAACCCGTGACGTCGGGCGAGCATCGGCTGACGAAATTCCTCAAGGGGGTGGGCGCGGCGACGGAGCCGGGCAAGCGCTCATTATGAGCTCCCTCTCCCGCAAGCGGGAGAGGGAAGGGGCCCATCCCGGGACGAAGTGCCCGGGGATGGGAAGGGTGAGGGAATGCCGGATGTCGGTGTCGTCCCTCACCCTCCCATGGCCTTGCGGCCATGGGTCCCTCCCTCTCCCGCGAAGCGGGAGAGGGGTAGAGAAGTAGAGGGGAAGGGGAGAGTCCGCGCTACCCCTGCGCCACGAACTTCTTGTTGGTGTAGGCCTCGAGGCCCTCGATGCCGCCCTCGTGGCCGTGACCGCTGTCCTTGATCCCGCCGAAGGGCGTCTCCGGCGTGGAGATCGCGAAGGTGTTGACGCCGACCATGCCCGCCTCGAGCGCGTCCGCGATCAAGGTCGCGGTCTTGTTCGAGCCGGTGAAGGCGTAGGCCGCGAGGCCGAAGGGGAGCGAGTTCGCCCGCTCGACGACCTCATCGAAGCTCTTGAAGGGCGTGATCGGCGCCACCGGACCGAAGGGCTCCTCCTTCATCATGCGCGCGTCCTCGGGGATGTCGGTGATCACGGTGGGGGCGAAGAAGAAGCCCTGATTGCCGTGCCGGCTGCCGCCGGTCGCGATCTTGGCGCCGCGCTTTTTCGCGTCCGCGACAAAGCCCTCCATGGCATCGAGCCGGCGCGGATTAGCAAGCGGGCCCATCTTGGTGCCGTCTGCGAGACCGTCGCCGAGGGCCAAGCCCTTCGCCGCCTCCGTGAAGCGCTTGACGAAGCGGTCGTGCACCGTCTCGTGCACGTAGAAGCGGGTGGGCGAGATGCAGACCTGGCCGGCGTTGCGGTACTTGCCGGCGACCGCGGTCTCGGCCGTCTTCTCGGGGTCGATGTCGCCGAAGACGACGACGGGCGAATGGCCGCCGAGCTCCATGGTGGTGCGCTTCATGCCCTGTGCTGCGAGCGCCACCAGGTGCTTGCCCACCGGCACCGAGCCGGTGAAGGAGATCTTGCGGATGATGTCGGAGGCAATCAGATGCTCGGAGACGCGCGCCGGCACGCCGAAGACGAGATTGAGCACGCCCGCCGGCAGCCCCGCATCTGCGAAGGCGCGCACGAGCTCCACACAGCTCCCCGGCGTCTCCTCCGACGCCTTGATGATGAGCGAGCAGCCGCCGGCCAAGGCGCCGCCGATCTTGCGCGCGGGCGTCAAGGTCGGGAAGTTCCACGGCGTGAAGGCGGCCACCGGGCCGACCGGCTCCTGGATCATCATTTGGCGCGTGCCGGCAACACGGCCCGGAATGATGCGGCCGTAGGCGCGCCTTCCCTCCTCGGCGTACCACTCGATGATGTCGGCCGAGACGGCGACCTCGATGCGCGCCTCGGCGATGATCTTGCCCTGCTCGAGGGTCAAGGTGCGCGCGATCTCCTCCTGGCGCTCGCGGATGAGCTGGGCCGCGCGGCGCATGATCTTGGCCCGATCGTAAGGGGAGGTCGCGCGCCAGAGCTTGAAACCCTTCGCTGCGGCCGCGAGTGCTGAGTCGAGGTCGGCGGCACTGGCGTGCGGCAGGGTCCCGAGCGACTTCTCCGATGCCGGGTTGATGACCTCCTCGGCCTCCCGCCCGTCGCGCGGGAGCCATTTTCCATCGATGTAAAGAGCGAGTTGCGGATACACGGGGCGTCCTCCACCTAACTGACCGAGAATGCTGAAGGAATCGGCCCTCCGAGGGCCGGCTCCTTGGGCCTGCGGCGCCGGTATGCGCGCGGCTCCGCGGGCGCTCAGGGGCGCATACTGCCCCCTTGGCGGCGCCGCGTCTACCCGGCTTGCGCGGGGTGCGAAATTGGCCGCGCGCAGGCACTTTCTGGGCTAAGCTCAGCCGCCTGAATCTTCGGGGAGTGCGCGATGGCACTGTCGCCTTCCACCCGCAAGCTGCTGCTCCAGGTGAGCACGGCGACGCTGACGACGCAGATGCTCAAGCGCGGCTTCCGCAACGTCTATATGACAGGCGTGCGCCCGCTGAACGAGGTCGCCGGCAACATGGTCGGCGAGGCGTGTACGCTGCGCTACATCCCGGCGCGCGAGGACCTTGCCACGCGCGAGTCCCTCGGCAGCCGCGAGCATCCGCAACGCAAGGCGATCGAGACCATCGCCAAGGGCCGGGTCCTGGTGATGGATTGCCGCGGCGAAGCAGGGGCCGCGGGCATCGGCGCCATTCTCGCGGCCCGGCTCAAGGTGCGGGGCGCTGCCGGCTTCGTGTGCGACGGCGGCGTGCGCGATGTGGCGGAGGCGGGAGCTCTCGGCCTGCCACTCTACGCCAAGGGGCCTGCCGCCCCCGCCAACGTCACGCGCCACCACGCCGTCGACAGCAACTGCCCGATCGGCTGCGGCGGCGTCGCGGTCTTCCCAGACGACGTGATCGTGGGCGACCGCGACGGCGTGGTGGTACTCCCGGCCCACCTCGCCAGAGAGGTGGCCGAGGCCGCGGTCGAGCAGGAGCGTCTCGAGGCCTTCCTCCTCTCCGAGGTGAAGGGGGGTGCACCGCTCTTCGGCACCTACCCGCCGGGCGAGGCGACGCTACTTCGTTACCGCAACCGACGCCGCAAGTAGGGTGCGATGAGGTACGGATTGGATAGCCGGCAGATTGCGGAAGCCGCAGCGCTACTGGTCGAGGCGCGGCGGAGCGGCCGTCGCTTGGAAGCACTCCCGCCCTCCTTGCAGCCGCAGAGCGTGCGCGAGGCCCACGCCATCCAGGACGCCGTCACCCGCGCGCTCG
This sequence comes from Alphaproteobacteria bacterium, assembly GCA_035604475.1. Taxonomy (GTDB): domain Bacteria; phylum Pseudomonadota; class Alphaproteobacteria; order JACZXZ01; family JACZXZ01; genus DASPPM01. The sequence continues at coordinate 9,531 of DATNIJ010000225.1, forward strand.
GCGAGCGGGGCGGGGGGTGGAAGGCGAGCGAGCCGCCGGAGAGCGAGGTGCAGCGCGGGGTTCTCTTCGCGCGTCTCATCTTTGCGAGCCCGGCCCGCATCCCCGCGCAGCTCGCCCCGCTCCTGGGTGTCGAGGCCGAGATCGCCTTCCGGCTCTCGGCCGATTTGCCGGCAAGCGGGAAGGATTATGCGCGCGAGGAGGTAGCAGCGGCCGTCGTGGCACTCCCCGCGATCGAGGTCGTCGACTCCCGCTTCGCCGATTTCACCAAGCGCACGGCATTCGAGCGCCTCGCCGATCACGGCCTCAACGGCGCCTTCATAGCAGGGGCCGAGGCTCCCGGCTGGCGCGCGCTCGAGCTCGCCCATCTACGCGTGACGCTTACCATCGGCGGCCGCACGATCGTCGATCACGTGGGCGGCCATCCCACGGGCGATCCGCTGGGGACGGCGGTCGCCTTCGTCAATGCGATGCGCGCGGCCGGGGGCCTGCGTCAAGGCGAGCTCGTCACCACCGGCTCCTGCACCGGCATGAATTTCGCCACGCCGGGCGATGAGGTGCACGCGCAGTTCGAGGGGCTCGGCGATGCCGCGGTGACGTTCGAGGCCGCGTGAGCGGAGCCGCCCCGCAAGCCTCCGCGGGCTAGAAGAGGTACTGCAGGCTCGCCATGAGGCGCCTGTCCTCGCCCTCGTTGCCGCCGCACTGCGAGGTGCCGCACGGTCCGACAAAGCCGCCCAGGCCGCGCTTGTCGAGGTCGCCGTACATGAACTCGAGGCCGATATTGACCGACTTCACCGGGCTCCAGATCAGGTTGATGTAAGCCGTTTGGAGTTTGCTGATCTGCGAGGTGCCCACCGCACCGGTGTCGACGGCGCGCGGGATGCCGCCGTAACCCCACCAGCCAATGCCGTAGTCCAGGCTGGTTCGGAGGTTGTCCGTCCACCAGTGCTGGTACCAGGCCTGTGCGGTGACGTGCTCGATGGTCTTCATCGACACTGTGAAGGTGCCGCCCGGGCCCGCGGTCGAGACGGCGGCGGCGTCCAGGCCGGGGGCGAGGGCGCCGATATCGAAGTAGCGCTCGTCGCCCTGGCCCCAGCTGCCGGTCCCGCCGAGGCGGTCCTTGGCGAACGGCCCGCCGAGCCACTGGCCGATGGCGAGGGTGGTGCCCAGCATCACGCCGCCGCCAATCGTGCTCGAGCTGTGGCCGACTTTGTTTCCGATAGACGCCACGGTCGAGCCGTTGCTCGCGTTGCCGCCGTCGTTGAACGAGAAGTCGCGGATGACGCCGGACAAGCTGACGTGGCCCCAGGTGTCGGCGTACTGAACGCGGCCGGTCAAGTCCGGCATCGGGTTCGTACAGTTGCCCACGGCCCCGCCCGAGGTGGTGAGAAGTCCACAGCTCGCGAAAGTCGTGGCGGACCCGGCCGGGGCGGTGAAGGTGGTGATACGCGGATTGGGGTTTTCCGCCGAGGCCGTCAGAATCCACTTGCCGAGCGGGGCCACGTAACGGATCTGGGTCTGGCGGCCCTCGGCGTTGCCCTCGCCGCCGTTGAAATCGAGCAGCTCGGGCTGGTCTTCCTGGTCGTCGAAGTTCGACCAGGTCTGGCCCGCGAGCACCGGGCCCAACTGCCCGTAGGCATGGCGCATGCGGAGCACGTTCGAGGTGTTGCCGCCGCCGCTCTGGATGAAGTCCGTGCGCGTCGCATTGGTGCCATAGAAGTCCATCTCGAGGAAGGTCTTGAGCTGGCCCCAATCGGTCGGCGTCCGCGTCTCGATGTTGAAGCGCGTCTGGCGCGCGTCGAAATGGAAGTAGCCGCCCTGGTGCGCGTTCGCGGTGTGGTTGCCCGCGATCGCCGTGCTCACGAAGCTGTCACCCAGGAACTGGTCGAAGTCGTAGATGAAGTCGGCTTTGATGTAGCCGTGGATGGCGAGCGACGTATCGGAGCCCGGAAGCTTGAAGGAGCCCGGGAAGTCGCCGCCGACGACCGCGTCCGCGGGTGCCGCGGCCTCTGTGCTCTCGATCGACGCTTTCTGCTTCTCGAGCCGGTCGAGACGCGCTTGAAGCGAGTCGATCTGGGCCTGCAAGTCGTCCGCCTGGCCCGCGAACGCCGGGCCTGCCGCCAAGGCAAGCACCGCGCAAGAGCCGAGAAGTGCCGGTGTTGACCGCCGAGCGCTGCTCATTTCAACGCTCCTTTCTGCCGCTCCTTGGCCGGGGCGGGGCCAGCCGGGCCCGTGCAGCAAATATCAGGCGCAGTCTTCGGCTTGGCGCTCCCGGCGCGTCACGTCATTCGCGCAGTGGGAATCATACTCCTCAGGACGCCCCGCCGCCAGCGGGCTCTGATGAAATTGAGTGCGAGCCGCGCGAGGCCGCTCAGCGCAGGTAGTCGTGCACGACCTTGCCGAGACCGAGCGTCAAGTCCGAGACGATGTGGAGCGCGGACAGAATCTCGAGCACCGGCAGCTCGGCCACGGGGGCGAGCGCATGCGGTGCGAGCGAGAGGGTCGCCGGCCCGCTCCACGCACCCTTGACGGTCACGTCCTCGAGATAATATTCGACGAGCTCGCAGATGCGGGCACTCCCGTCCACGTGCGGGATGATCTTGAGGAGATAGTTGGGGGCCGCGAGCGCCGCCTTGACCTCGCCGAGGTCGGCCTCCTTGTGCTTGTAGCCCATCGTACCCGTGGCCACCCGCACGGGACCGTAGTCGAGCGTGCCGACCAGAGTGTCGATCTCCGTCTTGAGGCTCGGGTTCGCGAGCTTCTTGGGGAAGCCCCAAAGCTCGCGCCCGCCCGCGATCGGCGGCTCGTCGTTGAGGAACATGCAATGGCTGTAGCCGCCCTTGCGGCCGCGGAAGGAGACGGGAATGACCTGCCCGGTCTCCGTGTAGTCGCCGAATCCCGTCGAATCCGGCATGCGGATGAACTCGTACTTGACGAGCGGCGCCTCGAGCTGAAGCGGCTCGGGGACGACCGCGCGCAGCTTCTCCGGGTCGGTGCGGTAGGTGATGACGAGGAACTCGCGGTTGATGAAGCGATAGGGCCCCGGCGGATAGGCGGGGCTGGTGAGAGGCATCGCGAACGCCTTGCGGCGAATCTCGTCTTCGGTCATGCCTATTCTCCTGATTCCTCAATTTGTCGCGCGAATTTGTCGCGCGATCGGTGGGAGGTGCTGGCGCGCGATGCGTTGTGCTTGCTTGCGGGAAATAGGGGCGCCGGGGGCTCGCGCCAAGGGTGCCGTCACCCCACCTCGTCATGGCACCCTTGCGGCACCGCCTCTGGCCAAGGGGCGCCAACTGTGCTGCACTAGGCGGCCCGAAGACAGCCCGGCGCCCGGCTGCCGCGGATCCTGCGGAAGGCATGGCGAGGCGATCGAGAGCGCGCATGAAAAAAGACACCATCCTCGCCCACAGCGGCCGGGACGAGGCCCGCTTCGAGGGCATGGTCAACCCGCCCGTGTACCGGGCCTCGACGATCCTCTTCCCCACGGTCGCGGCCTACGAGGGCTCGCGCGGCGAGCGCTTCACCAAGCTCCGTTACGGCCGCCTGGGCACGCCGACGACTTTCATGCTGCAAGAGGCGATGGCCGAGCTCGAGGGCGGCTATCGCGCCATGGTGCTGCCCTCGGGCATGGCCGCGATCGCGGCCGCGATCACCGCCTTCGTGGGTTCGGGCGATCATGTGCTGATGGTCGACACCGCCTACACGCCCGCGCGCAACTTCTGCGAGGGCGCGCTCAAGCGCGCGGGCGTCGAGACGAGCTACTACGACCCTCGAATCGGCGGCGGGATCGCCACCCTCATCCGCCCCAACACCCGCCTCGTCTATTGCGAATCGCCGGGCTCGCTCACCTTCGAGGTGCAGGACATTCCGGCGATCGCCGAAGCGGCGCATGCCCGCGGCCTTCCGGTGCTCGCCGACAACACCTGGGCGACGCCCTATTTCTTCCGCGCCTTCGAGCACGGCGTCGACGTCTCGATCCACGCCGCCACCAAATACATCGTCGGCCATTCCGACGTGATGCTGGGCATCATCGTGGCGAACGAGGAGCATTGGCTGAGCGTGCGCACCGCGGTCGCCGACTACGGCTACGCGGCGAGCCCGGACGACTGCTATCTGGCGCTGCGCGGCTTCCGCACCTTGGGCGTGCGCTTGAAGCAGCATTTCGCCAGCACGCTCGAGCTCGCCGCATGGCTCGAGCGCCGGCCCGAGGTGCGCCGCGTCCTCTGTCCCGCCCTTGCCTCGAGCCCGGACCACGCACTCTGGCGCCGCGACTTCGCAGGCGCCTCGGGCCTGTTCGGGGTCGAGCTCCAAGCCGCACCCAAGGCCGCGGTCGATGCGCTCATCGACGGTCTCGCCCTCTTCGGCATCGGCTCGAGCTGGGGCGGCTTCGAGAGCCTCGCGACACCCACCCATCCGGAGAAGTCGCGCACCGCCGTGCCGTTCGAGAGCGCGGGGCCGATGCTGCGCCTGCACATCGGGCTTGAGGACCCGGCTGACCTCATCGCCGATCTCGCCCAGGGCTTCGGGCGTTTCCACGCGGCGAGCGACGGCGCCGCGAGCGCGCGCCGCGCCGGCGAGTGAGTTGACGAGCAAGCTTGACCGAGGAGACGAGGGCCATGTCGCTTCAGGATCAGAGGGCCGAGGCGGTCGTCGAGACCATCGAGCGCGCGCGCGCCACGATCGCGCGCATGGGGCTCAGCCGCGAGGCGCTCGCGCGCATCGCCCCCGAGCTCGTGGCGCTTGCGAGCCGCGGCGAGCTTTTCCCCGCCGAGCAATTCCCGCTCGGCCCCGACGGAGCGAGCAAGGTCTATTACCTGGCCCAGGACCCGAACGGCGAATATGCGATCTATGCCTCGGCGGGTGCCCCGGGCAAGGCGGCGCCGCCGCACAACCACACCACCTGGGCCATCATCTCCGGCGTTCGCGGCACCGAGCATAACGTCGTCTACGAGCGCATCGACAACCGCGCCGTCGAAGGCGAGGGCAAGCTCCGCCATGTGCGCGAGATCCCGGTCCAGAAGGGAAACTCGATCCAGCTCATGCCGGACGATTTCCACACCATCGCGACCGCCGAGCAGGCGTTGCATTTGCATCTTTATGGCCGCAGCCTCGAAGCACTTCCGGAGCGCATCTATTTCAAGGAGCGCACGGGTGGTGCGTACAAGCACTTCCCGGCCAATCCCAACATCACGAGCCCCGTCGTCTCGGCGCGCGAGGTCAAGGACATGCTGCGCGACGGCGAGGAGCTCGCCCTCCTCGACGTGCGCGAGGAGGGCGCCTTCGGCCAAGGTCACCTGCTTTTCGCCGTCAATCTCCCCTTGAGCCGGCTCGAGTTCCGCTTGAAGGCGCTGGTGCCGCGCCGGCGCGCGCGCATCGTGCTGTGCGACGGCAACGATGGGCTCGCCGAGGTGGGGGCGGCCAAGCTGCGTCGCTTCGGCTACCAGAACGTCTCGCTCATGGCGGGGGGGACCGCGGCCTGGAAGGCGGCCGGCTACGAGCTCTTCAGCGGCGTCTTCGTGCCGAGCAAGGCGTTCGGCGAAATGGTCGAGCACAGCTGCGGGACCCCCAACATCGGCGCCGCCGAGCTCAAGGCCAAGCTCGACGCGGGCGAGGACCTCGTCATCCTCGACAGCCGGCCGCTGGACGAGTTCCAAGTCATGAGCATCCCGGGCGGCATCGCTTGCCCGGGTGCCGAGCTCGTCTACCGCATCCACGAGATCGTCAAGTCGCCGAAGACGCTCGTCGTCGTCAACTGCGCCGGGCGCACGCGCAGCATCATCGGCGCGCAGTCGCTCATCAATGCGGGGCTCGAGAACCCCGTCATGGCGCTCAAGAACGGCACCATGGGCTGGCACTTGGCGGGCTTCTCGCTTGCCCGCGGCGAGCGCCGCGCAGCACCCGAGCCCGGCCCAGAAGCGCTCGCGAAGGCGCGCGCCGCGGCAGCATCCGTGGCGGAGCGCTTCGGCGTGCGCGTGATCGGCGAGGGAGCGCTCAAGGGCTTCCAGGCGGAGGCCGAGCGGCGCAGCCTCTATCTCCTCGACGTGCGCGACCCCGAGGCCTACCGCGCGGGCCATCTCCGCGGCTGGCGCTCGGCCCCCGGCGGTCAGCTCGTCCAGTCGACCGACAGCTACGTCGGCGTGCGCAACGCGCGCATCGTGCTGATGGACGATGACGGCGTGCGCGCGCGCATGACCGCCTCCTGGCTCGTGCAGATGGGTGCGGGCGAGGTCCACGTGCTGGACGAGGGCGCAAGCGCTGGCGAGCGCGTCGCCGGCGCCGAGGAGGTCGAGGTCCTGGGCCTCGAGGGAAGTGCCTGCGAGACGATGACCCCGGAGGCACTTGCCCGCGCGCTCGAGCGAGGCGAGGCGACGCTCGTCGATCTCGACACCAGCTTCGACTATCGCGAGGCCCATATTCCGCAAGCCTTATGGGCGGTGCGCTCGCGCCTCGCCACGACGCTGCCGACGCTGCCGAAGGCGGCGTTGCTCGTGCTGACCTCGGCGCATGGCAGGCTCGCGCGGCTCGCGGCGGCAGAGGCGGCAAAGCTCGCAGCAGGACCGGTCAAGGTGCTGGCGGGGGGCACCGTGGCCTGGCGCGAGAGCGGCCGGCCCCTCGAGGCGGGCGAGGGGCATCTTGCCGATGCGCCGGACGACGTCTGGACCAAGCCCTATCACCGCGACTTGGGCGTAGAGGAGGCGATGCGGCAGTATCTCACCTGGGAGGTCAATCTCCTCGCCCAGATCGAGCGCGACGGCGACGCGCCGTTCCTTGCCGCACGGTCACCGGCCTGACCGCCGCCCATGAGCGAGGTCGCAGATCTCCTCCTCGATACGGCAGAACGTCTCTTCGCGAATCATTGCGACCGCGCGACACTCGCGCGCGCGGAAGCGGGCATCTGGCCCGAGGCGCTGTGGGCAGCACTCGAGGAAGCCGGCTTTCCCAAGGCCCTCGTTCCCGAAGCCGCGGGCGGCACAGGCGTTGGCGCCGCCGATGCCTTGGGCCTCGTGCGCAGCGCCGCCAAGTTCTCGGCACCGGTCCCGCTCGCCGAGACGATGTTGGCCGCGCGCGTGCTGGCGGAAGCCGGGCTCGCGGTGCCGGAGGGCCCGCTCGCCATCGCACCGGTCAACCGCCGCGAGCGCTTCACGCTCTCGAGACAGAGCGGCGGCTGGCGCCTCGCCGGCAGGGCGAGCCGCGTGCCCTGGGCGCGGCACGCAACGGCCCTCGTCCTCCTCGTCGAGGAGGGCAACCGGCCGATGGCGGTCTCTCTCGCCGCCGGCCGGGCTGAGATCAAGCATGGCGCCAACCTCGCTGGCGAGCCGCGCGACGATGTGGCTCTCGAGGCGGACGTGACGGCGGATGCGGTGGCTCCGCTCGAGGGCGGCATCGACCTCGAGCAGCTTTACGCGCTCGGTGCGGCGCTGCGCACGAACCAGATCGCGGGGGCGCTCGCCCGCGCGCTCGAGATCACGGTGCGCTACGCCGGCGAGCGCGTGCAGTTCGGCCGCCCGATCGGCAAGTTCCAGGCGGTGCAGCAGAACTTGGCCGTGCTTGCCGGACAGGCCGCCGCCGCAGCTGCTGCCGCCGACATCGCGGCCGAGGCGGTCGGCACCGCCATGAGCCCGCTTGCGATCGCAAGCGCCAAGGTACGCGCGGGCGAGGCCGCCGGCCTCGGCGCCGCGATCGCGCATCAGGTCCATGGCGCCATCGGCTTCACGGAGGAATACGCGCTCCAGCTCAGCACGCGGCGGCTGTGGTCGTGGCGCGAGGAGTTCGGCAACGAGGCGGAATGGGCGGCCGTCATCGGCCGCCACGCCGCCGCCCAAGGTGCCGATCGCCTGTGGGCGACGATCACGGGGATATAGTGCCCCGATTCGAAACTTTCTTCTCACCCGGAAATAACCGTCATTGCGAGCGCAGCGAACCCCGGCGTACGCCGGGGCAGCGTGGCTGTGCGAGCACCTTTCTGGATTGCTTCGGCGCCCTTCGGGCGCCTCGCAATGACATGTTGTCGGGAATTTCAGAGCCGCTTGTGGATGTAAGCCGTTGTGCTACAATGCCGCACGAGCTTGAACGAGCGGAGGGATCGCCGTGTCCAAGAGCAGCCATGTCAGCCTGCGCATTCGGCCGGATCTGAGCGAGCGGATCGGGACGCTTGCGGCGACCCTGGAACGCCCGAAGTCGTGGGTGATCGAGAAGGCGCTCGAGGAGTACCTCGCCGTCCAGGCCTGGCAGATCGCGGAGATCAAGGAGGGCATCGCCGAGGCGGATGCCGGCCGGCTGGTGCCGCACGAGAAGGTGGCGGCTTGGGTCGATTCCTGGAGCCGCGCCAAGAGGAAGCGGCGGCCGCGGGCGTGAGGATTCTGTGGACCGAGGGCGCGGTCGCCAATCTCGCCGCGATCGAGGCGTACATAGCGGCGGCCCACACCTCTCGGATGGCACTCAAAGAGGTGCGCAAGATCATCGGCCAGATCGAGGGGCTGGCCAGGTTCCCCCATAGCGGCCGACCCGGCCGCGCGCCGGGGACGCGCGAGCTCGTGGTTGCACCCTATGTCGTCGCGTATAGGGTGGAAGGGGACTCGCTCCAGATTCTCCGCGTCCTCCATGGCCGGCAGCGCTGGCCGGCGGCGTTCCCGCGATGACGGAGGGGGGCCATGACAGCGCGCGGGGGGCGTCGCTCGAAAGCTTCTTCGCGCCCAAGGCGGTCGCGGTCGTCGGCGCCTCGCCGGATGCGGACAAGATCCGCGGCGCCTTGCTGCAGGCGCTGCGCAAGGGCGGCTATGCGGGGCGCATCTATCCGGTCAATCCGAGCTATCAGGAGATCGACGGCCTCGCCTGCTTCCCCTCGCTCGCGGCGATCTCGGCACCGGTCGACGTGGCGCTCGTCGCCATTCCGGCGGCGTCGGTACCGGCGGCACTCGAGGAATGCGCCGCCGCGGGCGTGCGCCATGCCGTCATCATCGCCTCCGGCTTCGCCGAAGGCGATGCCGCCGACTTGGCCCTCGAGGCGCGCGTGGCTCAGGTCGCGCGCCGCACGTCCATGCGCATTTGCGGGCCCAACGCCGAGGGCTTCTACAACGACCTCGCGCGGGTCACGGCGACCTTCAGCCCCGCGCTCGAGCCGCGGGCGGAGGAGGAGCCGCTCGTCGCGAATGCGCGGCGCATCGGTGTCGTCGCGCAGAGCGGGGGGATCGGCTTCTCCTTCTTCAATCGCGGCCGCGCGCTCGGCCTCGCCTTCAGCTCGATCGTCAGCACCGGAAACGAGGCGGACTTGACCGCTTCCGAGTTTTTCGAGCACCTGGTGCGGGATCGCGACACCGCGGTCATTCTCCTCTTCCTCGAGGGCGTGCGCGATCCCGCGCGCTTCGTCGCGGCGGCGCGTGAGGCCGCCGAAAGAGGGAAGCCCGTCGTCATGATCAAGATCGGCCGCTCGCGCGCGGGCGCGCGCGCCGCCGCTTCCCATACCGCCAGCATGGCGGGCCGGCAGGCGGCCTACGACGCCGTCGCCAGGTCGACCGGTCTGATCGCGGCCAGCGATCCCGACGAGGCGCTGGCGATTGCGGCGGTGCTCGCCACCTGCCCCTTGCCCAAGGGCAACCGCGTCGCGGTGGTCACCGTCTCGGGCGGGGCGGGGGCCTGGATGAGCGATACGCTCGCGGCGCGCGGCCTCGAGCTCCCCGAGCTCGGCCGGGAGACGGAGCGCGCCATCGCCGCATGGATTCCCTCCTACGGCTCGAGCCGGAACCCCGTCGACATCACGGCCCAGGCCGTCCATAGCGGCGGACTCATGGGCGCGATCGAGCTGCTTCATCGCTCGCGCGAGGTCGATGCGATCGTCGTCACCGTCTCGCTCGCGAGGGAGAAGCGCATGACGGTCGACACAGACGCGCTGAAACGGGTCGTAGACGCGCAAACCATGCCGGTGCTGTTCTATAGCTACACGCTGCCCTCGGCCCTCGCGCGCAAGGCGCTCGCCACGAGCGGCGTCGTCATCCATACCGGCCTCAGCGAGCTTGCCACGGCCTTGGGCGCAGCACTCAGGCGGGGCCGCTTCCGCCTGCCCGCAAGCCCAGGAGGCGCGCGCAAGCTGCCGAAGAGCGGCGAGATTCGCCGCCGGCTCGACGGCCCCGGCCGAATATTTTGCGAATACGAGGCCAAACGCGTGCTTGCGGCACTCGGCCTCGCCATCCCGCCCGAGCGGCTGGTCAAGGAGGCGGGCGAGCTCGAGAGTGCCGCCCGTGCGCTCGGCTATCCCCTCGCCCTCAAGCTTCAATCGCCCGATCTTCCGCATAAAAGCGAGGCCGGCGGCGTTCGCCTCGGCATCGGCAATGGCCGCAGCTTGCGCGCGGCCTATCGCGAGATGCTCGAGACGGCCCGCCGCCATCGGCCCGAGCTCCGCCTCCATGGCGTGCTCGTGCAAAGGATGGCCCCACGGGGTGTGGAGATGATCGTCGGCGCGGTCAGGGACGAGACGTTCGGCCCGGTCGTCATGGCGGGTGCCGGCGGCGTCATGGCCGAGCTCTTCGAGGATGTGAGCTATCGCCTCGCCCCGGTCGACGAGGCCACGGCAGGGGAGATGCTGCGCGAGCTCAACTGCGCCCGCCTGCTCGCGGGCTTCCGCGCAGCACCCGCGGCCGACGCCCAAGCCCTTGCCAAGCTCATCGTGCGGATCTCGGAGTTCGCCGCCGAATACCGCGTTCCCGTGCGCGAGATCGACCTCAACCCGGTCATCGTCCACGGGGCGGGCGAGGGCTATAGCATCGTGGATGCCATGATCGTGACGGAGTGAATTCTCCCTCTCCTCCTTCAGGACTATGGGATTCACACAAATCCGAAGATCGCCGGCAACTCGCGGTGTTGCGCTGCGCAAAGGCGCCTCGGACCGGGTGCGGTAGGTCCTTCGAGACGCTCGCTGCGCTCGCTCCTCAGGATGAGGTTAAGTCTTTCTGCCACACACAAATTTGCCTCATCCTGAGGAGCGCCCCGAAGGGGC
>DATNIJ010000226.1:0-9499 GCA_035604475.1 Alphaproteobacteria bacterium
GGCCTTCACGAGCGCAAACGCCATCGCTAAACTCTCAATCGTCGCAGCATGCTGTGGCATCGGGGTGCTCCTTTTGTGCACCTTGGTCGGCCACAGGGGAGTACCCCTTTCTTGCCCTGACACACAGACTGTTACGTCACCTCGTTGCGCGGGCCATTGCCAGCAGGCTGGCAGAGCCCTTATCATGGCGCAATGCCGCAAGCGCCGATGCCACTAGCGAGTTCGCCAATGAGAAAGTTCGGGGAGAGCGTCATGGGATGGCTTCCGCGGGCTGGAAGCGCGGCCTTACTGCTGCTGGTCGCCGCTTGCGGGTCCGCCTATCAGCAAAGCCCGCCACTCGCGGGCGGCGGCGGCGGCGCCATCGTCGCCACGGCGGGTGTGCAGACCGACCTCGAGGCGCTGCTCAATGCTCCGGCACGGGGGACCGAAAAATTCGGCTATCTCAATCAACAGGTTAGCCCAACCTCGTACAAGACGCTCTTCCTCGCTAAGTACAAGCCGACCTATGCCATAACCCAAAAGCAACGGAATTTCGAGGCCGAGGCCTATCTGACCTTCGCCAGCGACATGGCGATCCTGCAGGCCGCGAAACTAGCGCTCGACAACGGCTATGCGGGCTTCACCGTCGCAGGTCGTGAAAATTTCCTTCGTGTTGTCGTGCAAAACGATCAGTACAGCGATCCGGCGTACCACAAATGCGAGGAAACCTGCCAAACGCTCAATTGCGGCTGCGTTCCCACCTATCATGACTATGCCACCCTCGGTACGCCCGCAGGTCTCGGCACTTACGGGCACTATGATCTGCTCGATGCGCGCGTGCTCCTCAGCTACGACCTCCAGAAGGAGGTGGCACCCGGCGCGTACGACGCCAAGGAGGCGATCGCCAAGCTGCACGAGAAATACGGCTCCCTAGCCCCGGAAAGCCAGGAGCCTCCGGCAACGGCACCTGCCGCGCCTGCGGATCAACAGGCCCCCGCCGCAACTCCGGAAACCGAGCAGAAGCCGGCGCCGCCGCCGGACATCCCGCCGCAAAACCCGGCGAAGACGGAATGACTTCCCTCGCCGGCTCCCGCCTTGCTAAGAGGCAGGCGACACAGGGGGGAGAAGCGGCATGATTTACGAGGAACGCACCTACACGCTCAAGCCGGGATCGCTCGGCTCCTACTTCAAGACCTACGAAGCCGAGGGGCTGGCAGTGCAGAAGGCCATACTCGGCAATCTCGTGGGCTATTTCCAGACCGATTTCGGCACGCTCAACCAAGTGGTCCATATCTGGGCTTACGAATCGCTCGACGAGCGTGCGCGGCGGCGCGCCAAGCTGTGGCAGGATCCGACCTGGCTCAGCTACATCCCGAAGGTCCTGCCGCTCGTCGAGAAGATGGAGAACCGCCTCCTGATCCCGGCCCCCTTCTCGCCGCTCAAATGACGCGAGGGGTCGGCAGCGCCGACGCCTTGCCGCGCACGAGCGGCGCGTTCGCCCCTCGCCCCTTGCTCGCGCGGTGGCTGCGCGCAGCGCTCATCTCGCTTGCCCCTTTCCTCGTCTCGCTCGACCTCCGCGCGGCGGACGTCGCGGTCGCGAGCGGAGCGGCCATCGTCATCGACGCGACCCATCTCGAGATCGCGGGCCGGCGCTTCAAGCTCTATGGCATCGACGCGCCCGATATCGATGAGGTCTGCAATGACGCGCAGGGCAAGGAGTATCCCTGCGGGATCAACGCGCGCCAGGCCCTCGCCGACCTCGTCAAGGGGGGCAGCGTGAGCTGCCTCCCGCGTGGACCGAACGAGAGCGACGAGATGCTCGGCGTCTGCTCGCTCGGTACCAGCGACTTGGCCAAGGCGATAATCGATGCGGGCTGGGCCATCGCGGAGCGCACCCGCACGCTTTATTACGAGAAGGCCGAGGAAGAGGCGCGCCTTAAGAAGCAGGGCCTCTGGCAGGGGCAGTTCGTTCCCCCGGCCGACTGGCGCATCGGCGAGCGTGTGCCGCAGAGCCACACCGGCAACAAGGAGAACAGCCCGGCGAAGCTGTTCTGAGCCCCCACCCTCGGCGCGCGCCCTATGGACGCTTCAGAGGCTCGGGCGCTCGCGCAAACTTGCCCGCGTGGCGTCACCCGCGCCCGATGAACGGCATCTTGGTCGCCATCACGGTGAGGAATTGCACGTTGGCATCGAGCGGCAGGCTCGCCATGTAGACGACGGCGCTCGCAACATGCTTGGGGTCCATTCGCGGCTCGACCGCGATCGTGCCGTTCGCCTGCACCACCCCGTCCTTCATTCGCTCCGTCATCTCGGTCGCCGCGTTGCCGATATCGATCTGGCCGCAGGCGATGTCGTATTTCCGGCCGTCGAGCGAGGTGGACTTGGTGAGGCCAGTGATGGCGTGCTTGGTGGAGGTGTAAGGTGCCGAGTTGGGCCTCGGCGCGTGCGCCGAAATGGAGCCGTTATTGATGATGCGGCCGCCGCGCGGCGTCTGGCTCTTCATGATCTTGATCGCTTCCTGCGTGCAGAGGAAACTGCCGGTCAGGTTGATATCGACGACCGTCTTCCACTGCTCGAAGGTGAGGTCCTCGAGCGGCACGGGTGGTGCTCCGGTGCCCGCATTGTTGAAGAGGAGGTCGAGCCGGCCGAAGGCTTCCTTCGTCTTGGCGAAAAGCGCCTTCACGGCGGAAGGGTCCCTCACGTCGGTCGGCACCACGAGCGTGCGGCGGCCGGAACTTTTGCCTTGGTTGGCGGTGGCCTCCAAGGCATCCTTGCGACGCCCGGCGAGCACCACACTGTAGCCCTCGGCCAGAAGTGCGAGCGAGACGCTCCTGCCGACGCCGCTGCCGGCACCGGTGACGACGGCGACTTTGTCCGACGGACCCATGTCCTTCATCTCCTCCCGTTGCGAGCGCCCCCGCGGCGGAATTTCGAGCTATCGAGGGTTTCCACCGACAGCACTTTGCTGACGTCGGCTCTACTTGGGCAACTCGACGACGACGCTCGGCATACGCTGATTGAGCCGCTTGAGCACGTCCTGGGTGATGTCGGGAACGCTCGTGTTCCCCGCCACCGCAAAGCGACGGATCGCCATGGCGAAGTTGCGCTCCTTGTTGATCTCATCCACGATCTGCCCGATCGCGTTTTCGACCTTCACCCCCGCGTTGCGGTAGGCGACCTCCAATTTATTTTCGCGCTCCTGCGCGTCGCGCTGGAGCTCCGCCGCCTTTTGTCTGATCTCCTGCACGCGCTTTTGGTACTCGTCTGCCGCGAGTGTCGCGCGTTGCTGCGTAAGGGTCTGCTCCAACTTCGTCAAGTTGTCCTGGGTGGCCTTGAGTGCGCGCTCGTCATTGGCGCGCAACCTTTCCATTTGCGTCCGGATGCTCTTGCCGACCTCTGAGTTCTGCACCAGGAACTGAGGATCGACGACCGCCATATTCACTTGCGCCGCAGCCGGCACGGCCGAGAGGAGTATCACCGACGCGACGATCGCGGCCAGGAGCGCTGTGATCGTGCGGTTCATCATCGTACCTCGCATACTGGTCGATTTCCCACGGGCCGACGGTCGAGCACGCCGTATGCCGCCCACCTACTCGGAGCCGGGCCGGCCTCTTGCCCGTGCCCTGCGCTTGCGCATCAGAGGCGTCGTAGCCGCGTTCTCGCCGTGCCGTTACGTGACAGCTTTGGCTTGATTGGGGCGAGCGACCGGGCTCGAACCGGCGACATCCAGAACCACAATCTGGCGCTCTACCAACTGAGCTACGCCCGCCATCGAAACCCCGAGCAGCCTCGCGGCGCCGAGGTCGCACGTCTCTAATCCTTTGCCCGGCGGCGGTCAAGCGCCGCCGGCGCCGGCCGAGCTCCTTCAGCGGCGGCGGAAATGGCGCCTCAAGCGCTCGAGCGCTCCCCTCAGCACCTCGTCATCCTTGCAGAAGGCGAAACGCGCGAAGTGCTTCGGCCCCGCACCCTCATAGAAGGCGCTCACGGGGATGGCCGTGACCCCCGCCTCCGTCGTGATGTGGCGGCAGAATTCGCCATCGTCGCCGTTGAAGCCCAAGGGACGGAAGTCGGCGCTGATGAAGTAGGTGCCGTGGCAGGCAAGCACGTCGAAGCCGACCTCCTCCAGGCCCTTGGCGAAGACGTCGCGCTTCGTCTCGAGCTCCCGGGCGAGCGAGCGGAAATAGGCGTCGTCCTTGCCGAGACCGTAAGCCACGGCGCGCTGCAGGTTGGGCGGGGTCGTGAAGGTGATGAACTGGTGCGCTTTCGCGATCGGCTGCAGGAGCTCGGGAGCCGCGGTGACATAGCCGACCTTCCAGCCGGTGAGGGCAAAGGTCTTGCCCGCCGAGCCGATCTTGAGGCAGCGCCGGCGCATGCCGGGAAGCGTCATGAGCGGGACGTGCTTGCGGCCGTCGAACACGAGGTGCTCGTAAACCTCGTCGCACACGGCGTAAGCATCGTGGCGGAGGACGAGCTCGGCGATGAAGGCGAGCTCCTCGCGCGTGAAGAGCTTGGCCGCGGGGTTCATGGGGGAGTTGAGAAGGATGAGCTTGGTCTTGTCAGAGAACGCGGCGGCGAGCTCGTCCTTGGGCAGCTCCCAGCGCGGCGGGCCAAGGCGCACCAGGCGCGGGACCGCCCCCGCCCGACGCACGATCGGGAGGTAGCTGTCGTAGAGCGGCTCGAGCAGCACCACCTCGTCGCCCGGCTCGATGAGGCCGAAGAGGCAGCTCGCCAGCACCTCGGTAGCGCCGGAGGCGACCATGACCTCGCGCTCCCAATCGACCTCGAGGCCGTAGAAGCGCTTGGCGTGGGCGGCCACCGCCTGGCGCAGCTCGGGCACGCCGAGCATGGGCGGGTATTGATTGGGTCTGTCCTCGAGGAAGAGGGCCGCCTTGGCGCGCACGTCCTCGGGCCCGTTGCCGTCGGGAAAGCCCTGGCCGAGATTGATCGAGCGGTGCTGACTGGCGAGCCGCGACATGACCTCGAATACCGAGGTGCCGGAGCTCGAGAGGATGCTGTTGGCTGGCTTCATGGGGGCTCGGTGGTGGAAAGCACGGCGATTTAGCACGAAAGCCGCGCCGCGCGTAAGGCAGCTTCAGAGCGCGGCACTCATCGACGGGATTCCTCCCTGCCGTTCCCGGGGGTGCCGACAGCATGGACGTTTACTCGCGCCACCGCTCTCGGGCATAGTGGCGCGCTTTTTCCCTGGAGGAGAATCATGCTAGAGCCTGCCGCCGGGCTCTCCCGCCTCGGCACCGAGACCGCCTTCGAGGTGCTCGCCCGCGCCAACGCCCTTGCTGCGGCCGGCCGCGACATCATAAACCTCGGCATCGGCCAGCCCGACTTCAAAACGCCCGAGCATATCGTGGAGGCGGGCTGCAAGGCGCTCCGCGACGGCCATCACGGCTACACGCCCGCCGCCGGCATCCCCGAGCTGCGCGCGGCGGTCTCGGCCGACCTCCATCGCCGGCATGGTGTCGAGGTCGAGCCCGGCCGGGTGCTGATCGTGCCGGGCGGCAAGGTCACCATGTTCTTCGCGATTCTCATGTTCGGCGAGCCCGGCGCCGAGATCCTCTACCCCAACCCCGGCTTCCCGATCTATGAGTCGGTCATCAACTTCACCGGCGCCAAGGCGGTGCCGATTCCGCTCTACGAGGAGAACGGCTTCTCTTTCGACGCGGGCGAGGTGCTCGCGCGTATCACGCCCCGCTCGCGCCTCCTCATTCTCAACAGCCCGGCCAATCCCACGGGAGGTGCGGTGCCCAAGGCCGAGCTCGACAAGCTGGCCGATGGCCTGCTCGCTCATCCGCATGTCGCGGTCTTGAGCGACGAGATTTACGGCCAGATGCTTTATGATGGCCGCCAGCATGTCTCGCTGCTGAAATACGAAGCGCTCCGCGAGCGCGTCATCCTGCTCGACGGCTGGAGCAAGACCTACGCGATGACGGGCTGGCGCATGGGCTTCAGCGTCTGGCCCGCAGCCCTCTTCCCGTATGCCGAGCGGTTGGCGGTCAACTGCCACAGCTGCGTCAATGCGGCCGCGCAATACGCGGGCCTTGCGGCCCTCACCGGCCCGCAGGAGAGCGTCGGCCGCATGGTCAAGGCGTTCGACGACCGCCGGCGCGTCATCGTCCGCGCGCTCAACCAGCTGCCCGGCTTCCGTTGCGTGGAGCCCGGCGGAGCCTTTTACGCCTTTCCCAACATCGCCGGCACTGGGTTCGATGCCCGCACGCTCGAGCAAAAGCTCCTCGAGGAAGCCGGTGTCGCCATCATTGCCGGCACCAGCTTCGGCCGCTATGGCGAGGGCTATGTCCGCTTCTCCTACGCCAACAGCACGGAGAACATCGAGCGCGCGATCCAGCGCATCCGCCTCGCCTTGGCAGAAAGCTGAGCCGTTTTAATGCTCGATTTTTGAGCATTTGCACGAGGATTAGGCAATAATTGGCGCCCGATCCGCGTGATCTAGGCCGTGAAGCTGCGGGAGCGCCTCGATCCTAGGGGACGCGACGATTGGCACGCGCCGTGCTAATGAGGGGCGGGCTCATGAGGGGCCGCGAGAGACGGCGGTGCTGCTCGCACGGGCGGTATCCAGGCGGCGCATCCGCGGAAGCCATCGCCATGCGACTTGAAGCCAGACGAGAAAGGCTATGAAAAAAATCGAAGCCATCATCAAACCGTTCAAGCTCGACGAAGTGAAAGAGGCGCTCCACGAGATCGGACTCCAGGGCCTGACCGTGACGGAAGCGAAGGGCTTCGGCCGACAAAAGGGCCACACCGAGCTCTACCGCGGGGCGGAATACGTCGTCGACTTCCTGCCCAAGGTGAAGATCGAAGTCGTGCTGGAGGACGCGCTCGTCGACCGCGCGATCGAGGCGATCCAGCAGGCGGCGCACACAGGGCGCATCGGCGATGGCAAGATCTTCGTGACCACCGTGGAGGAGGCCATCAGAATCCGCACGGGCGAACGCGGCAAGGACGCCATCTAAACCCTCGCGCGACCGCTCCCGGGGCGTTTGCCGGGAGGGCACACCCACGAGCGGGGGCGGCTTGCCAAGGCTTGCGCCCCTGCAGCATTTCCACCCCTCGACCGTCAAGAAGGGATCAGCAACGATGACGAAGAAGTTCGAGAAGGTATTCGAGTTGATCAAGGAGCACGACGTCAAGTACGTCGACTTCCGTTTTACCGATCCGCGCGGCAAGTGGCAGCACCTGAGCCACCCGGTGAGCAATTTCGACGAGTCGTTCCTCGAGGACGGCGTCATGTTCGACGGCTCCTCGATCGCCGGCTGGAGGGCCATCAACGAGTCGGACATGACGCTCATGCCCGACCCGGACACGGCGACGCTGGATCCCTTCATGGCCCAGCCGACCCTCGTGCTCGTCTGCGACGTGGTCGAGCCGACCACCGGCGAGGCCTACGGCCGCGACCCGCGCTCGACCGCCAAGCGCGCCGAGGCCTACCTCAAGGCGACCGGCCTCGGCGACACCGCCTATTTCGGCCCCGAGGCGGAGTTCTTCGTGTTCGACGATGTGCGCTTCAAGTCGAGCATGAACGAGCACTTCGTCTATATCGACAGCGAGGAGGGCCCTTACAACTCGGGCCGCCAGTACGAGGAAGGCAACTCGGGCCATCGTCCGCCGATCAAGGGCGGCTACTTTCCGGTGCCGCCGGTCGATTCGGCGCAGGACATGCGCTCCGAGATGCTCGATGCCATCGCCGCCATGGGGGTCAAGGTGGAGAAGCATCACCACGAGGTGGCGCCGGCCCAGCACGAGCTCGGAATCTTGTTCGGCACCCTGTCGAAGACCGCCGACGCCATGCAAATCTATAAGTATTGCGTGCAGATGGTCGCCCACTCCTACGGCAAGACCGCGACCTTCATGCCGAAGCCCGTCTATGGCGACAACGGCTCGGGCATGCATACCCACCAGTCGATCTGGAAGGGCGGCAAGCCCCTCTTCGCGGGCTCGGGCTACGCCGATCTCTCGGAGATGGCGCTTTACTATATCGGCGGCGTCATCAAGCATGCGCGCGCCATCAACGCCTTCACCAACCCGACGACGAACAGCTACAAGCGCCTCATCCCGGGCTTCGAGGCGCCGGTGCTGCTCGCCTACTCGGCGCGCAACCGCTCGGCCGCCTGCCGCATCCCCTTCGTCTCGAGCCCCAAGGGCAAGCGCGTCGAGGTGCGCTTCCCGGACCCGCTCTGCAATCCCTACCTCGGCTTCGCGGCCATGCTGATGGCGGGCATCGACGGCATCCAGAACAAGACCCATCCGGGCGACCCGATCGACAAGAACCTCTACGACCTGCCGCCCGAGGAGCTCAAGTCGGTGCCGACCGTGTGCGGCTCCTTGCGCGAGGCGTTGCAGAACCTCGAGGCCGACCGCGACTTTCTCAAGAAGGGCGACGTGTTCTCCGACGACGCCATCGATTCCTACATGGAGCTGCGCTGGGAGGAGGTCTACCGCTTCGAGCACACTCCGCACCCGGTCGAGTACGAGATGTACTATAGCGCCTGAGCGGCACGCGCCCGCTGTCCGGCGCTACCGGCATCGCACAAGCGGGCCGCTCCTTACCGGCGCGGCCCGTCGCTTTTCAACGGCTCGCCTCGATCTTGTGCGGCCGCCCCTTCGCGTCGATCGCGACGTAGGTGAAAGTGCCCTCGGTCACCAGGATGCGGTCGCCCGCATTGCGCCGCAAGACCCAGGTCTCGATCCACACCGTGATGGAGCTCCTCCCCACCCGGATCAGCTCGGTGTAAACGCACACCACGTCGCCGACATACACCGGCTTCTTGAAGGTCATGCTTTCGATGGCAACGGTGACCACGCGCCCGCCCGCCACCTTGGAGGCGAAGATGCCGCCGGCCACGTCCATCTGGCCGAGCACCCAGCCCCCGAAGATGTCGCCGTTCTGGTTGGTGTCCGCCGGCATGGCGGCCGTGCGGATCTGGAGCTCGCCCTGCGGCTCCTCGCCGTCCCGGCGGGGGCGCCTCGCCGCCGCCTTCGTCAGCGCCTGCTTTGCCATGCGCTCATCTCCTTTGCCCACAACATCTTGTTGAATGCACCGCAACAAGCCACAGCATGCCCTTGAAGCCGGTCCGGGCACCCCCCATAATGCCCTCCATGGCCGACCTCTTCGACTTGCCCGCCGCCGGCGCTCCCAAGGGCCGCGGGAGCTACACCGCCAAGGATATCGAGGTGCTCGAGGGTCTCGAGCCCGTGCGCCGCCGGCCCGGCATGTATATCGGCGGCACCGACGAGCGCGCCATCCACCACCTCGTGGCCGAGCTCCTCGACAACGCCATGGACGAGGTGATCGCCGGCCACGCGAGCTGGATCGAGATCGAGCTTGAGGCCGACGGCTCGCTCACGGTGCGCGACAACGGCCGCGGCATTCCGGTCGACCGCCATCCCAAGTTCAAGGACAAATCCGCACTCGAGGTCATCCTCACCACGCTCCACTCGGGCGGCAAATTCTCCGACAAGGTTTATAGCACGGCCGGCGGCCTCCATGGCG
>DATNIJ010000227.1:0-4888 GCA_035604475.1 Alphaproteobacteria bacterium
GAGGGGGAGAGGGTTGCGTAGGCTTAGCGAGACGAAGTCGAGCTTAGCCGCTTGACGCCTGCCAAGCGTCCACTGGACGCTTGGCCCGAACATGCCAGTGGCATGTTCGGCGGCGTCAAGGGGTGAGGGGGTGATTCCGCGCCATCGGAACATGCTCTAGATCCACTCCTCTCCGCCGATCGCCCTTACTGCCGTCCGACGATGACGACCGAGGAGACGTTCTGGTGCGGGAAGCCGCCGAGATTGTGCGTGAGGCCGAGCCGCGGCTCGTCCTTGCGCTGGCGCTCGCCCGCGCGGCCTTGGAACTGCAGATAATGCTCGTAGAGCATGCGCAGGCCAGACGCGCCGATGGGATGGCCGAAGCACTTGAGTCCGCCGTCGATCTGGCAGGGCATGGGGCCGTCGGCGTCGTAGAAGCCGTCGAGCACGTCCTTGACGGCACCCCCTTCCGGCGAGATGTGGAGGTCCTCCATGGTGACGAGCTCGGTGATCGAGAAGCAGTCGTGCACCTCGATGAGCGAGAGCTCGTCGCGCGGGCTCTTGATGCCGGCCTCCTCGTAGGCGCGCTTGGCGGCAATGCGCGTGGTCGCGAAATAGCTGCCGTCCCACGAATTGTGCTGCACCTCGGTGCCGTTCGAGACGGCGAGCTGGAGCGCCTTCACCGTGATGAGGTCGCCCTTGCCGTGCGCGCGCGCGATCTCCGGCGTGGTCACGATCGCGCACGCAGCCCCGTCGCTCACCCCGCAGCAGTCGTAGAGCCCGAGCGGAGAGGCGACCATGGGGGCCTCGAGCACGGTCGAGATGGCGATCTTGTTGCGCAGGTGCGCCTTGGGGTTGCGGGCACCATTGTCGTGGCTCTTGACCGAGATGTGCGCCATCGCGCGCTTGAGCTCCTCGAGCGGCTTCTTGTGCTTGGCGCGGTAGGCGGAGGCGAGCTGGGCGAAGCTGCCGGGGGCCGAGACGTTGGCCCAATACATGCTGTTGAGCACGCCGCGGCTGCGCTGGGGAAGGCCGCCGTAGCCGGTGTCCTTGAGCTTCTCCACGCCGAGGGCAAGTGCCACGTCGACGGCGCCCGAGGCGACGGCATAGACGGCACCCCGGAAGGCCTCCGAGCCCGAGGCGCAGTAGTTCTCGACCCGCGTCACCGGGATGTAGGGCAGCCTTAGCGCGATCGCGAGCGGAATGCCCGATTTGCCGACATGGGCCTCCTCGATGGCGGTAGCGAGCCACGCGGCCTGGATCTGGTTCTTCTCGATGCCCGCGTCCTTGATCGCCTCCGCGAAGGCCTCGAGCATCAGATCGTCGGCCTCCTTGTCCCAGCGCTCCCCGAACTTGGAGCAGCCCATGCCGAGGATCGCCACCTTGTCCTTGATTCCCTTAGCCATCGCCCGATCCTCCTCGTGCTCAGAAGGTTTATTACCACGGAGACACGGAGAAGAAAGATTTTAGCGCAGAGGCCGCAGAGGTTTCGCAGGGGATGAAGAGGAAAGATTAATCTTCTCTGCGTCCTCCCCGCATCCTCCGCGCCCTCCGCGCTAAATCTTGCTGATCTTCTCCGTGCTCTCCGTGCCCTCCGTGGTGAAACTTGCCTATCTGATTACGCCGGCGTCGCCTTCCAGAAATAGCGGGTGAAGCCGCGCGCCGAGTCGACCTCCTTGACGCGGAACACCATGCGCATGGCAAGGCCCACATCCATCCCGGCCGCATCCGCGTCGGTGAAGTCCAGCATCATCCTCCCGCCCTCGGCGAAAGTCACCATGCCGTAGAGCTGGGGCGGGTCGGGCGTGTAGGTGAGCTGGTCGGCGGTGAAGGACATGACGCGGCCCGTGAGATCGGCGAAGGGCTGGTCGTCTTGCGTGCCGACCGCGTTGCAGTTGGGGTTGACGCACATGTTGGACTTGGGGAACTGGAGCGTGCCGCACACGCTGCAGCGCCCTCCCACGAGCCCGAGCAGCATGTCGCGCTTGCGATAGAGGGTCGAGAGTGCCGTCTGCTTGTCGAGCTCCGCGCGCAGGCCGCGCTCGATCGTGACGAGGTCGTTGAAGGCGAGGTATTTTTGGTAATTGCTCTCCTCCTTGCGCCGCGCGAGCGAGCCCTTAACACCGCGGCTCGGCCGCAACCCGGCAAGGGCGTCCGTCGCCTCGAAGAGGAGCGCGTCCGCACCCTGGCCGAAGCTCGTCACCAGGATGCGCTCGCCGGGCTTGGCCTCCTCGAGTGCCTGGGCGAGCATGATGAGCGGGTGCGCGGTCCCGGTCTCGCCGCACACGGCCTGGAGATTGTCGCGCACGCTCGCCTCGGGAAGCCCGGCCTTCTTGGCGACCGCAAGGGCCACGCGCGCCATCGCACTCGGCATGCAGAAGTGCGTGATGCTGCCGGGTGCCAGCCCGCTCTTCGCGAAGAGGCCGGAGAGCACCTGCGGCACGATCTTGAGGTAGCCCTCGTCGCGGATCCAGCGCTCCTCCCAGGCGTAATCGAAGTCGCGGCCGTGGCCGCGGTAGTGGTCGACGAAATCGACGGTCTCGGAGTGGCTCGCGAGCAAGCGCGCGGCGAGCGTGCCGGCGCCGAGGAGGAAGGCCGCGGCACCGTCGCCGTAGGTGAGCTCCTCCTTGCTCGCCGACTTGGCGCGCCGCTTGTCGCTTGCGGCCAGCAGCACCGGCCCGCCGCCGCCGGCGGCCGCCTGAAGGGCGGCAAGCAGCGCCGAAGTGCCGGCGCGCTGGGAGGCGGCGAGGTCGAGGGAGGCGAGGCCACTCGCGAGGTTGAGGGCCTCAGCCACGATGCCGCTGTTCTGGCGGTCGTCGAAGGGATAGCTGGTGGAAGCCATGTAGACGGCCTTGATCGTGCCGCGATCGTGCCCGGCGAGGCAGTCGCGCGCGGCCTCGACCGCCATGGTGACGCTGTCCTCGTCCCAATTGCAGATCGCGCGCTCCCCCTTGGCGAGCGAGCGCAGCGCGGGGTTGAACCAGGCATTCGCCTCGGCCACGGCCTTGCGGGCGAGGCGCAGGCGCGGGACATAGGCGCCGAAAGCGAGGATGCCGACGTCCATGGCCTAGCCTCCTTCAGCGCCGCCGCTCACAGCGGGTCCCAAGTGAAGACGTCGCCGGAGCGCTCGAGGGGATAGAAGCTCGGCTTCAGCGCCGGCAGCATCTGCTCGGCGAGGGTTGCGGGCGTCCAGCCGTCCGAGCGGTGGACCGAGCGCACGGGGCGCGGCTGGCTCATGAGGAAGACCTCGTTCTTGCGTACGGCGAAGATCTGGCCGCTCACCTCCTTGGCGAGGTCGCTCGCGAGGAAGACCGCGAGCGGAGCGATCTTCTCCGCCCCCATGCTCTTGAGGCGCTCGACGCGCGTCTTCTCCTCCGGCGTCTCCGCGGGAATGGTGCCGATGAGCCGGCTCCAGGCGAAGGGCGAGATGCAGTTCGAGCGCACGTTGAAGCGCGCCATGTCGAGGGCGATCGACTTCGAGAGCCCGACGATTCCCATCTTGGCCGCCGCGTAGTTGGCCTGGCCGAAATTGCCGATGAGCCCCGAGGTCGAGGTGAAGTGGACGTAGCTCCCGCTCTCCTGCTCGCGGAAATGGAGGCTTGCCGCCTTGGAGACGTAGAAGCTGCCGAGGAGATGGACGCGGATGACCGCCTCGAAGTCGGCGACGCTCATCTTGTGGAAGATGCGGTCGCGCAGGATGCCCGCGTTGTTGACGACGCAGTCGATGCGGCCGAAGGAGTCGAGGGCGCAACCGACGATGCTCTCGGCTCCTTTGGGCTCGCCGACACTGTCCGTGCTCGCCACCGCCACCCCACCCGCGCTCTTGATCTCCCGCACGACGGCCTCGGCGGGGCCTACATCCTTGCCCTCGCCCTCGGCACTGCCGCCGAGATCATTGACCACCACCTTGCCGCCCTCGGCCGCGGCGAGAAGCGCGATCTCGCGGCCGATGCCGCGGCCCGCACCGGTCACGACGACGACCTTGCCCTCCAAGCACTTCTTTCCCCCCATCGCGGCTTCCTTCCGTTCATGTCTTCGCGCGAGACGGGGACTTTGGCACGGCGCCGGCGCAAGCGTCAACGCGAGGATGCCGCGGCTGCTGATGCGCCGCTTGATTTTGTGCAGATACCGGATGAGCGGCACGACATGAGCGCCCTCCCGCTGCGCGACAGCCGCGGCTCTCTCCGGCGTGTTGGACTGGCGCTAGAGCATCTTCTGGGTAAGCGAACACAGCGTTCGCCCCATCCTGCCCTCGCCCCCTCAAGGGGGCAATTATATAGTTGAGTCAGTAGATTTTAGGCCAGATACGCACAGATAGCGGACGCTGCTGACAGCGCAAAGGCAAGTCCGAGTGCCCAGAATCCAGCTATGAGCCAGCGGCGCGCGGTGGCGTGAAATACGTTCTCAGCTTCGCTCTTACCGCTCCAAGACTCGATCCCTTTGGGTACTGATGCGGTACCTTTCATGAGGAAGATAGCTGATATAGAGCCCAAAAGGGCGGACAGCAACGCAGCTGCTAAAGTGGCTTCCTTCATTGAGGTCAGCCTTGCAACTGTTGCCCAAGCCTTTCACGCACGCCTTCTGGGACGGCCTTGAGAACCGCCTCATTGATCCTAGCAAGCCACGCTTCCCCGTGCGGCCCGTTGCAGTCCCAGAAGCCCCATAGTTTTGACGGGCTTATCTCAGCATCCCCGATCTTCATCACATAAGTATCCTCCTTGCGAATTACCGTGGCGAGACCAAGCGACGGCAAAAGGGTGGGTAAAAACAAATTTATTTCGTCACGTTTAGCTTCCAACGTGGCCTTATACCAAGCCGCGCTAATGAAGACTCGTTAAGGGCCACGTGGGGGATTCCCAGGACGCCGAGGGTGTGATTCAAGTGGCGAACCCAGGAGGTTCGTCATGTC
>DATNIJ010000228.1:0-8231 GCA_035604475.1 Alphaproteobacteria bacterium
GATCGCGATCGCCTACGAGATGGGCATCGAGCAGGCGAAGATCCGCGCCTCGCTTGCCTCCTTCGGCGGCGTCAAGCGCCGGCTCACCGTGACCGGCGAGGCCGGCGGCATCCGCGTGATCGACGATTACGGCCACCATCCCGTCGAGATCGAGGCCGTCATGCGCGCGGTGCGCACGGCTTGCGATCGCCGCGTGATCGCGGTGGTGCAGCCCCATCGCTACACCCGCCTTCACAACCTCTTCGAGGAGTTCTGCACCTGCTTCAACGAGGCGGACGCCGTCATCGTCGCCGACGTCTATGCGGCGGGCGAGGCGCCCATCGAAGGGGTCAGCCGCGACGCCCTCGTCGAGGGCCTGAGGAGCCACGGCCACCGCAAGGTGTTAGCACTCCCGGATCCGGCGGCACTGGCCGAGACCGTCGCCGAGCTCGCCGAGCCGGGCGACGTGGTCGTGTGCCTGGGCGCGGGCAGCATCACGCAATGGGCGGCGGTACTTCCCGACCAGCTCGCGGCCATCTTCGCCGAGCGCACGGGAAATGCCGCCAAGCGGCTCAATGGAGCGCAGGGATGATGGCGCTCGAGAAGCATACGCCCCGTCTGATCGAACGCTTGCCCAAGGTGCGCGGGCGATTGAGCGAGGGTGCGCCGCTCGCGCGCCTCACGCGCTTCCGCGTGGGCGGGGCCGCCGAGGTGATGTTCCGGCCGGCCGACCGCGACGATCTCGCCCGCTTCCTCGGCGGCAAGCCCGCGGACGTGCCGCTCACCGTGATCGGCGTCGGCTCGAACCTCTTGGTCCGCGACGGCGGCGTGCCGGGCGTCGTGGTGCGGCTCGGCCGCACCTTTGCCGGCATCGCCGTCGAGGGCGAGCGGCTCAGCGCCGGTGCTGCGGCCCTCGACGTCAACGTCGCCGTTGCCGCCGCCGACGCCGCCCTTGCCGGCCTCGAGTTCCTCGCGGGCATCCCCGGGACCATCGGCGGGGCGCTGCGCATGAATGCGGGGGCCTACGGCCGCGAGATCAAGGACGTGATCGTGGCGGCGCAAGCGCTCGATCCCGCCGGCGGCAGCCACGCGCTCACCCCGGCGGAGCTCGGCCTCTCCTATCGCCGCTCGGCGCTCCCCGAGGACTGGATCTTCGTGAGCGCCACCCTCCAGGCAGAGCGCGGCGAGCGCGCGGCAATCGCGCGCCGCATGAAGGAGATCGAGAACGCGCGCGCGGAGAGCCAGCCGATCCGCGGCCGCACCGGGGGCAGCACCTTCGCCAATCCGAGCGGCCCCGCGGCGGCGGGCCGCAAGGCGTGGCAGCTCATCGATGCCGCCGGTTGCCGCGGCCTCGCGCGCGGCGGTGCCGTGGTCTCGGAGCAGCACTGCAACTTCCTCATCAACACGGGCGACGCCACCGCCGGCGATCTCGAGGCGCTGGGCGAGGAGATGCGCCGCCGCGTGTTCGAGACGAGCGGCGTCGAGCTCCGCTGGGAGATCCGCATCATCGGCGTGCCGTCGGAGTCCGGTCCGCGCGCGCTTCAGCGGAGTGCCACATGAGCAAGAAGGTGGCCGTGCTCATGGGCGGATGGTCGGCCGAGCGCGAGATCTCTCTCGTGACCGGGAAGGCCTGCGCCAAGGCGCTCGCCGAGGCGGGCTACGCGGTGCGCGAGATCGTGGTGGAGCGGGACCCGCGCAAGCTCATCGACGCGCTCGAGCCGCGTCCGGACGCGGTGTTCAACGCGCTGCACGGCCGCTGGGGCGAGGACGGCACGATCCAGGCGCTCCTCGACCTTTTGGAGCTGCCCTACACGCACTCGGGCCTGCTCGCCTCGGCCCTCGCCATGAACAAGCCGATGGCCAAGCGGCTCTTCGGGATGGCGGGCATTCCGGTGGCCGACGGCAAGGTGGTGCCGCGCGAGCGCGTGCTCGCGGGCGACGTCATGCCGCGCCCCTACGTGGTCAAGCCGCTCGCCGAGGGCTCGAGTGTCGGCGTGCACATCGTGAAGCGCGGAGACAACACGCTGCCCTTCGAGCGCGAGCGCTGGCCCTATGGCGACGAGGTGCTGGTCGAGCGCTACATCCCCGGCCGCGAGCTCACCGTTACGGTGATGGGCGAGAAGGCGCTCGCCGTGACGGAGCTGCAGCCCGACGACGGCTTCTACGACTATGCGCACAAGTACACGGACGGGCGCACATCGCACCTCATCCCGGCACCCGTGCCCGACGCGATCGCCAAGGCCTGCATGGACTATGCGCTCTCGGCGCACAAGACGCTCGGCTGCCGCGGCGTCTCGCGCGCCGACTTCCGCTACGACGACACACGCGGCGAGCCGGGCGAGGTCTTTCTCCTCGAGATCAACACGCAGCCCGGCATGACGCCGCTCTCGCTGGTGCCGGAGCAGGCCGCCTATCTCGGCATGTCGTTCGCCCAGCTGGTGAGCTGGATGGTGGAGAACGCGAAATGCGACCGCTGAACGCGACAGCACTCCCCACGGCACGGCCGCGCTGGCACCGCCGGACGCCGCGCTGGCTCAGCACCTCATTCCGCTACGGCGCGCTCGCCTTACTCTTGGCAGTACTGGGCGGCGGCGGCTTGCGGCTGTGGCAGAGCGGCACCGCTGCGCGAGCCGCCACGGCCGCCCTCGAGGGTGCCATCCAGGGCTCGGCGGCACTCGGCCTCAGGGTGGGCGACGTGATGGTCGAAGGCCGCAACGAGACCCAGCCCGCAGCCCTCGCCACGGCGCTTGGCATCCGGCGCGGCGAGCCGCTCCTCACCGTCGACCTCGGCGCCGTCAAGGCGCGGCTCGAGGCGCTCCCCTGGGTGCTGAGCGCCTCGGTCGAGCGGCGCTGGCCGCAGCTTATCTATGTAAAGCTCGCGGAGCGCTCGCCGCTGGCGCTCTGGCAGCAGGGCGGCAAGATCAGGCTCATCGACACCGCTGGCACGGTGATCGAGGGTGCTGATACCGGCCGTTACGCCAATCTGCCCTTTGTGGTGGGCGAGGGCGCTGCCAAGGCCGCTCCCGCCTTCCTCGCCATCCTCGCGCAACAGCCCTCACTCGCGAAGCACGTCCAGGCCGCAGTCCGGGTCGGCAAGCGGCGCTGGAACCTGCACCTCGCGGAAGGCATCGACGTGCGCCTGCCCGAATCGAACGCCGAGGAGGCACTCGCCCGCCTCGCCGAACTCGAGGCGAAGGAGCGGCTCTTCGCCCGCGACATCGTGATGATCGATCTTCGTCTGCCCGACCGGCTCATCGTGCGCCTCTCGCCCGAAGCGGCGCAGCGGGAGCGCAAGCCGGGCAAGAACACGTGAAGCACGGGGATGACGGCATGCGTCGGGTAGGTACGGATGGTGCGCAGCTAAAGGGAGCGGAGACGCCGTGAAGAGAGCATTGGCGAAGCCGAAGAGCGGTCTCATTGCCGCACTCGACATCGGCACCACCAAGGTTTGCTGCTTCGTGGCGCAGGTGGACGGCGACGGCAACATCCGGGTCGTCGGCATCGGCCACCAAAAGTCGCGCGGGCTCCGCGCCGGCGCGATCATCGACATGGATGTCGCCGAGGACTCGATCCGGGGCGCCGTGCACGCGGCCGAGCAGATGGCGGGCGAGACGATCCGCGAAGTCTTCGTCAACCTCTCGTGCGGCTCGCCCGTCTCGCAAACCGTGGCAGTCGAGGTCTCGATCGCCGGGCACGAGGTGGGCGACACGGATCTGCGGCGAGCGCTCGGCCAGGGCTACCTCTACAACGAGAGCAACGACCGCGATATCATCCACTCGATTCCCGTGAATTACGTCATCGACGGCAGCCCCCGTATCCGCGATCCGCGCGGCATGTACGGCGACCGGCTCGGCGTCAACATGCACGTGGTGAGTGCGAGCGCCGGCCCGGTACGCAACCTCAAGACCTGCGTCGCGCGCTGTCACCTCGAGCTGCAGGCGCTCGCCGTCTCGCCTTATGCCGCGGGGCTTTCGGCCCTCGTCGAGGATGAAACGGACCTCGGCGTCAGCTGCATCGACATGGGCGGGGGTACCACCTCGATCGCGGTCTTCCTCGACGGCGAGGTGGTCTATACCGAATGCATCCCGATCGGCGGCCAGCACGTCACCAGCGACATCGCGCGCGGCCTCTCGACCCCGCTCGTGCATGCCGAGCGCATGAAGACGCTCTATGGCAGCACGCTTGCCACCTCGGCCGACGAGCACGACGTGATCGATGTGCCCCAGGTGGGCGAGGACGAGCACGCGATCCCCAACCACGTGCCGAAATCGATCCTCGTCGGCATCATCCAGCCGCGCCTCGAGGAGACCTTCGAGCTCGTGCGCTCGCGCCTCGAGGCGAACGGCTTCGACAAGGCCGCCGGGCGCCGCGTGGTGCTGACGGGAGGTGCCAGCCAGCTGCAGGGCGTGCGCGAGCTCGCCGCCCTTGTGCTCGACAAGCAGGTACGCATGGGCCGGCCGCTCCGCATCGGCGGCCTGGCGGACGCGACCGCGGGTCCGGCGTTCGCCACCTGTGCCGGCCTCTTGCAATACGCGGTGACGCGCTTTTCGGCTCCCTCGCTCCAGTCGCGTCGCGGCCACGACGCGCCCAACGGCGTGCTGGAGCGCTTCGGAACCTGGCTGAGGGAGAACCTATGAACAACGGCTGCGCCGCCGCGGCCGGGGTCAGCACGTGCGAAACCCAAAACTCGGCGGCTGTTACGGACCGGAAAAGGAAGCGGAGGCTACCATGACCATCAACCTATCGATACCGGACAAGGAGCGTGAGCTCAAGCCACGCATCGTCGTCGTCGGCATGGGCGGTGCCGGCGGCAATGCCGTCAACAACATGATCGCCGCCAATCTCGAGGGCGTTGAGTTCCTCGCCTGCAACACCGACGCCCAGGCGCTCTCGCTCTCCAAGGCGGATCGCCGCATCCAGCTCGGCCTCAACGTGACCCACGGCCTCGGCGCCGGCTCGCGCCCGGACGTTGGGCGCGCGGCGACCGAGGAGGGCCTCGACGAGATCCTCGACTATCTCGACGGCTCGCACATGGTGTTCATCACCGCCGGCATGGGCGGGGGCACCGGCACGGGTGGCGCTCCCGTGCTCGCCCGCACCGCGCGCGAGCGCGGCATTCTCACCGTCGGCGTGGTGACCAAGCCTTTCCATTTCGAAGGCCAGCACCGCATGCGCATCGCCGATCAGGGGATCGACGAGCTCCAGCAGTTCGTCGACACGCTGATCATCATCCCGAACCAGAACCTCTTCCGTGTCGCCAACGAGAAGACCACCTTCGCGGACGCCTTCAAGATGGCCGACGACGTCCTCTATTCGGGCGTGCGCGGGGTCACGGACCTCATGGTCATGCCCGGCCTCATCAACCTCGACTTCGCCGACATCCGCACCGTCATGAGCGAGATGGGCAAGGCGATGATGGGCACGGGCGAGGCGGAGGGCGAGCGCCGAGCGCTCGATTCCGCCGAGGCGGCGATCTCCAACCCCCTCCTCGACGACGTCTCGATGAAGGGGGCCAAGGGTGTGCTCATCAACATCACGGGCGGCATGGACATGACCCTCTTCGAAGTCGACGAGGCCGCCAACCGCATCCGCGACGAGGTCGATCCCGAGGCCAATATCATCTTCGGCTCGACCTTCGACGAGCAGCTCCAGGGGCGCATCCGCGTCTCGGTCGTCGCAACCGGCATCGACGGCACCGCGGCGAGCCTGCCGAAGCCGGCGCGGCCCGTGCTGGTAAGCGAACGGCCGGCGCCGCGCATGTCGGCGACCCCGGCCGCCTCGTCTGCCGCCGAGGTGGCACGCCCGGCCGCGCGCACCCTCGAGGCGGGCACGGTCGTGGCCGCGAGTGCGCCAGCCGCAACTGCGGCCCTGGCGGTTGCCGCCACCCCACCCGCGGCGGCGACCGGTCCCGACCGCGAGCCGATGGAACTCGACCAGCCCTTCTTAGCACCCCGGCCGGTCGAGCACCCGCCCCAGGGCGAGCCGCTTGCGGCGGCTCAGCCGGCCCAGGCCAACCCCATGGGTGCTGCGGCAACGGCGAGCGGCCCGCTTCAGCCGCAGCCCGATCCGCGCCGTGCGCGCCGTGGGATGGCCAACATCTTCACGCGGGTCACGGGTGGGGCACGCAAGCCGGCGGAGCCGCAGCCGGAGGCACCAGCGCCGGTCCAACCGCGCCTCGGCGGGCTCGATCCGGCCGACCGGCTGACTGCGTCGAAGGGCGAGGACGACCTCTTGGAAATCCCCGCCTTCCTCCGCCGACAGGCCAATTGATGGAGGCTAATTCGCTGAATTAGCGCTGCTTTTTCCGGAAATATTCCGTAACAAAAGGTGATTTGAGTGCTTCGGGGTGGGTTGCTAAAGAAACCCCGAAGCACTCGAACACCGAGCCGAGCAATATCCAGAGCAAGCCGGAGCGGGGGACGCAAGGGCACGGCTGCTCTGTGAAGCGAGGGGAGGAGCAGATTCTCCAACAGACTCTGAAGACGCCGATCAGCTGTTCGGGGATCGGCTTGCACTCCGGCGCGAGGGTCACCATGACCATCCTGCCGGCCGAAGCGGACACCGGCATCGTATTTCGGCGCACAGACCTGGGCGGCGGCGGGGTGAGCATCCCGGCCACGTGGCGCCATGTGGTCGACACGCGCATGTGCACCACCCTCGGCATCAAAGCGCCCGCCATGCGCGGCGAGGTGCGGATCGGCACGGTCGAGCATCTGCTCGCCGCGATCGCCGGCAGCCATATCGACAATCTTGTCGTCGAGCTCAACGGCCCTGAAGTGCCCGTCATGGACGGGAGCGCCGCGCCATTCGTGTTCCTCTTCGACTGCGCAGGGTTCGTCGAGCAGAAGGTGCGCCGGTCCGCCATTCAGGTCCTGAAGCAAGTCGCGGTCGGCAACCACGAGGCCATGGCGTCGCTCTCGCCGAGCAGCGGCTTCTCGGTCAGCTGCGAGATCGACTTCGACGCCGCGGCCATCGCCCGGCAGGAATATTTCGTGTCGCTCGAGAACGGTGCCTTCCGCAGCGAGATCGCGCGCGCGCGCACCTTCGGCTTCATCGAGGATGTGCAGCAGCTGCGCGCAGCGGGGCTGGCGCTCGGCGGCTCGCTCGACAATGCGGTCGTCGTCGATGGCGACCGTATCATCAACGCCGATGGGCTGCGTTACGAGGACGAGTTCGTGCGCCACAAGGTGCTCGACGCGGTGGGCGACCTCTCGCTCGCAGGCGCCCCCATCCTCGGACATTTCCACGGCTATCGCTCGGGCCACAGCATGCACAATCGCTTGCTCCGCGCCCTCTTCGCGGACGCCGAGGCATGGCGGGTGGTACCCCTGGAGAGCCGGCGCGAGGCGGGGGGCCTTGCGCCTGCGGGCTCGCGCAAGGTCGCGGCCTCGGCCTGACCCCGATCAAGCTGTGAAAATTCGCTCGAGCGGCCGGAGCGCGGCCGTGCGAGGGGCATTGAGGCTCTTCCGCGCGAGCCTTTTGGAAAGCCGAGCGGCATGCTATAAGAAGCCCCTCAAGGGGCTCTGGCCGGGCCAAGCCCCGCTTCCAGCTCAAGATTTTGGACGGCCATGAGGACATCCTGGCAAAGCTTGCGGCGAAGCCCGCTCATCTTCCTCGCCGCTTTCGCGATCTCGCTCGCCCTCGCGGCCTGCTCGGACGACGAGCCGAAGGAGGACACCACCGTCGATAAGCCGGTGAACGAGCTGTACAACAAGGCGATGGATCAGCTCGCCCAGCGCCGCTACAAGGAATCCGCCAAGGCCTTCGAGGAGGTCGAGCGCGAGCATCCCTACTCGATCTGGGCGACCAAGGCCGAGCTGATGTCGGCCTATACGCTCTACCAGGCGAACAACTACACGGACGCGATCAGCGCGCTCGACCGCTTCATTCAGCTCCATCCCGGCAATCGCGATATCGCCTATGCCTATTATCTGCGGGCACTCTGCTATTACGAGCAGGTGAGCGACGTGGAGCGCGACCAGTCCAACGGCGAGAAGGCCTTGTCCTCGCTCGAGGAGCTGAT
The DNA here is from genome assembly GCA_035604475.1 of Alphaproteobacteria bacterium. Lineage (GTDB taxonomy): Bacteria > Pseudomonadota > Alphaproteobacteria > JACZXZ01 > JACZXZ01 > DASPPM01. The sequence goes on from DATNIJ010000228.1 coordinate 8,003, forward strand.
CAAGCGCTATCCCGAGACCTCCTTTGCGCGGGACGCCCGCCACAAGATCGACCTGGTGCGCGACCATCTCGCCGGCAAGGAGCTCGAGATCGGCCGCTTTTACGAGAAGCGCGAGCAATATCTCGCCGCGATCAACCGCTTCAAGGTCGTGGTCGACAAATACCAGACGACGAGCCAGGTGCCGGAAGCGCTCCATCGCCTCGTCGAATGCTACATGGCGCTCGGCATC
>DATNIJ010000229.1:0-8186 GCA_035604475.1 Alphaproteobacteria bacterium
GTGCGCGCGCGCGAGGTGGTGCTGGCGACGGGGGCGATCGAGCGGCCGCTCGTCTTTGCCGGGAACGACCGCCCCGGGGTCATGCTCGCGAACGCTGCGCGCGCCTATGTCAACCAGTTCGCCGTGCGCCCGGGCCTGACCGCGGTGGTGTGCACGAACAACGGCGACGCCTATCGCAGCGCCGCCGATCTTGCGGACGCGGGCGTGCGCGTCGCCGCCGTCGTCGACGCGCGGCCGGGTGCCGCCGGGCCGCTCGAGGCACGCGCGCGCGAGAAGGGCATCGAGATACTCGCGGGCCACGGGGTGGTCGCCGCGCATGGCCGCGGACAGGTCCGGTCCGTCGAGGCGATGGCGCTCGACGCCCATGGCGTGCCCGGCGGCAGAAGCCGCACGCTTGCTTGCGATCTCGTCGCGGTCTCGGGCGGCTGGAGCCCGAGCGTGCATCTGCATTCCCAATCCGGCGGCAGGCTCGACTACGACGAAACGCTCGCCGCCTTCGTGGCGGGAGCCTCGAAGCAGAGGGCGCGCTCGGCGGGAGCGGCGCGCGGACAGTACACGCTTCGTGCGGCACTCGCGGACGGCTTCGAGTCGGGGGCTGCGGCGGCGCGCGCGGCCGGCTTCGGCAGCAGCACCGTCCCGCCCATACCACGTGTCGAGAAGGAGGCCGAGGTCCGGCTGCGCCCGCTCTGGTCCGCGATGCCGGCCGCGGGGCGCAAGGGCAAGCGCTTCGTCGACATCCAGGACGATGTCACGGCCGAGGACGTGGCTCTTGCCGCGCGCGAGGGCTACGTTTCGGTCGAGCATCTCAAGCGCTACACCACGCTCGGCATGGGCACCGACCAGGGCAAGACCGCGAACCTGAACGGCCTCACCATCATGGCGCAGCTGCGCGGGCTGCCGATCCCGTCGGTCGGCACGACCACCTTCCGGCCGCCCTACACGCCGGTTTCCTTCGGAGCACTTGCCGGCCGCGAGGTCGGCAAGGCGTTCCAGCCGATCCGGCGCTCGGCGATGCACGAGTGGCACGAGGAGCAGGGGGCCGTCTTCGTCGAGGCCGGCCTCTGGCTGCGGCCGCGCTATTATCCGCGCGGACGCGAGGACATGCGCGCCGCCGCAGCGCGCGAGGCCAAGCACGTGCGCGAGGCGGTCGGCCTCGTCGATGTCTCGACCCTCGGCAAGATCGACATATCGGGGCGCGATGCCGCCGAGTTCCTCGACCGCGTCTACGTCAACGGCTGGAAGACGCTTGCCGTGGGCAAGTCGCGCTATGGGCTCATGCTGCGCGAGGACGGCATTGCCTTCGACGACGGCACCACCTCGCGCGTGGGCGAAAGCCGCTATTTCATGACCACGACGACGGCGAACGCGGCTAAGGTGCTCGCCCATCTTGAATACTACCTGCAGGTCGCGTGGCCCGAGCTCAAGGTGCAGGCAACTTCGGTGACCGAGGAGTGGGCGGCGATGGCGCTGGCCGGGCCAAGGAGCCGCGCGGTGCTCGCGCGGCTCGCCGACATCGACGTGAGCGACGCAGCCCTCCCCTTCATGGGCGTGCGCGATTGCCGCATTGCCGGCCTTCCGGCACGCGTCTTCCGCATCAGCTTCTCGGGCGAGCTCGCTTACGAGATCAACGTGCCGGCGGATTGGGGTCGCTCGGTGTGGGAAGCGGCGATGTCCGCAGGCCGGGCGGAGGACATCATCGCCTACGGCACCGAGGCGATGGGCACGCTGCGCATCGAGAAGGGCCATGTCGCGGGAGGCGAGCTCAACGGCCAGACGACGCCGCAGGATCTCGGCCTCGGCCATCTCGTCAGCACGAAGAAGGACTTCATCGGCAAGGCGCTCCTGGCGCGGCCGGGACTTCAGGATCCCGAGCGCCCGCGGCTGGTGGGATTGGCGCCCAGCGACGGCAAGACGCGCATCCGCGCAGGTGCTCACATCGTCGTCGAGGCGAGCGGGGCGGGGAGTGCCATCGGCCATGTGAGCTCGTCGGCATGGAGTCCCACCCTTGGCCATCCGATCGCCTTGGCGCTGGTCGCGGGCGGCCTCGCGCGCAAGGGCGAGACGCTCTACGCGAGTTTCCCGCTCAAGGGCGAGGTGGTCGCGGTCGGCGTCTCTGATTCCGTCTTCGTTGATCCGGAGGGGAAGCGCCTCCATGGCTGAGCTCCCGGCACGCCGCTCGGCCCTTGCCGCCGTCATCCATGCGGGCGACTTCGGCACCGTGCCCGCGAGCGGCCCTGGCATCCTGCTTGCCGAGCGCCGCGGCCTCGCGATGGTGCAGCTCGCCGTCGCCCCCGCCGATTATCCGAGCGTCGCGGAGCGGGTCGAGACGGCGCTGGGCCTGGTGCTGCCGCGCACGCCCAATCGTGTAGAGGTTGCGCGCGAGCTTGCAGCGCTCTGGACCGGGCCGGGACACGTGCTGCTGGTCGCCCCCGACGAGGGCGGGCTCGAGGGCGCGCTGCAACAGGAGCTCACCGGGTTCGAAGCGGCGATCAGCGGGCTCTCCCACGCGCGGAGCGTGATCCGCATCGGCGGCACGCGCGTGCGCGACCTTCTCGCCAAGGGCTGCGGGCTCGACTTCCACGCGAGGGCCTTCGGCAGCGGTGCGGCGGTGCAGAGCACCTACGCGCATATCAGCGTCCTGCTCCATGCACTCGACGACGCGCCGACCGTCGATCTTTACGTCTACCGCGGCTTTGCCGTCTCGCTGTGGGAGCATCTTCTCGAGGCTGCCCTCGAGTACGGCTGCCGCGTCGCGGGGTAGGTTGGAGTCCGATCACGTTGAATCGGGCATTCGTATCGTCATTCCCGCGAAAGCGGGAATCCAGGCTGCTTGTGGAGCCCCGCTTCCGCGGGGGTGACGACCAGGGTGTTTCAACTTGATTGGATCATGCTCTAGCCAAGCGAGCGAAATGAGCTCAAGGGAGAATTCGGCGGCACGATGATCAGAAACTTCAGCGATCACGCGGCGAACGAGCGCACCTTCCTCGCCTGGGTGCGCACGGCCATTGCCGTCATGGCGTTCGGCTTTCTCGTCGAGAAATTCGACCTGTTTCTGGAGATCGCGGCACCGTCGCTCGCGGGCCATCTCGTCTCGATGCCGGGTCGCAGCTTCGGCAATATCGCCGGTTTGGCGTTCATCATGCTCGGCACGGGCATGGTCGTCATCGCCGCCGTGCGCTTCCTCAAGCTCGCCAAGGACATCGACAGCGAACGCCTCGAGCCCGGCACGGGATCGCGCCTCGATATCGCGCTTGCGGCACTCCTCGCCCTCTTGGGCTTCGCCCTTTTCCTCTATATGGGCCACGCGCTCCTCGCGCGGCTGTGACGGCCGTGCCTCGCCCTTTCAGGCAAGCGCGGCGAAGAAGGCCGCCCCCGCGCTCGCCTTGAGCGCCCGGCCCGCGGCCCTTCCGATGCGCGCGGCATCCGCGCGCGCTCCGGTTTGCGTCGTGCGATGCACCGCGCTGCCGTCGGGCATGGCGACAAGCGCGCGAAGCGTGAGCATTCCCGCGCCGTCGATTTCCGCGAGCCCGGCGATGGGCGTGCGGCACGAGCCTTCGAGCTCGGCGAGCATGGCGCGCTCGGCGGCGATCGCAGTGGCCGTGGGCGCATGATCGAGGGGAGCGAGCCAGGCGCGCGCGCGCGCGTCGTCGCTGCGAATCTCGACCGCGATGGCGCCTTGCGCCACGGCCGGCAGCATCTCCTCGGGCGAGAGAACCTTGCGCGCCGCATCCTGGCATCCGATGCGCGCGAGCCCCGCGATGCCGAGCACGGTCGCGTCCGCCTGGCCCTCCTTGAGCTTGCGCAAGCGCGTCTCCGCGTTGCCGCGGAAGGGAACGATCTTGAGCCCGGGCCAACGGGAGAGGATCTGGGCTTGGCGTCGCAACGATCCGGTGCCGATGACGGCACCTGGGGCGAGCGCCTCGAAGCCGCTCGCCTTGCTCGAGATGAAGGCGTCGCGAGGATCGTCGCGCTTAAGGAAGCAAGCGAGCTCGAGACCGCCGGGAAGGAAGGTCGGCACGTCCTTGGCCGAATGCACGGCGAGATCGATGCGGCGCGCCGAGAGCGCCTCCTCGATCTCCTTGATGAAGAGCCCCTTGCCGCCCAATTCGGCGAGTGCCCGGTCCTGGACCTTGTCGCCCGTCGTGCGGACGACCACGATCTCGATCGCCGCGGCGGCGGCGAGTGCGCTATGGGCGGCCGCAAGCGCGTCGCGGACCTGGCGAGCCTGGACGAGTGCCATCGGGCTGCCGCGCGTGCCGATGCGAAGGAGGGGCTGGGGCATTCGGGGAGTTGGTCTCCGCAGTGCGACGGATAGCCAATAGATCACGGAGAACGCGCGCAAGATCAAGCGCGTTCTGCACTCTTTCTGCGTTCGTTCAAGTCTGCGGCCAAGCCGAGGTTCCGGCGTATAATTAGCAAAAGCAGACGGGTGCCATGCGTCTGACGCTGGGGAGCAAGATCGGCATTGTCGGCGCCGGCTTGATTGGCCGGGCGTGGGCCATCGTCTTCGCGCGCGGCGGCGCCTTGGTCGCCATGTTCGATCCGGACCCGAAAGCGATGGCCGCGGCACCCGGCGCCATCCGCGCCGGCCTGGAAGCGCTCGCCGGCGAAGGCCTCCTCGAGGAGATGCCGGCGGCGGTCTTTGCCCGGGTCGATCTCGCGAACAGCCTTGCCCAGGCCGTGGCGGAAGCCGATTATGTCCAGGAGAACACCGTCGAGACGCTCGAGGCGAAGCGCCATATCTTCGCCGAGCTCGACAGGCTCGCGGCAGCGCAGACGATCCTCGCGAGCTCGACCTCGAACATCCCCGGCTCGCTCTTCACCGAGGCGCTCGCCGGACGCGCGCGCTGCCTGGTAGCGCATCCTGTCAATCCGCCCCATCTGGTGCCGCTGGTCGAGCTCGTGCCGACGCGCTTCAGCGATCCCCGAGTCGTCAGCCATGCCAAGGAGCTGCTCGAGGGGGTAGGCCAAGTGCCGATCGTCGTCGATCGCGAGATCGAGGGCTTCATCCTCAATCGCCTCCAGGCGGCCCTTCTCAACGAAGCCTTTCGTCTCGTCGAGGACGGCTATGTCTCGACCGAGGACATCGACAAGACGATCAAGGAAGGCCTTGGCCTGCGCTGGTCCTTCATGGGTCCGTTCGAGACGATCGACCTCAATGCGCCAGGGGGCGTGCGGGACTACGTCCGCCGTTATGCCGCTTCCATTCACCGCCTGGCGCAGCAGCAGGCCGACCCGCGGGTGTGGAAGGACAGCCTCGTCGACAGGATCGAGGCAGAGCGCCGCCGCGTCCTTCCTGCGGACAAGCTCGCGGAGCGCGCGGAATGGCGCGACCGCCGTCTCGCCGCCCTCATCGCCCACAAGCGCGCGCAAGACAAGAAGTACCGTTGAGCGCCACAGCACCCGTCCTTCCCCCGTAAGACGATCATCCCGAGGATTTGACGCTGGCGCCGGGCCGGGCAAGAATGGGCTCGGTGAGGCCGCATCGCGGCAGGGGCGGAGAGCGACATGGCGCGCCGGCTGATCGACATCTCGATGCCGCTCGAGAACGACGTGGTCTCCGATCCGCCCGGCTACGGCCCGCGCATCGAGTATCTCACCCACCGCGAGACCGCGGCCGATGTCGTCAAGTTCTTCCTCGGCCTCAAGGAAGAGGATATGCCCGAAGGCGAGGGCTGGGCGATCGAGTGGATCCGGCTCTTGACCCACAACGGCACCCATCTCGATGCGCCCTACCACTTCCATTCCACGATGAACAAGGGCGAGCGCGCGATCGCCATCGACGAGGTCCCGCTCGAGTGGTGCCTGCAACCGGGCGTCAAGCTCGACTTTCGCCAACTTCCCGACGGCCATGTCGTTACCGCTGCCGAGGTCGAGGCGGAGCTCGCGCGCATCGGGCACGGCTTGGCACCGCACGAGATCGTGCTCGTCAACACGCGCGCGGGCTCGGCCTACGGCAAGCCCGACTACGTTTCCGCCGGCTGCGGCATGGGGCGAGAGGCGACTCTCTATCTCCTCGAGCGCGGCGTGCGGCTGACCGGGACCGACGCCTGGAGCTGGGACGCGCCCTTCGTGCACACAAAGGCGAAGTATCGCGAGACGGGCGATGCCGGGCTCATCTGGGAAGGCCACAAGGCCGGCCGCGAGATCGGCTATTGCCATCTGGAGAAGCTGCACAATCTCGAGGCGCTGCCGTCCGCGGGCTTCATCGTGAGCTGTTTTCCGGTGAAGATACGCGGTGCTTCCGCCGGCTGGACGCGCGCGGTCGCGATAATGGACGAATAGGGGCCAAAACCCAACGAAGACCTATCGAGGAAGGAGTGCGAGGGATGCCGAGGAAGGTCATCATCACCTGCGCGGTCACGGGCTCGATCCACACGCCGACCATGTCGCCGCATCTGCCGGTGACCCCGGACGAGATCGCGCGCGATTCGGTCGCGGCGGCGGAGGCCGGCGCCTCGATCATCCACCTGCACGCGCGCGACCCCAAGACCGGAAAGCCGACGCCCGATCCGGCGGTCTTCATGCAGTTCCTGCCGCGCATCAAGCAGGGCTGCGATGCCGTGGTGAACATCACCACCGGCGGCGGGCAGGGCATGACCGTGCAGGAGCGCCTGGCAGCCCCGCTCAAGGCCAGGCCCGAGATGACCTCGCTCAACATGGGCTCGATGAACTTCGGCCTCTACCCCATGCTCACCCGCTACAAGGAATGGAAGTACGATTGGGAGCCGCAGCATCTCGAGGGTTCGCGCGACTTTATCTTTCGCAATACTTTCAAGGACATCGAGTACATCCTCAAGGAATTGGGCGAAGGCTGCGGCACGCGCTTCGAGTTCGAGTGCTATGACGTGGGCCACCTCTATAATCTCGCCCATTTCCTCGAGCGGCGCCTGGTCAAGCCGCCGTTGTTCGTGCAGACCATCTTCGGCATTTTGGGCGGCATCGGCGCTGATGCGGAGAATCTGATGCACATGCGGCGCATCGCCGACAAGCTCTTCGGCTCCGACTACGAGTGGTCGATCCTGGCGGCGGGGCGGCACCAGATGAATTTCATCACCATGGGCGCCATCATGGGCGGCAACGTGCGCGTCGGGCTCGAGGACTCGCTTTATCTCGGCAAGGGCCAGCTCGCCAAGAGCAACGCCGACCAGGTCGCCAAGATCAAGCGCATCGTCGAGGAGCTCTCCCTCGAGGTGGCGACCCCCAAGGAGGCGCGCCAGATCCTCAAGCTCAAGGGCGGCGACCAGGTCGCGTTCTGATTGATTTGTGCCTGTGTCTCGGCCCGTCATTGCGAGGCACCCAATGGGGCGCCGAAGCAATCCAGGGGCACTGCCCCGGCGTACGCCGGGGTTCGCTTCGCTCGCAATGACGCTTGAGAAAAATTTCCTAGGAACGGGATTAAGACAATCCCGCCACGACGTCCCGTAGTTTTTGGGCGCTATCCGCGAGCACGCTCGGCTCGACCTTGGCCTTGAGCTCGACCAGCTTGCGGGCGAAGCGGATCTCGCCGCCCATGTTGAAGGCGGTGGCGCCTACGACGACGTTGCCCGCGAGATTGAAGCAGAGAAAGCGCCCGCTCGCGGGCTCGCCGCGCACGACGATCTCGTCGGTCTTGAGCGGCGCGCCGACCATCTGGATGTTGAACTCGTACTGGTCCGACCAGAACCACGGCACCTCGGCGTAGGGTGTTCCCATCCCGCACATGGCGCGCGCCGTTGCGATCGCCTGGTTCTGCGCGTTCTGCCAGGACTCGAGGCGCAGCCGGTGGCCGAGGATCGGATTCGGGTGATCGGCAACATCGCCTGCCGCATAGATGTCGGGAAGCGAGGTGCGGCCGAATTCGTCGACGACGATGCCGTTGCCGATCGCAGCACCCGCCGCCGCGGCGAGCTCGCTGTTGGGCACAATGCCGACGGCGACGACGGCGAGATCGGCGTCGACGCGAGTGCCTTGGGCGAGCTCGACCGCGGCGAGCTTTTCTTTGCCCGCAATGCCGGTGACGTTGGCACCCAGGTGGAGCTCGACACCTTTGCGGCGGTGGATCTCGGCGATGAAATGCGCGATCTCCGGCGCCATCGCGCGATCGAGAAGATGGGGCTTGAGCTCGAGGAGGGTGACGGCGAGGCCGAGCTTGCTCGCACTCGCCGCCACCTCGAGGCCGAGGAAGCCGCCGCCGATCACGGCGA
>DATNIJ010000230.1:0-3086 GCA_035604475.1 Alphaproteobacteria bacterium
CCGTAGAGGACGAGCGGCAGCAGCGACTGCAGGAAAACGTAGACGCCGATCACGCGGCGGTCCGCTCCCGCCGCGAGCGTCACCGCCACCGTCGTGAGCGTGCTAAGCCGGCCGGCACCTGCGAAGAGCGTGGGGAGATACTGCCCGACGCTGACCGCGAAGCCGACGGCAGCGGCGATGAGCAGCGGGCGCAGCAGCATGGGAAGCTTGACGCGGAGGAGGATCCTGGCGGGCGAGGCTCCCAGGCACGCCGCCGTGCGCGCGTAGCGCGGGTCGAGCGCGCGCCAGGGATCGGCGAGGGAGAGGAAGACGTAGGGCAGCACGAAGAGCACGTGGGACCAAACGACGGCGAGGAAGGTGCCGTCGAGTCCGAGCCGCAGAAGCAGCACCTGGGCGCCGAAGAGGAAGGCAATCTGCGGGACGAGAAGCGGGGTGTAGAGGAGCCACAGCGCGCGCGAGCCCGGGTGCGCACCGCTCCGCGCTTCGTTCTCGAGGCAGGCGAGTGCCAGGAGCAGCGACGCCGCCGTCGCCGCGAGTCCGACGAAGAGCGTCGTCGAGGCCGGCCACCAGATGCGCTCGAGCGCGTGCCTCCAATTCGCGAGCGTCCAGGCGCTCGGCAGCATTGCCGGAAAGCGCCAGGTGGAGGCAAGCGACCACAGCGCCATGCTGAGCATGCTAAGCGTGCTCAGCGCCATCAGCAGTCCGACCGCGAGCGCTGCCAGACGCAGGCCGGGCTCCGCGGAGAGCCCGCGCCCGCCCCTCGCGATCCAGGCGCGCCCGATGGCGGCGACCCCGAGCTCCGCCAGGCGCCAAAGCATGATGGAGGCGGCGACGAGCGCCAAGAGGAGGGAGGCCGCGGCGGCGGCCGGGAAATACTGGCCGACGTCCGGGTCGGAGAACCAACGCATGGCCAGCACGGCAAGCGGCGGGGGATTGCCCGGCCCGAGAATGAGAGACACGTCGACCACCGATAGCGAGAAGGCGAGCACCGCATAGACGGGGAGCCGGATCTGCGGATAGACCTGCGGCAGCACGATCTTGATCCAGGCGACGCCGCGGCCGTAGCCGAGCGCACGCGCAATGTCGAGCTGGGCGCGCGCCGGCACTTGATTGAGGGCGGCAAGCGTCATGAGCAGGAGGTAGGGCACCTCTTTGACGAGGAGGCCGAGGGCGAGCGCTAGGCCCCAGGGATCGCCCACGCTCAAGAAATCAGGCGGGCTGGTCCAGCCCGTGAGCCAGGGCGAGACGAGGCGGGCGAGCCAGCCGGAGGGCGCTACGAGAAAGGCGAGCCCGATCGCGATCGCCGAGTGCGGCGAAGCGAGGATGGGTGCCAGCAACGCCTCGGCGCGGCGGAAGCCGGTGCTGCCGTAAACCAAGGCGCAAAAGCCCGTCGCCAGCGCGAGTGCCGCCGCCGTGGTGCCGAGCCCGGTGGTGAGCGTGAGGCGGAGCGCGCTCGGGAATCCCGGATGGGCGAAGAGTGCCTGCCAGGGTGCCCATCCGAGGGTCCGGCCGCCGAGTGCCGGCAGATAGCCGAAGGCCGGAAAGAGCGTGCCGAGCAACCCGGCCGCGATCGGCACGAGGAAAACGGCGACGGTCAGGCCCGGCGCATAGGCAAGCAGGCCGCGCGGGCGCCCAGCACTTTCGCCGGCAGTGCCGGCGGCGGCTATCTCGTGTAGCGCTTCTCCCATTCGGCGACGATCCGGGTCATCCAGGACGGGTGGAGCTCGAGCAGCATGGTGCCGAGCGCCTCGGTGGTCGGGAGTGCGGGGCTCGCGGGCAGATCGGCGAAGAGCTTGCGCTCCTCGGGCGCAAGCTTTGCCAGCTCGAGCACCGTGAAGTTGCCCATCTGGCGAATGTCCTCGGCGTGCGCTTGCGTGAGCGGCTCGAGCAGAAAGTTCGCGACCACCATCGCGCCCTCCTTGTGGGGCGAGTTATAGGGGATGGCGACGAAGCTGGTGTTGCCGATGGTGCCGCGCGCGAGCACGAAGGTGCGCACCGTCTCCGGCAGCAGTCCGGCATTGATCGCGACCGCCGCCTCGGCGGGATTGAACGACATCATCATGTCGATCTCGCCGTCGTCGAGGAGCTGCCGCGTGGCGGGTCCGCTCTCGGGGAACGCCTTGCCTTCGCGCCACAGAAGGGGACGCAGCTCATCGTACCAGGCCCAAAGTGGTGCCGTGACTGCCTCGAAGTTCGCATCGCTCGCCGGCTGCTGCAACAGGGAGGGATCGGGGGTGAGCTCGTAGAGCGCCTGCTTGAGAAAGGTGGCACCGAGGAAGTTGCGCACGCTCGCGTGGGCGAAGCGGCCCGGGTGGCGCCTTGCCCAAGGGAGGAAGGCGGGGATCGAGCGCGGCACCTCCGCCAGGTGCCTGCTGTCGTAGACGAACACGATCTGCGCCATGCGCCAAGGCGACTCCATGCCGCCTGTGGGCACGGTGAAGTCGACGACGGTTGACGGCTTGTGCGCGGTATCGACGAGGCGGATGTTGGGAAGCAGCTGGGTGAACGGTCCATAGAGCAGATGCTGCTGCTTCATGGCGAGAAAATTCGGGCCGTTGATCCAGATGAGGTCGACCGAGCCGCCGGCATCGCGGCCGGCGGCCTTCTCCGCCACCACGCGCGTCACCGCCTCGGCGGTGTCGCTGAGCGGCACGTGGCGCAAGGTGAGCGCGAAGCGCTTGTGCACCTCTTGGCCGACCCAGGCGATGAAGGCGTTGGTCTTCTCGTCGCCGGCCCAGGCGTTCCAATAGACGGTCTCGCCGCGCGCCTTGGCGAGGATGTCGTCCCAGCTCTCTGCGGGTGCTGCGCGGGCGGCAGACGCGACAAGGCCCAAGAGCAGCGAAAGTGCCAACCGCACCGGCCGCTTCATCAGAACGGTCCGCTCGCGAGGCCGCGTGCGCTGGCGAGGCGAGCCCTGCTCACGCCCCCACCGCCTTGGCGGCACGCCGCCGCTGCCGCGCCGCCTCGAGGACGGGCCCGAGCATCTCCTCGTGGAAGCGGTCGCAGCCTATGCAGAGATTGCGATAGGGCCGGCCCGAGGTAGCCGTCGTCGTCGAGCGCTCGAGAAAGGTCTCCTCGCTCCAGCC
>DATNIJ010000231.1:0-5997 GCA_035604475.1 Alphaproteobacteria bacterium
CTACGCCACCTCGAACCGGCGCCACCTCATGCCGCGCGACATGATCGAGAACGAGCGCTCGACCGCCATCAATCCCTCCGAGGCCGTCGAGGAGAAGGTTTCGCTCTCCGACCGCTTCGGCCTCTGGCTCGGCTTCCACCACTGCGACCAGGACACCTATTTCGCCATGATCGAGGGCTATGCCGCCCGCCACGGCCTCGACATCCCGGTCGAGCAGCTTCAGCGCGAGGCGAACGAGTGGTCGATCACCCGTGGCTCCCGCTCGGGGCGCGTCGCCTGGCAGTACATCCAGGATCTGGCGGGGCGGCTGGGCAAGCGGCTGGAGTAGCGCTTATCCCCTCTCCCGCAAGCGGGAGAGGGTGAATCAGCTCGACAGTTCTGCGAGATATTTCATGGGATCGACCGCGTGCGAGCCGCGGCGGATCTCGAAGTGGAGCTGCGGCGAGGAGACGGTGCCGCTCGCGCCCGTTTTCGCGATGGCCTGGCCGCGGCGCACCTCCTCGCCGCGCCGGACGAGAAACTCCGCGTTGTGCGCGTAGGCGGTCATCCAGCCGTTCGCGTGCTTGACCAGCACGAGATTGCCGAAGCCGCGAATCTCGTTCCCGGCGTAGACGACGACCCCGTCGTCGGCGGCGACGACCGGCGTGCCCTCCTTGACCGCGATATTGATGCCGTCGTTGAAGAAGCCGCCCTCCTTGGGCCCATAGCCCGAGACGATCTTGCCGTGCACCGGCCAAAGGAAGCGGCCCCCGCTGGCACCCCCCGGTCCCGTGGCTTCGCTCGGCTCGGGCGGCAATGACGCGACCTTCGCACCGGGCGGTGCCGGCGGCGGCGGTGCCGCCACATCCTCCGCTGCCTCGCCTTTGCTCGCAGCTGCGTAGTCGCGCGCCGCCGAGGGCGCCGGTGACGGGACGACGACAACCGGAGCCGAAGGCTCGCTCGTGCCACTTGCGGTTTGCGGTACCGGAGGCGGAAGCGGCACCGCAGTGACCGTAGCGTCGCCTTGCGGCGTTGACGCGGCAATGCTGGCGCCCGCGGACGGCGGGGCCGGCGGCGATGCTTGCGGCGGCAGCAGCTCGACGTGCTGCGCCTCGGCCTCGACCGCGGCGGGCACTTGTGCGGGCGGGCTCGCGACCTTGCCGGGCAAGATCAAGACCTGGCCGACGGGCAAGTGGTAGGGCGGCTTCAAGTCGTTGACGCGCACCAGCTCGCTGGCGTCGACGCCGTTCAGCTGCGCCACCCCGTAAAGCGTATCCATCATGCGCACCGTGTAAGTCTGCGCTTGCGGCACGATGAGGTGCTGGCCGACGTGCAGCACATAGGGCGGTGCCAGGTGGTTGGCCTCGATAATGGCGCGAATCGGCGTATTGCTGCTCCGCGCGATGAGATAGACGCTGTCGCCGGGGCCGACGATGACGGTCCTCGGCGCTTCCGCTTGCGGGGTGGGCGGTGCGGGAGCCGGCGTTTCGACTTGCGGATGAGCGGGAACCGAGAGAAAGCCGCAGCCCGACAGCTCGCCAAGGAGTGCTGCACATGCGGTGGCGCGCAACAAGCGCATGACACTCCTCTCAGCCACCAGGCCGCCTCTCCGGCGCTGCCGGCGACGGCACGAGGGGAACGAAGCGCACCGGGCCCATGTCCTTGGTCTCTATGCCACCTGGGAGCCGCCTTGCCTGCAGCAGGCGCTGCTCGCCGTGCCGGCTGCCCACCGGCAGCACTATGATACCTCCAACCTTGAGCTGCCGCACCAGTCGCTCCGGCACCTCGCTCGCAGCGGCGGTCAAGAGGATGCCATCGAAGGGCGCCTGGGCGGGCCAGCCCGCACTGCCGTCGCCGAAGTTGCTCGTGATGTTGCGCAGCCGGAGCTCTTTGAAGCGCTTCTCGGCCTCGGCCAAAAGCGCCCTCTGGCGCTCGATCGTGTAGAGCCGCAAGCAGAGCTGGGCGAGGATCGCCGCCTGATAGCCCGAGCCCGTGCCGATCTCGAGGAGCTTCATGCGCGGGCCGATCTCGAGCGCCTGGGTCATGCGCGCCACCACGACGGGCTGGCTGAGCGTCTGGCCGTGGCCGATGGGAAGGGCGACGTTCTCGTAGGCCTGGTCGAGGAAGGTTGCCGGCACGAAGAGCTCGCGCGGGGTGCGCTCGATCGCAGCGAGCACGCGCGTGTCGGTGATGCCGGAGCTGCGCAGCTCCATGGTCATGCGGATCTTGCGCGCTTCGAGCATCACTCGAACACCGACGCGAGCGCGCGCATGGTGGGCTTGTGCGTGAGATCGAGGGAGAGTGGGGTTACCGAGATGGCGCCGCCATTGACCGCGGCGAGATCGCTGCCCTTGAGCGACGGCTCCTCGGTGCGCATGGTGCTGATCCAATAATAGGGCGCGCCGCGCGGATCGAGCCGGCGGTCGAGCTCGCCGCCGATCTTGCGGCGGCCCTGCCTCGTCACCGCGACGCCCGTGACGCGCTCCGCCGGCAGGTCCGGAAAATTGACGTTCATCATCACGCCTTTCGGCCAGCGCACCGAGACGAGCTTCTTGATCAGCCCGGGTGCTTGATGCTCGGCCGGCGTCCAGCGCGTCTTCTGGCCCGTCGTGTAGCATTGGCTGAGCGCGATCGACGGCACGCCGAGCAGCGTCCCCTCCATCGCCGCCGCGATGGTGCCGGAATAGGTCACGTCCTCGCCGAGATTGCCGCCGCGATTGACGCCCGAGAGCAGGATGTCGGGCCCCCGCCCGGCCATGATGTGCCGCACCGCGAGCAGCACCGCGTCGGTCGGCGTGCCGTTGACCGCGAAGCGGCGCGGGCTCAGCTCGCGGATGCGCAAGGGCACGCGCAGCGTGAGCGAATGGCTCGCGGCACTCTGCTCCAGTTCGGGGGCCACCACCCACACGTCCTCGGAGAGCGTACGCGCGATGCGCTCGAGCACCTTGAGCCCGGTCGCCTCGATGCCGTCGTCGTTCGAGAGGAGGATGCGCGCGCGCGCGAGATCGAGGGGCGGCTCAAACATCGCCGGCCAAGCGCGCGAGGCCGCCCATGTAAGGCCGCAGCACCTCGGGGACGGCGATCGAGCCGTCCGCTTCCTGGAAGTTCTCGAGGATGGCGATAAGGGCGCGGCCCACCGCGATGCCCGAGCCGTTGAGCGTATGCACGAGCCGCGTGCCCTTCTCGCCCGCGCGCCTGAAGCGCGCCGCCATCCGCCGCGCCTGGAAATCTCCGCAATTGGAGCAGCTCGAAATCTCGCGGTAGCGCCCCTGGCCGGGAAGCCAGACCTCGATGTCGTAGGTCTTGCGCGAGCTGAAGCCCATGTCGCCCGTGCACAGCACCACCGTGCGATATGGCAAGCCCAGGCGCCGCAGCACCTCCTCCGCGCACGCCGTCATGCGCTCATGCTCGGCCCCGGACGCGTCGGGATGCGCGATCGAGACGAGCTCGACCTTGTAGAACTGGTGCTGGCGCAGCATGCCGCGCGTGTCCTTGCCCGCCGCCCCTGCCTCCGAGCGGAAGCAGGCGGTCAAGGCGGTGAAGCGCAGCGGCAACGCCGCTTCGTCGACGATCTTGTCCGCGACCAGGCTGGTGAGCGGCACCTCCGCCGTCGGGATGAGGCGGAGATCGACCTTCTCGAGCTTGAAGAGATCGTCGCCGAACTTCGGCAGATTGCCGGTGCCATAGAGCGTCTGGTCGCGCACTAAGAGCGGCGGGCTCACCTCGAGGTAGCCGAACTCGCCCGTGTGGAGGTCGAGCATGAACTGCGCGAGCGCGCGCTCGAGCCTTGCCAACGCTCCCTTGAGCACGACAAAGCGCGAGCCCGAGAGCTTGGCCGCCGCCTCGAAGTCCATGAGACCAAGGGCCTCGCCGAGCTGCCAGTGCTCCTTGGGCTTGAACGCGAAGTTGCGATGGGTGCCGTGGCGGCGGAGCTCCTTGTTGTGGCTCTCGTCGCCGCCTATGGGAACGTCGCCGTCGGGCAGATTCGGCAGCACGGCCAAGAGCCCGTCGAGCTCCTCGGCAGCAGCCTTCTCCTCCGCCTCGCGCGCGGTGAGCGCGTCCTTGAGACGCGCCACCTCGGCCATCAGCGCCTCAGTACCTTCCCCTTTGCGCTTCGCCTCGCCGACCTGGCGCGAAAGCTCGTTGCGCTTGGCCTTGAGCTCCTGAAAGGCGGTCTGCGCCGCGCGCCGCCGCGCATCGAGCTCGAGGACGGCCTTGGCCTGGGGTGCCATCCCGCGGCTCGCGAGGCCGCGGTCGTAGGCCTCCGGGTTCTCCCTGATCCATTTGAGGTCGTACATCGGCGACACATCCCTGCGATCGGAACGCCCTTATAAGCGCAAGGGCGCGCAAGCGCAAACGCTGCCAAGCGCCGCGCGGCCGCCCTTGTGGGCCGATCCGCCCTCGCCTAGAGTCGCGAGGCACAAGAGGCTCGCCCATCCTCGGGGCAGCGAGCGGCAAGGGAACGGCGCGACGCAAGAGCGCCGCGCAACGACAACGGGTAGGGAGATCACGCATGTTTCGACACCTCGCGAGAGTCATTTTAGCCTGCGCAGCACTCGCGGCCCTCTTCGCCGCCTCCGCAGCAAACGCGACCCAAGGGGTCACGGACGATACCATCCTCATCGGCGCATACGGCCCGATCACGGGTGCGGCCGCCTTCATCGGCTTGGGCGGGCGGGACGGCATGAACCTGGCGGTCAAGGAGATCAACGAGACGGGCGGAATCAACGGGCGCAAGCTCAAGGTCCTCTTCGAGGACGACGCCTTTTCGCCGGCACGCGCGCTCGCCGCGGTGAAGAAGCTCGTCGACGAGGACAAGGTATTCATGATCTTCAGCGTCGCCGGCAGCAATTCGACCGTCGGCACCATCGATTTCGTCAAGGAGCGGCAGATCGTCATGTACGTGTCGATCGCATCCGCCCCCCAGGTGACGCACCCCTTCAACAAGTACCTGTTCCGCGGCGGCACCAACGAGGCGGCCCGCTACGGCGAGGTCTACAGCGAGTTCGTCACGCAATTCCTGCAGGCCGGCAAGATCGCCATCCTGAGCGGCCGCGACGAGTACGCCAAGAACGAGGCGGACGCGCTGACCCGTCTTCTCAAGGCATGGTGGAACACGACGCCGCTGACCCGGCAGGAGTTCAACATCGGCGACAAGGACTTCACGCCGCAGCTCCTCGAGATCAAGAAGGCCGAGCCCGAGGTCCTGGCGATCTCGGCAAATCCGGCCGAGGGGACCATCATCGTCCGCCAAGCGCGCGAGCTCGGCCTGACGGCAGCACTCTTCGGCGGCGGCACGATGCTCGACCGCGGCTTTCCCGTGAATGCCAAGTTCGCGGCCGAAGGCTTCACCGCCATGCTCAACGTGCCCCATTACTTCGGCTCGACGGAGCCCGACATGGTCAAATGGGAGGCGGCCTGGCGGGCGGCCTACCCCAACATGCCGGCCGGCCGGCCCAACAATTTCGATCTCCTGGGCTACACCGACATGTACGCCGTGGCCGAGGGGCTGAAACGTGCCGGCAAGGAGCTCGACACCGATAAATTCATCGCAGCGCTCGAGACGCTCAAGGACTATCGCGTGAGCTCGATCGCCTCGCCGCGCACCTTCACCGCGAAGTACCACATCGGCAACTTCCTCCTGCAGCCGATGGTGGTGCTCAATGGCCATTGGCTGCCGTTGCGCTGGGCGCCGCAGCACCCGAGCGACATCCTCAAGGAATACGAATGAGACAGGAGCGAAATAATTCGTCGTAACCGGACTCGGCGCACGACTGTCCGGCTAGAGCAGATCCCATTCACGCCGAATCCCCCTCACCCAGCTCCGGGTAAGGCTCGGCTTCGCCTCGCCAACCCTTCGCAACCCTCTCCCCCTTCAGGGCTATGGGATTCACATATCGTGAATTCGTTTTGTTTTTCAGGGAATTCGAATCCCGCTGTCGATAAACAGCAAATTCGTCATGCCCGCGAAAGCGGGCATCCAGAACGGCAGAACCCCGCCATTTCCGCGAATGGATT
>DATNIJ010000232.1:0-37783 GCA_035604475.1 Alphaproteobacteria bacterium
GCCTCGCGGTCGTGGTCAAGGTCATGCAAGCCGGCGGCGATCAATAAGTCGCGTGCAGCTCCGCGAGCGGCCGCTTGAGCGGCAAGGTGAGCGGCACGACGAGCAGCACCATGAAGGCGACGATCGCAAGGGTCCTCGGGATGCCGATGCTGTCGCTCAAGAGGCCGTAAAGCGAGGGAGACAAGGCGCCGCCGCCGATGCCGAGCGTATAGAAAAGGCCGAAGGCGCGGGCGCGGCGCGCGGCAGGTGCCAGCTCGGCGACCGTGCCGTAAAGCACCGAGGAGGTGCCGTTGAGCGCGATCCCGATCGCGGGAAGCAGCAGGAGCGAGGCACTCAAGGAAAGCGGCAGCAGGGCAAGGATGCCCGCCGTGGTGGCGCACTCCGTGACGATCACCGTGCGCAGGATGCCGAGGCGGCCGGCGATCAGGCCGCAGACGAACTTGCCCGCGGCACCGCCGGCGAAGACGAGGCTCATGGCAAGCCCCATGGTCGGCAGCGAGGCCCCTTTGGCGGCGAGAAAGAAAGGCAGGAAGACGAGAAAGCCGCCGCGCGTCGCACTATCGATGATCCCGATGGCCGAGAGGGCCACGAAGCCGTGCTTGGCACTCGCCGTCCAGGCGCCCTCCGGCTCGGGCTCGGCGGTTTTTGCCGCCTCCTGCGCGAGCGGTGCTGCGGGCCTGAGCTCGAGCGCCCAAAGGGCGGCAAGTGCCGCTACGAGCGCGCCCGCGCCGAGGGCCACGCTCGTCGCGCGCCAGGCCACGAGGGCGATGAGCCAGGCGGCAAGTGCGGGCAGCGCCACCTTGCCGAGATCGCCCGCGAAATTGTAGGTGCCGAGTGCTGCGCGCAAGCCGCCTCCCTGATAGGCGCGGGCGATCAGCGAGGAGCCGATCGGGTGCTGCACGCTCGAGCCGGCGCCGCTTAGGACGAGGCAGAGGGCGAGGGAGAGGAAGCCTTGCGACCAGCCCGCGGCAACGAGCCCCACGCCGGCGAGTGCGGTGCCAAGGACCAGGAGCCCACGCTCGCCGCGGCGCTCGGCCAAGAGGCCGGCCGGGACCTGGAGGCCGGCAAGCGCGCCCGAATAGAGCGTCTTCAGGAGGCCGATCTCAGCGAGCGAGAGTCCGAAGGCGGCTTGCCAGATGGGGAAGAGCACGTAGAGCGCGTTGGCCAGGCCGTCATGCAGGATGTGAGCCCCTCCGCAGGCGGCAAGCGCCCGGCGCCTCCACCTGACATTGCCGATGGCCGTTGATTGGGCGTCTGCACTGGCGGTCGTCATGGGCCTGCAATTTAGTGCCCTTTTCCTTAGGAGGCGAGGCTTTGCATTGGCGCCGGTTTTGCCCCACATAGGACGCCATGGATAGACCCTTTGCCCTGCGTCTTGCGGTGTTCGACTGCGACGGCACGCTCGTCGACAGCCAGCACACCATCTGGGCGGCCGTCTCCGCGGCCTTCCAGTCGCTCGCCCTCGCCCCACCCCGACTCGAGCAGTCCCGCCGCGTGATCGGGCTCCCGCTCGCAGAGGCGCTCTCCGCCCTGGCCCCGCCGGAGGCCGCCATCGATCACGCCCGCTTGACCGAGCGCTACCGCGAGGCCTTCTTTGCGCTGCGCGCCCGCGCCGACTTCGAGGAGCCGCTATTCCCCGGCGTGGCCCAAGCACTCGCGGCCCTCGAGGCGGCGGGCTGTCTCCTGGGGATTGCCACGGGCAAAAGCCGGCGGGGCCTCGAGCGCACGCTCGAGCGCCACGGTCTTTTGCACCGCTTCGTGACGCTGCAGACGAGCGACAGCGGGCCGGGCAAGCCGCACCCCCACATGCTGGAGCGCGCCATTGCCGAGGCCGGGGTGGAGGCAAGCGCCTGCGTCATGATCGGCGACACCACCTTCGACGTGCTGATGGCGCGCGCGGCGCGGGCCAAGGCGGTGGGCGTCGGCTGGGGCTACCACGATGTCGAGGAGCTCGCCGCGGCGGGGGCGCACGTCATCGTGCGCGCTGCCGCGGACCTCCCGGCGGCTGTTGAGGCGCTGCTGCCGTGACGGTGTGGCGCGCGCGGCGCACCTATCAGGCCGTGGCCGTCGTCGAGCGGGAGGGCGGCTACGGCATAGCGCTCGATGGCGAGGCGATCGCGACGCCTGAGGGCCGCCCTTTGGTGCTGCCGAGCCGCCCGCTCGCGCAAGCACTCGCCGCGGAATGGTAGGCGCAAGGCCAGCATGTCGACCGGCTCGCCATGCCGCTCACCCGCCTCGCGGGCTCCGCCATCGACCTTGTCGGCCCCCACCGCGCCGCGGTGGTCGAGCGCACCGTGGCCTATGCCGAGAGCGACCTCCTGTGCTACCGCGCGCTCGGGCCGGAAGCGCTCGCAGAACGCCAGGAGGTGGGGTGGCAGCCCCTGGTCGACTGGGTAGCACAGCACTTCGAGGCCCCTTTGCGGGTGACCGCCGGCATTGTCGCGATCGAGCAGCCGGCGCTCAGCCTGGCGATCCTGCGGCGCGCGGTCGAGGCCTCGGATGATTGGCACCTCACCGCACTCGCCGCCGCGACGGCGGCATGCGGATCGCTCATCCTGGGCTTGGCGCTGGCCGAGGGCGAGATCGATGCGGAGGCGGCCTTCGCACTTTCGGAGCTCGACGAGAGCTACCAGATCGAGCTCTGGGGCGAGGACCCCGAGGCCAGGCGCCGCCGCGAGGGGCTGAGCGCCGACATCGCCGCGGCCGCCCGCTTTCTCGCCCTCCTCGCGAGCTGAGGCCGGCCGGCCATTGGGGGAGAGGCTCCTAGCCTTCGGCCCCTGCCCATGCTATCTGCAAGCCCTCTGCAACAAGGGCGGGCCGGCCCCCGAGCGGGTGCTGGAAGGGTGAGTCCCATGCCGGAGATTTTGCGACAGCTCGAGGAGAAGCGGGCGGCGGCGCGCGCAGGGGGTGGCGAGCGCCGCATCAAGGCCCAGCACGACAAGGGCAAGCTCAGCGCGCGCGAGCGCATCGAGGTCCTGCTCGATCCCGGCTCCTTCGAGGAGTGGGACATGTTCGTCGAGCACCGCTGCGGCGACTTCGGCATGGACGCGCAGAAGATCCCGGGCGACGGGGTGGTGACCGGCTGGGGTACGGTGAGCGGCCGGCTCGTCTTCGTCTTCAGCCAGGACTTCACCGTGTTCGGCGGCTCGCTTTCCGAGGCGCACGCGGAGAAGATCTGCAAGATCATGGACCAGGCCATGAAGGTGGGCGCTCCCGTCGTCGGCCTCAACGATTCGGGCGGTGCGCGCATCCAGGAGGGAGTCGCCTCGCTCGCGGGCTACGCCGAGGTGTTCGAGCGGAACGTGCTCGCCTCGGGGGTCATCCCGCAGCTCTCGCTCATCATGGGCCCTTGCGCCGGCGGGGCTGTCTACTCGCCGGCCATGACCGACTTCATCTTCATGGTCAAGGACAGCTCCTACATGTTCGTGACCGGCCCGGATGTGGTGAAGACGGTGACGCAGGAGAGCGTCACGCAGGAGGAGCTCGGAGGTGCGGTCACCCACACGACCCGCTCGGGCGTCGCCGACGGCGCGTTTGAGAACGACGTGGAGGCCCTCCTCGAGCTCAGGCGCTTCATCGACTTCCTGCCGGCCTCGAACCGCGAGAGGCCGCCGCTGCGGCCGACCGAGGATCCCGCCGAGCGCATCGAGCTCTCGCTCGATACGCTGGTGCCCGCCAACCCGACCAAGCCCTACGAGATGAAGGAGCTGATCCATAAGGTGGTCGACGACGGCGACTTCTTCGAGACCCAGGCCGACTACGCGCGAAACATCATCGTCGGCTTCGCGCGCATGGAGGGCTCGACCGTCGGCATCGTCGCCAATCAGCCGATGGTGCTCGCCGGCTGCCTCGACATCGACAGCTCGAAGAAAGCGGCGCGCTTCGTGCGCTTCTGCGACTGCTTCGGCATTCCGATCGTGACCTTCGTAGACGTGCCGGGATTTCTCCCCGGCACGGCGCAGGAATTCGGCGGCATCATCAAGCACGGCGCCAAGCTCCTCTTCGCCTATGCCGAGGTGACCGTGCCGAAGGTGACGGTGATCACGCGCAAGGCCTATGGCGGCGCCTACGACGTCATGAGCTCGAAGCACTTGCGGGGGGATCTCAATTACGCCTGGCCCACGGCCGAGATCGCGGTGATGGGGCCCAAGGGCGCCGTTGAGATCATCTTCCGCCAGGACATCGGCGACGCCGAGAAGATCGCCCGCCGCACCGAGGAGTATCGCGAGAAATTCGCCAATCCCTTCGTCGCCGGCCACCGCGGCTTCATCGACGACGTCATCATGCCGCACTCGACCCGCCGCCGGCTCTGCCGCGCGCTCGCCATGCTGCGCGAGAAGAAGCTCGAGAACCCGTGGAAGAAGCACGACAACATCCCGCTGTGAGCGCCCGCCGGCTGCGCGGCTTCCGCCTGCACCTCGTGGGCTATCTCGCGGTCGCGGCGGCCTGCGTCGTGATCAACCGCATGTTCACGCCCGACATTGTCTGGTTCGTCTGGCCGATGGTCGGCTGGGGCCCGGTCTTGGCGTTTCACGTGGCCTATGTGATGGGCCTCTTCGGCACGCCAGGCCCGCGATGACGACGGCCGACCCGAGCAAGATCAGCGGCTACCACGCCCACGTCTACTACGACGACGCGGCCACGCGTGCCCGCGCGGCGGAGCTGCGGGAGGCGATCGCGCAAGCCTTCACGGTGGCACTGGGACGCTGGCGCGACGAGCCGGTCGGGCCCCACCCCAAGCCCATGTACCAGGTCGCCTTCGCGCCGACGGAGTTCGCGCGGCTCGTGCCCTGGCTCGCCCTCAATCACCGGGGCCTCTCGGTGCTTATCCACCCCGAGACGGGGGACGACCCGACCGACCACTCCGAATACGCCCTCTGGCTCGGCGAGAAGCTGCCGCTCGACATCGAGTACCTGCGCCGCCTCGTAAGGCGGTGAGCGGAATAGCTGGAAACGTCCGCGCAATCCCTCACCCGGCTCCCCCCGGACACTTCGTCCCGGGGGTCGCCACCCTCTCCCGCTTGCGGAAGAGGGAAGGGGCCGCCGATGTCGTGGCCAAGGGCGATGCCGCGATGGGCGTCGGGCAGACATCGGAGGTCATACCCGTGACGGTCAAAGTTGCAAAGCCGCGTGTCGATTGACACGCCGCGTGATTATTGATTTTCTGTATCTCGTATGCTCCTCATCGATGAGAACTTCCTAGACCAGACAGTCGACTTGGCGGTTGGCCAGGTGATCGAGCTGCGCCTCAAGGAGAATCCGACAACCGGATTCCGGTGGAGCTTCGCCGCCGACGGCAAGCCCTGCTGCACGGTGGTGAGCGACGCCTTCGAACGAAAAGAGGGCCCGCCCGGCGCGGGGGGCGAGCATGCTTGGCAGATGAAGGCCGTACGGGTTGGAAACTGCGAGCTTCAGCTTTTCTATCGCCGTTCGTTCGACCGTCAGCTGCCGCCCGCCCGGTCTTTCACGCTGCACCTCAAGGTCACAGAGTGAGCGACTTTGGCCGCGCGGGCGCACGCCGCGGTCATGCCCTCATTTCGCGACTAGTCGGATGGTCCACAGATCGTCGGCAAGGTTCGGATCGGTGACATAGGCATAGGGCATCATGAAATATCCGCTAATGCCCCAACCTGGTCCCCATGAATTGCGCACGATGAAGCGCTGCGCGGTGTCGTCGTAGCCGACCGCCATCACCGCGTGCCCGCCGAGGGTCTTCTCGTTTGGCGACGGCATTGGCACCATGCCCGACTGCGCCACCGCCTGGCTCTCAAAGCTTTCATAGACGGTGAAGCCGAAGACGAAGGGAAAGCCGGAGGCGAGGCAGCCCTTGAGCAGGTTGAGGTTTTGCGTCAGTCGGCTGTAGCTCACCGCCCGGTCTCCGAGTGCTTCCGAGTAGTCCAGCTTGGGCGGCTTCGTCGCGAATTGCGTGATGACGTAGGGCCAAACCGTTTCGGGACAGGCGCCTTGCGCCCCCACCGTCTTGATGCCGTCTCGGATCTGCGCGCCGCTGTCGGTCGAGATCGTCCCCTCGATCGCGCGCTCGTTGTAGTAGATGAAGAGGCGTGAGGGCACGAAGTTCGGAGTCAGGCTCTCCTTCATGCGATCGAACTGGATCGCCGCGGCGATCGCATTCGCCGTGCAGCTGCCGAGCTGCCCCTGGTCGTAGACCGGCGGGCATTGCGGACGCAGGTCCGCCTTCGGCGGCAGCGTCGCCATCACCGGTGCCGGTGCCGCATAAAGATGGTCTCGCGCATCGGGCAGATCGGGAACCCAGCCATAGCGCTTTATCTTGTGAGGAGTTCTTGGTTTCGCCATTGCTTCTCTCCCATCGATGGGTTTGCGGGGAATGATACGGCGCTTACCCTCAGAAAAAGCTTACTACGAGGCGACGAACTCGCGCAATAGTATATATATCTCGACGCATTTTCTATCAAAACATTCGCGACCTTATATTTACGCAAGGCAGATGCCATGGCTGCACTCGCCCAAGCCAAGTTGAGCTGCTCCGGAAATAGGTGACCGACGGAAACCTTCGCAGGCAATTCGCCGGCGATCCCGCCCACGCGAGCGCTCAATCCGGGGCGCCCGTTGCGCCAAGCGCGGCGCGCGACGCCAAGGGAGTTGAGGCGCATTCGGCCTCATGGTATTAAGTATAGGACGATAACAAG
Source organism: Alphaproteobacteria bacterium (assembly GCA_035604475.1). Taxonomy (GTDB): domain Bacteria; phylum Pseudomonadota; class Alphaproteobacteria; order JACZXZ01; family JACZXZ01; genus DASPPM01. Next base: position 6,669 of record DATNIJ010000232.1, read on the forward strand.
ATAGACCTATCTCCCGCCATGGCCTGGACCGAGCTCGCGACCGAGGTCGTCGATCCCACCCTACGCGCGCGCGCCGTGCGCCATCTGCGCCAGGCGCGGGTGGTGCTGCCGAGCTTCGCCGAGCTCGCGGACCCGGCGCGCATTCCCGCGCGCGTCGTGGCTGCCCTCGCGGCCATCGACGTCGATGCGGCCGAGGCCGGCAATCTCTTCCGCGTGCATTGGTACAACGACGAGCGCCGCAAGGGGCTGGCAGCCGTACCCTCCTATCTCGAGCTGCCCGAGGCGCTCAGCGGGGTGAAGGCGCGCATCCTCTTGGCCCTTGGCCGCGGCTTCCCCATGATCGGCGCGCACAAGGTGCTGGCCGCTTACGCCTGCCTCGTGCCGCGGCTGGTCACGGGACAATTCGACCCTGCTGTCCACAAGGCGGTGTGGCCCTCGACCGGGAACTATTGCCGCGGCGGGGTGGCGATCTCGCGCATCCTCGGCTGCCGCGGCGTCGCCGTGTTGCCGGCCGGCATGAGCGAGGAGCGCTTCGATTGGCTCAAGGGCTGGGTGAGCCGGCCCGAGGACATCGTGCGCACGCCGGGCACGGAGAGCAACGTCAAGGAAATCTACGACAAGTGCGCCGAGCTCGCGCGCGATCCCGCGAACGTCATCCTCAACCAGTTCGCCGAATTCGGGAACCATCTCGTCCATTATGCCGCGACGGGGCCTGCCTTGCGCGCGGTCTATGAGCATGCGCGGCGGGGGCACGAGGCGCTCGGCCTTGCCGCCTTCGTCGCCGCCTCGGGCTCGGCCGGCACCCTCGGCGCCGGCGACTATCTCAAGGAGGAGTGCGGGGCGAAGATCGTCGCCGTCGAGGCGCTCGAGTGCCCGACCATGCTCGAGAACGGCTACGGCGAGCACAACATCCAAGGCATCGGCGACAAGCACATCCCCTTCATCCACAACGTGATGAACACCGACGTCGTGACCGGCGTCTCGGACCGCAGCACGGATTCGCTCAACTTGCTCTTCAACAGCGAGGTGGGAAAGCGCTATCTCGAGCGGCGCCGAGGGCTCGACGCGAGGCTGGTGGCTCGCCTCGAGGCACTCGGCCTCTCGAGCATCGCCAATCTCCTGGCCGCCATCAAGACCGCGAAGCGCTTCTCGCTCGGCCGCGATGACGCCATCGTCACCGTGGCGACGGATAGTGCAGCCATGTACGGCAGCGAGCGCCGCAAGTTCGAGGCGGCGCACTATCCGCAAGGCTTCGATGAGGTTCATGCCGGCGAGCTGGCCGGCCGGCATCTCGACGGTATTGCCGACGACCACTTGATCGAGCTCGGCGCGGGCGAGCGGAAGCGGATCTTCAATCTCGGCTATTACACCTGGGTCGAGCAGCAGGGCGTGCCGCTCGAGGAATTCGATCGGCGCCGGGACCAGAGCTTCTGGCGCGGGCTCAGGGATGCGCTTCCCAAGTGGGATGCGCTCATCGCGGAATTCAACCGGGAAACAGGCCTCAATCGGCCGGGCCGCTAGAGGAGGCGGATTTTGAGCGAGTCATATTTGGAGCTGCGCCGCAAGACCGGCGAGCGCGACAGGAGCCTGCGCGAGAAGGTGATGTCGCTCGAGGAGGCGGCTCAGCTGGTGAAGGACGGCTCATCCGTCGGCATCGGCGGCAGCACGCTCTCGCGCACGCCGATGGCGATGGTGTGGGCGCTCATCCGGGCCGGGCGCAAGGGGCTCTCCTGCGCGCGCAGCATCACCTCGAGCGAGGGCGAGCTGCTGTTCGCCTCCGGTGCCTCCAACCACATCCTCACCAGCTGGTTCAGCCAGGGCATCGTCTGGGGCGTCTCCAGGATCATGCGCCTCTATACCGAGGAGAAGCGGGCGCGCTTCGAGGAGTGGAGCCACATGGCGGTCGGCATGCGTTTCCGCGCCGGTGCGATGGGTGTGCCCTTCCTGCCCATGCGCTCGATGATGGGCTCGGACGTGTTGGCACGGCTCCCCGAGGTGCGGCAGATCGATTGCCCCTTCACTGGCGACAAGCTCGTGCTGGTGCCAGCGCTCAACCCGGACGTCGCTTTGATCCACGTGCAGCGCTGCGATGCCTACGGCAACGCCCAGATGGACGGGCTCCAGTTCATGGACATCGACCTGGCGATGGCGGCAAACCGCGTCATCCTGACGACCGAGCGGATCGTCTCCAACGACCAGATCAGGCGCGCGCCCGACCACACCAAGATTCCCTTCTTCACGGTGGATGCGGTGGTCGAGGTGCCCTTCGGCTGCGCCCCGCACGAATGCTACGGGGTCTACGAGCCCTTCTTCAAGCATCTCGACATGTACGCGGGCCTCCTGCGCAAGGACGCGGAGAGGGGGATCGCCGGATATCTCGAGCGCTATTTCTACGGGCCCAGGAATTGGGCCGAATATTTGACACTCCTCGGCCTCGAGGAGATGCTCGACGCCAGCCGCCGCGGGAGGCGCATCTATGACGACTGAGACGACGACCAAGACGGGCGTGCGGAATTACACGGCGAGCGAGTTGCTCGCGGTCATGGCGAGCCGCCTGCTCGAGGACGGGCAGGTGGTGTTCGCGGGCGTCGGCATTCCGCTCCTTGCCGCCACGCTCGCCCAGCGCCTGCACGCGCCCGGCCTCACCATCCTCTTCGAGGGCGGCACCATCGGCGCCTTCGTCGAGCCGGGACAGCTGCCGCCCTCGACCAACGAGCAGCGCTGCACGCGCCGCGCCAACATGGTGCTGAGCTCGACCGACGTGCTGCTCCTCCTGCAGCGCGGCTATGTCGACATCGGCTTCATGGGCGGCGCCCAGATCGACCGGCACGGCAACCTCAACAGCTCCTTCATCGGCGACCCCGACAATCCCACCACCCGCCTCCCCGGCACGGGCGGGGGCAACGACATCTCGAGCCTCACCCAGATGATCGTCGCGATGAAGCACGAGAAGCGCCGCTTCGTCGAGAAGGTCGATTTCATCACCAGCCCGGGCTTCATCCGCGGTGGGGCGAGCAGGCGCGAGAGCGGCCTGCTCGCGGGCGGCATGTACCGCGTCGTCACCGACCTCGCCGTCATGGGCTTCGACGAGGAGACGCGGAGCATGGAGGTCCTCGCCCTGCACCCCGGCGTCGCACTCGAGGAGGTCCGGGACAACACGGGCTTCGAGCTCCTCGTGGCGCGCGATCTCGGCACCACCGAGCCGCCGAGCGGGCGCGAGCTTGCCGCACTCCGCCACCTCGACCCGGACAAGCTCTATATCGCCTGATTTCGGAAGATTATGCCTTGCGCTCCCTCACCCGGCCGCTCTGCGGCCACCCTCTCCCGCAAGCGGGAGAGGGAAGGGGCCCATCCCCGGGACGAAGTGCCCGGGGATGGGAAGGGTGAGGGATTGACCCACGCGAACCCATAAGGAGCACCCATGCCCGGCCTAGCGAACACTTTCGGAATCGCCATGCGGAACTTCACCGCCTTTCCCGAGCTGCCGGACGCGACGGCGCTCGTCGAGTACGGTGTGCGGATGGAGGAGCTCGGCTTCGATTCGCTCTGGGTGTGGGACCACATCCTCCTCGGCGTAGAGCCGCATTTCCCCATCATCGACGCGCTCTCGCTTCTGACGGCGGTCGCCGCGCGCACCAAGCGCATCAAGCTCGGCACCGGCATCCTCGTGCTGCCGATCCGAAACCCCGTGCTTCTCGCCAAGCAGCTCTCCTCGATCGACCTCATCTCCAAGGGGCGCCTTGTCCTCGGCATGGCGTCGGGCTGGTACAAGCGCGAGTTCGATTCGGTCGGCGTGCCGTTCGAGAAGCGCGGCAGGATCATGGACGAGAGCCTCGAGATCATGTCCCGGCTGTGGAGCGAGGACCTCGTGGTCGGCGATTATCCGCCCTATCACATGAAGGCCGCGGTGATGTTCCCCAAGCCCTACCAGCGCCCGCGCCCGCCCATCCTCATCGGCGGCTACGTCGATCGCGTGCTCAAGCGCGCAGCCACCGCCGCCGACGGCTGGCTCACCTATTTCTATACGCCCGAGAGCTTCGCCAAATCCTGGAGCAAGGTGTGCGCCTTCGCCGCCGAGGCGGGAAAGGACCCAGGCCGGCTGCTCAACGGCAACCAGCTCCCCATCATGGTCGGCAAGTCGCGCGCGGCGATCGAGGCCCCGATGATGGAATGGCTCACCAAGGAGTGGGATTACGCCTCGTGGAGCGAGTCGACCAAGGACTCTGCGATCATGGGCACGGTCGACGAGTGCGTGGCCCAGCTCGAGGCCCAGCTCAAGGTCGGCGTGCAGAAGATCATCTTCGTGCCCTACCAGTACCGCGCCGACCAGATCGAGATCATCGCCAAGGAGATCATCCCGCGGCTCAGGAGCTGAGGCCCCGCGCCGCGCCGCTTGGGCGCAGCCGCTCTTTGCCACCGCCACGGGCAGGGAATTGGGCTCCGCGCGCGCCGGATCCTGGATATACTCCGCCTAGCCCCGCGCAGCTTCCGCATCCTCTGCGACACGCGGCTTTCACGCGCGGCGGGCAAGGGGGCCGAATGGCGCGGACGCTCTTCACCGCCAGCCGGGCAGTCGCCATCCTACGCGATCAAATGACGTTTCGACGCCTCCGGCTCGCCTGTGGCTGCGTCATGTTTTCCTACCTGAGCCTGCATTTCGCGATGCACGCGCTGGGCAACCTCTCCTGGCAGGAGATGGAGTGGGGCACGCGGATACACGACGTCATCTGGCACAGCACGATCGGGACGGCGGCACTTTATGGCGCGTTCGGCATCCATTTCGCGCTCGCGCTCTGGGCGCTCTACCAGCGGCGCAGCTTCCGTATGGGTGGCGGCGAGTGGACGCGGCTCATCCTCGGCTTCTCGATCCTGCCACTCTTGTTCCACCACTTCGCCGCCGGGCGGTACGTCTATTCGGCCTTCGACGTGCGGCGCGGCTACGACGTGGTGCTGACGGTCTATTTTGCCTTTCAGCCGTTCTGGGGCTGGCGCCAAATCACTGTGCTGTTGATTGCGTGGACGCATGGCTGCCTGGGCATGCATTACTGGCTGCGCGTGCGGCCCGGCTATCGCCGCTTCGCCCCGGTGCTGCTCGCCTTCGCAGTGCTGCTGCCGGTGCTGGCACTGCTGGGAATCTGGCAGGGCGCTCGCGAGGTGCTTACGCAAGGGCGGCTGCACGCGGATTGGCTGCAGGCGGTGGCGCGTGACGGTCATCTGCGCGATGCGAGCGTGAACGGCGCGAGCTGGAACCTCGAGGTCGAGCTCTACGGCGCCTACCTGATCCTGCTGACGCTGGTTCTCGCCGCGCGGGCCGCGCGCTGGCTGGCCGAGCGCCGACGCGGCTTCATCAGCATTTTCTATCCTGGCGGCCGGGCGGTACGCGTGCCCGTCGGTTGTGCCGTGCTCGACGCGAGCCGCCGCGCCGGCATCCCGCACGCATCGATTTGTGGCGGCCGCGGCCGCTGCACGACCTGCCGCATCCGCGTGCTGCGCGGCCTCGACACATTGCCGCCACCCGGCCTCTCAGAGCGTACCGCGCTCGCGCGGCTCCGTGCGGGCCCGAGCGTGCGTCTGGCCTGCCAGCTCCGGCCGCGCGGCGATACGTCGGTCCTACCGCTGTTGCCGCCCAACATCACCGCCGACGACCGGCGGCGACGCGGCACCTTCGGCGGCGACATCGAGCGTTTCGTAGCGATCATGTTCGTCGATATTCGACAGTCGACCGCGCTTGTGGAGAAGCGCCTGCCTTACGACGTGGTGTTCCTGCTCAACCATTTCTTCGACGCCGTCGCCGGTGCCGTGGTCGAGGCCGGTGGGTCACCGAACCAGTTTGTCGGCGACGGCATGATGGCCATCTTCGGCATGCGCGCCGAGCCTTGCGAGGCCTGTCGCCAGGCGCTTGCGGCGACCCATCTCATCCACCGCCGGCTCGCCGAAATGAACCGGACGATGGCCGACGAGCTGCCGCAGCCGATTGCCATCGGCATCGGCCTCCACGCCGGAAGCGCGATCCTCGGCGAACTGGGCTACGGGGAGCGCTTCCTACTGACCGCGATCGGCGATTCCGTGCACGTCGCCGCGCGGCTCCAGGACCTTACCAAGGAGTACGGCTGCCAGCTGGTGGTGTCGCAGGTCGTCGCCGACACGGCCCGGATCGACTTGGGCGCCTTCCCCGAGCACGAGGTCCGCGTGCGCGGTCGCGAGGCGCCGCTCGCCGTACGAGTCATCGGCAAGATGGAGGAGCTGGCCGCGTGATGGGGGATATTGGCCCGAAGAAATGTGGCAAATGCCGACATCCACATATGCATGGCTTCAGTAGGTTTCTGCGGGGCACGCCCATGCAAGAAATTCGCCCCAACCCCTGCGGTGACTAAAGAACGCGGGCTGCATAGATCATGCGCTGACAACGTCATACAAGCCGGCCCGGGTATATTCCGGGGAACGGGGTCATTCGCCTTTCAGATGCACCGCGGGGAAATAGAGCCCCAGCAAGCGCCGGTCCCACCATAGGCCCTTCGCCTTTTCCTCGCTATTGGCGTAGGTGTAGTCGTAGAACTGCGCGCGCACATACAGCGGCGGCCTGTCGGGAAAGGGATTCTTCTCCAAGAGCGCCATCACCGCGGGCTCGTTCTCCAGCAGCCGCTGGAGGAAATGCCAAAACCACGTCAGGTGCTGAGGATTCTCGAGTGCTGCGAACCACATCTGCCAGTCCAGGCGCGGCTGGTGCGGGATGTTCCAGCGCGGGCGGCGCGCGACATCGCCGGGCTTGTAGCGGAATTCGTACTCGCGCCATAGGGCGCCGTCGTAGGAACCCTCAATGACGATTTCGTCGCGCTCCGTGGTCATAATCGCGAACAGGCCGTAGCTGCTGACGATATGCAGCGGTTCGATGAGGCGGTCGACGGCCTCAGCCACAGCAGTCGGGCTGCCGCCGAAGCGCTCGTCCATCTCGACCAGGCTGCAGAACACGATCAGCAGCGCCAATGCGCCGACGACGACGGTGACCGCCCTTCGCGGCGCCCTATTTTCCGCGCGCTCCGGCAGCAGCCGGACCAAGTGCTGCGGCAATATCTTTTGCATCGCCGCGTCATCGAACAGCGCCAGGCACAGCAACATGGTCTGGAGATTGAACCAGTTGTAATTCCCGGTGATGAGAATGCCGCTTTGCAGCAGCAGGATGCCGAAGGCCGCGAAAAAGCGCAGCCGGCGCGGGCAGAAGATCAGGAACGGCAGAACGAGCTCGACGAAAAACATGCCGCCGGTCAAGAATTTCAGCACGCTCAGCGGCAGCCGAGCTGCGTACCAGGCGAGCGGCGTGGGCAGCGGCTGGGTCAGAAAGTGATACGACAGCGCCGACAAGTTCCACCAGTTGGGATCGCCGCTCAAGAGCTTGACGACGCCCGACATGAACATGAAACGGAAGAGCAGCCAGCGCAGCAGCCAGATGCCCGGCGTCGTGGCGAAGCTCAAGAGAAGCGCGATGAACCCGGCCTCCAGCAGGAAGCTGTCCCACTGAAAGGTCATGAAGGTTTGCCCGCCATAAAACAGCGAGAGGTAGAGCGCATAGAGCAAAAACAGGCTCAGCCGCGGCAACAGATTGAAGACCAGCAGCAGCGACAGCCCGGCCCCCGCCCAGCACACGGCCTGAATGGCGAAATCGCTGGCGTTCAACCAGAACACCATCGGCACCAGGAAGAAACGCTCCGGCCCGAGACGGCTGGCGACGCCATCGACCAGGTCTGCCAGCGGCAGGATGCCATGGCTGCCGATCAGCCCCAGGGCCTGCACGCCGAAGGAGACGAAGGCTGCGAGATAGATCAGCCCGAAGAAGCGCAAGAATAGGAATGAAACAAGATCGTGGCGCGGCGGTTCGCAGTTCCTGCCCCACAGAAGCAGGCTGACGCGGTAAAAGGCCGGGCGGTGCGCGGCGATGAACGCGTAAACCAGTTCCGAGACGGTAGCGAAGCCAGGCAGTTTTCTGTAGAGCGCCAGCCAGAATCCCTTGCCGCGCGCGTGGCTCAGGACGAGGAAGCTGGCCTCGGCGGCGCTGGCACGATGTCCGTCGGGTGTAATGAATTGTACCGCGCGCTGAAACTCGGCGGTCGGGATCGCGGGATATTGCGCCGCCACTTCCTGATACGGCCTGTAATCGACGCGGTCGCCCGTGAGCTTCTTCCAATAGCGCTGCCAGTAGCCGCAGAACTCGCAATCGCCGTCATAGATCAACAGCGGCCGGGAACCGGCGGCCGGCGTTTCAACGGCATCGGCGGACTGATTTCCGGATGTCTCTTGCACGACTCTAACTGCAACTGGCCCCGACTGGCACCTCGGCGCCTACGATCTTGGGCTAGCTTTACGGCCCTGGCAACCAGGCGGCTCGAGCGTTCGCCGAGTTCAAAGGCGCGCCGGCGCTGGATCGAAATGTCACGGGGCCTTCCGTGGTTCGCGCGAAAGAGCGTCGCGCACGCCTCGACGGCGGCACGATCTTAGATGCGTGCTCTTCCTTGCTCGATTCCCACTGAAGGCCTCCCGCCGCTGCGGGGCGCAGCGGCAGGAGGGGCAGTCTCAGCCGTCAGCGGCGGTTGCCACCACGGAATCCGAAGCTGAAGCCGACCGACGGCCCGTAGTAATAGCCCGGCGCCCCATAATAGTAGTACGGATACGAGTAAGCGTAGGTGTAGGGATAGCCGTACGGGTAGGAGTAGGCATAGGGGTAGTACGGCGCCGGGTAGCCGGGGCTCACATAGACCCCCCATCCGCCATGGTACGAGCCGTGGTCGGCGCGCTCCCCGCCTTCCGCATGGGCCGGCGCTGCCGCGACCAAGCCTGCGGCCAAGATGAGGCCCGCCAAGCCGGCACACTTCAAGGGACGCTTCCACCACTGGACCGAGTCGAGTTTCCGCAACATGGGCACCTCCTTGATCCTTGCGGATCGTCAAGACGTGGCGGGACCTCCGTCCCCGCTCACGCCCTTCATTCGTCTTTCCTATTTACGTTGCCCAGGCGCAAACCGGCGCGACAAAGTCGCGACAAAGTCGTGACATCTATGAGCTTGCCGCGATGCGGCCATGCGGAAATTGCAGGTCGCCGGATCAAGGCGACCCAGGCGCTGTGAGATGGGCGGGCAAGGGGCCGCGCTCATAGCGTCGCGCGGGCGTGTTGATCACGTCGGCGAGCGGTGCTGCGGCTAAGGACGCGCTGCGGCGCTCGGCCGGGGCCGCGGCGTAGAGCGTGGTGCGCTGCACGGGCTCGCGGCCCGCGGCGCCGATCATCGCCTCCAGTGCCGCGGGCGACATCTCCTGGCCGTGCACCGCACCCGCGGCGCGCGTGATCGTCTCGTTCATCAAGGTGCCGCCAAGATCGTTGACGCCGGCCTTGAGGCAGGCCGCGACGCCGCGCGGGCCCATCTTCACCCAGGAGGCCTGGATGTTGGTGATGTGGGGATGGAGGACGAGGCGCGCGACCGCGTGCATCAAGACCGCCTCGCGGAAGGTGGGGCCGCGCCGGGCGCGCCCCTTGAGGTAAATCGGCGCCTCCATGTGCACGAAGGGGAGCGGAATGAACTCGCTGAAGCCGCCGTCGCGCATCTGCAGCGCGCGCACCCGCAGGAGATGGCGCGCCCAATGGAGCGGGCGCTCGACGTGGCCGAACATGATCGTGGCCGTGCTCCTGATCCCAAGCGCGTGCGCCGCCGCCATGACCGCGAGCCATTCGTCCGTGCTGACCTTGTCCGGGCAGATCACCTGGCGCACCTCGTCGTCGAGGATCTCGGCGGCAGTACCCGGGAGCGTGCCGAGCCCCGCCTCGCGCAGGGCCGCGAGGAAGTCGGGCACGCTCAGGCCGAGCGTCGAGGCACCCTGCGAGACTTCGAGCGGGGTGAAGGCGTGGATGTGGATCGCGGGGGCCGCCTCCTTGACCGCGCGGCAGATGTCGAGATAGGTGGCACCCGTATATTCCGGATGGATGCCGCCCTGCATGCACACCTCGGTCGCCCCTCGCGCCCAGGCCTCGCGCGTGCGCCGCTTGATCTCCTCGAGATCGAGCGCATAAGGCCGGCCGCGCAGGTTCTCGCTCAGCTTTCCCTTCGAGAAGGCGCAGAACTGGCAGCGGAAGTAGCAGACGTTGGTGTAGTTGATGTTGCGGGTGACGACGTAGCTCACGCGATTGCCGTTGACCGCGGCGCGCAGCTCGTCGGCCGCCGCGCACACGGCGGCGAAATCGGGGCCGCGCGCCGAGAAGAGGCGCACCACCTCCGCCTCGGCCAGGGTCTCGCCCCTTTGCGCCTTTGCTAACGCGCGTGCGATCCCGCGATCGAGGGGCACCGGCCGGGGTGCCGCGATGAGCCCGAGCTCGCGCGCGGGTGCCGCCGCCATCGCACCCGGCGACCAATCGTCGGCGCGCGCGAGCCCGTCGGCATCGACGCGGTCGAGCACCGCGGGGGCCAGGCGCGCGTCGAGCCAGCGCTGCGGCGCTTGCGCATATTCGGGATAGACGGCGAGCCGCTCGACGAGCTCCTTGCCGGCCGCGTTCGTGGCGCGCTCGAGGGTGTGGAGATGCGGCCAGGGTGCCTCCGGATTGACGTGATCGGGGGTCACCGGCGAGACCCCGCCCCAATCGTTGATGCCGGCGTCGACCAACGCCTCGAGCGCACCGGGGCTCAAATTGGGCGGCGCCTGGATGTTCATGGCGCCGCCCAGCACGAGGCGTGCGATGGCGATCGTCCAGAGCAGCTCCGCGAGGGGGGCGTCCGCGCTCTCGGCCATGCGGGTCGCGGGCTTGGCGCGGAAATTCTGCACGATGACTTCCTGGAGATGGCCATGGCGCTCATGAAGCTCGCGCAAGGCAAGGAGTGCCTCGATGCGCTCGCGCCTGGTCTCGCCGATGCCGATGAGGATGCCCGAGGTGAAGGGCACCGCGGCCTCGCCCGCGAGCCGGATGGTGTCGAGGCGGCGTGCCGGGTGCTTGTCGGGCGAGCCGAAATGCGGCCCGCCGCGCCGGCAGAGCCGCTCGGCGCTCGATTCCAGCATCAGGCCTTGCGAGACCGAGACGGCGCGGAGGGCTGCGATCTCCTCGGCGTTGAGCACGCCCGGGTTGGCGTGCGGCAGGAGGCCGGTCTCCTCGAAGACGAGCCGCGCGCTCTCGACGAGATAGGAGTTGGTACTCGCGTGCCCGAGAGCTGCGAGCTCCGCGCGCGCGACCGCGTAGCGCAGCTCGGGCTTGTCGCCGAGGGTGAAGAGCGCCTCCTTGCAGCCGGCCGCGGCACCCGCGCGGGCGATCGAGAGCACCTCCTCGCGCGTCAAATAGGCGCGCTCCCCCCGGCGCGGTGCTGTTGCAAACGTGCAATAGTGGCAGACGTCGCGGCAGAGCCGCGTGAGCGGGATGAACACTTTGCGCGAATAGGAGACGCGGCGGCCGTGTGCCTCATCCCTGAGCGCCGCCGCCGCCGCCATGAGTGCCGGCAGCGCCTCGCACTCGGCGAGGGCTAAGCACTCTTCGGCCGCGAGCCGGCGTCCCTCCACCACCTCGCGCATCAGCTGGCTCAGTCTCGCTTGCATCGTCATCCTTTCTTCTCGCCGAGGGGCAAGGCATCGTCGGCTGCGATCTTCTTACCCAAGCGCTCGATCATGCCGCACTCGGCGAGATAGGCATAGCTCCGCGTGGCCGAGGGACGTGCCAAGAACGCCGCCAGATCTTGCGGGCGGTCGACATCGAGGCCGAGGCCGGGGAGCCTCAAGATGCGCGGCTCGATGCCGCGCGCGAGGGCTGCCTCCTGATGGCGGAAGAAGCTCTGCGGCCCGAAGCATGGCGGGATCGCATCCGCCGGCCTGAGTGCGATGGCATTGGTCCCCATGTCGGCGAGCGCGGGCACGAGTGTCACTGCGGGAGGTACCCCACCGGCCGCGAGGATCTCCGCGATCTCGTCCGGCGTCGCCAAGGGCACGTCGGCCGGCACGGCGAGCATGGCCGCGGCCCCTTCGGCTGCGAGACGCCTCGCCGCGAGCGCTATCGCAGCCGTCGGCCCCTCGTGGCGCAGATCGCTCATGACATAGGCACCCAAGGAGCGCGCGAGGGCTGCGAGCTCGGCATCGCGCGTCACCACAAGGATGCCGGCGAGTGCGGGCACCGCCGTCAAGCTGGCCAGCACGTCCTGCAGCATGGCGCGCGCGAGGCCGCGGCGCTCTTCGGGCGTAAGGAGACCGGCGAGCCGCTCCTTCGCTTGCCCGAGGTCCTTGGCCGGCACGACGGCAATGATGCCTTCACCGCTCATGCGCGCTCGCTGCGTGCAGCCCGCGAGCGGCTCCCGGCCAGGCGCTCGCCGAAGGCGAGGACCCGGCGGGCGAGCGCCTCGCGGTCCTCCACGCTTCGCATCCGCGTGCGGGTGACCTCGACGGGGAGTGCCATGCCGGTCGCCTCTTGGGCGTCCGCCTCGTCGATGACGAGGCCGTCGATGAGGCCTTGATAATGCCGCGCGATCGCCGCCTGCGTGCGCGGCACGCCGAGCTCGGCCATGATCTTGGCGGCGGGCCCCTTGACCGCCTCGCCGCCTATGAGGGGCGAGACCGCGACGACGGGCGCTCGCGCGGCGGCGAGCGCCTCCCGCACGCCTGGCAACGAGAGGATGGGGTCGACGCTCAAGTAGGGGTTGGAGGGGCAGATCACCACGAGCGCGAGCTCCGCTGAAGCGAGTGCCGCCAGCAACGGAGGATTGGGCCGCGCCCGCTCGGCACCCTCGAAGGTGAAGCCGCGGGCGACGGGGGCGGCGCGCAATCGCACGAAATAATGCTGGAAGGGCAGCGTGCCCTCGGCGGTGTGGACGAGCGTGCGTACCGCATCGTCGCTCATCGGCAGGAGCCGCGCGCGGATGCCGAGCCGTCGGGCGAAGCCCTCGCTCACCTCGGTGAGGCTCTCGCCGGCCGCAAGGCGCCGCGTGCGCTCGACATGGGTGGCGAGATCGCCGTCGCCCAAGAGAAACCAGCTCTCGCCGCCAAGGGCCTCGAGTGCCTGCATGAAGCTCCAGCTCTCTTCGCGTCGGCCCCATCCGGTCGCGGGATTGGCGAGGCCTGCGAGCGTGTACATCACGGTATCGAGGTCGGGCGAGACGTGGAGGCCGAGATGGCTGAAATCGTCGCCCGTATTCACCGCCACGACAAGCCGGTCGGGCGGCAGCACGCGATAGAGCCCGAGCACCAGCTTCGCCCCGCCGACGCCGCCGCAAAGCGCCAGCACCTTGCCCGCGTGCTCCTCATGCGATGGTATCGGCTCGCTCATGTGATTGGCATTCACTCTCTTGTCTGCGCCCGCGCCCGGGCTCCCTCCTCACCCCGACCCTTGATCCGCTTCGCGGCTCAAGCCTCCTAAAGGAGGAGAGGGGGAATTTGCCCACAGCGTCAATGATTCCCTCTCCCCCTTCAGGGGGAGAGGGCAAGGGTGAGGGGATGAGGACAACATCGTCCTACCGGAACAAATCCAATTCCTTGGGCCGGATCAGCGCCTTGGCCGGTAGCGGCGGACGGGCGCCCCAGGCGAGGCCACGCACGAGGACCGCGGGCTGTGCTTCCGCCGCTTGCCCCATGAGGAGCGAGGCCGCGGCCGCAATCTCGTCGGCGAAGGCGACTTGCGTCACCTTGAGCTCGCGTCCGAAAAGATCCGGCGCGCCCACCATGTCGAGGAGCGCGGGCAGCCCGGCAGCCCCGAGGGCGACGCCGGCAACCCCGTTGCGCCAGGCGCGACCGAAGCTGTCGTTCACGATGACGCCGAGGCTGATGCCGAAATGGGTATCGAGCAGCACCTTGAGCGCGGCCGAGGTGGCGTCGGGATCCTTGGGCAGCAGCAAGACCCGCTCGCCGCCCTCGCCGTGCTCGATGTTCGACTGGTCGACGCCGGCATTCGCCATCACGAAGCCGAGCCGGTGCGCCGTGATGAGAACATCCCGCTTATGCCGCACCACCTCGAGCGACTCGGAAAGCACGACTTCGACGAAACGCGGGTCCTTGTGGACCGCCGCCGCGAGCTCGCGCGCGCGCGCGCCCGGCGTCACCTCGGCAAGGCGGAGGTAGCGCCCTTCCGCCTTGGAGACGATCTTCTGGGCAATGACCAGCACGTCCTGATCGCGCAGGCGGGGCTCCACGCTCGAAAGGGCGTCGATGAAGATGGCGCCGAGATCGTCGCCGGGGCGAACGAGCGGAATGCCTCGAAGGGCAACGAGTGTCAGCGCCGATGCTGCCATTCTTCGACTAGCCGTGGCTCGCCGCCGTGCTGACGGCACCGGTGATGCGGATGCCGGCGCCGTCCACCTTGTAGCGCCGGTTGATGCCGATGAGGACCGAGGTCAGCGCCTCGGCCGCGACGGAATTCGCGAGCGGACCGGCCTCGATGCCGCGCAAGCCGAGCGCGGCGGCGAGCGCCACGACGGTCTCGCGCGCGGCACGGTCGTCTCCCGTGACCAGCACGTCGCAGTCGATCGCCTCGTTCGCTTGCAGCTTGTGGGCTGCCACGTTCTGGAAGGCCGAGACGACGCGGACGCGCGCGCCGAGGAAACGCTGCGCGGCAAGGGCCGCCGATCCTGCGGCGGGAAGCTGCACGGTCGCGACCTTGGGGGGGACCAGGGGAACGGTGGTGTCGACCACGATCTTGCCCGCCGCTGCCTCGCGGATCTCGGCGAGAATGGCATCGTGGCTGGCATAGGGCACGGTCACCACCACGATCTCGCCGGCTTCCGCGGCGGCGCGGTTGTCCATGCCGCGCACGGCTACGGCGGCCGAGATCGCCTTGGCCGCGTCCACTGCCTTCTGGGCGCTGCGCGAGCCGAGGATCACCTCATAGCCGGCGGCGGCCCAGCCTGCGGCGAGCCCGCTCCCGAGCGCCCCGGTGCCGCCGATGATGGCGAGAGTCGGGAGCTTCCCCGTCATGCGCGCCCTTTCTTTTGCCGTGGACGGCCCGTCGCTGAGGTGGACCGATTCTCGCCGCGGCGAGCGGTCAGGCAAGCTTCATCTCGGTGAGCGGGACCACGCGCACGCCCGCGGCCTCGAGGCCCTTGCGCACGGCGCGCGCCGCCTCGACGGCACTCGGCTCGTCGCCGTGGACGCAGAGGCTGTCGATCTTGCGCGGAATGTGCTTGCCGTTGCGCGAGACGATCTCGTCGTTGAGCACCATGTGGACGACGCGCTTGCTGATCTCGCTCGCGTCGTGCAGCACGGCGCCCTGGATCTTGCGCGAGGTGAGGTTGCCGTCGTCGTCATAGAGGCGGTCGCAGAAGCCCTCGCGTGCAAGCGGCAGTCCGAGCTCAAGGGCGGCCCGCTCCATCTCCGAGCCGGCAAGAGCGACGTAGATGATGCTGGGATCGACCGCCTTCATGGCGCGGCCGATGGCGAGCGCCAAATCGAGATTTTCCGCCGCCATGTTGTTGAGCGAGCCGTGCGCCTTGAGGTGGGTCACCTTGCAGCCGGCGTAGGCCGCCATCGCCTGCAGCGCGCCGATCTGATAGGCGACCATGTACTCGGTGTCCCGCACGTTCATATCGATGCGCCGGCGCCCGAAACCCCACAGGTCGTTGAAGCCGGGATGGGCGCCGATGCTCACACCCTTCTCCTTGGCGCGCATCACCGTATTGTGCATGACGTTGGGGTCGCCGCCGTGGAAGCCGCAGGCGATGCTGGCCGAGCCGATGATGTCGAGGAGGGCATCGTCGTTGCCGACCTTGAAGGCGCCGAAGCTTTCGCCCATGTCGGCGTTGAGATTGACTGTTTTCGTCATTGCCTCTCTCCTCCTCGCGCGAGCTTCACGGCCGCCGGGCAGCCCCCTCCTTAGGATGAGGAGCTGGTTTGATATGGTCTCCCTTGTCCCGAGGAGCAACCGGGAGGGCTGCCTTTCGCGAGGAGGGAGCGACCGCGAACCCGTTCGGCCGGGACCTAGCCTTTCACGGCCCCATATGGTACCAACATTAAGACGATAATAAGATAGGCCTTCTGGGCCGATCAACCGAATCATGCGCGTGCCCGGGGCCTTTTCCGGGGCGCGCCAGGTGCATCGACCCCGAGGCCAGGCAGCGGACGTGACGGTTAGGTTTCTCTCCAGCGGCGATGCTGCGCTTGTGGTCGAGTTCGGCGACCGCATCGAGCGCCGGCTCAGCGAGGAGGTGCTGCGCCTGGCGGCGCAAATTCGCCGAGCGGCCCTCGCGGGTATCGTCGAGACCGTGCCGACGCTGCGCTCGCTCATGGTTCACTACGATCCGCTCAAGACCGGTGCGGCCGAGCTCAAGCGCGCGATCGAGGCGCTCATGGGCGCCAAGGGTCGCCTCGATCAGGAGGCGCGGCTCTGGCGCGTGCCGGTCTGCTACGAGGGCGAGTTCGCCCCCGACCTCGCCTATGTCGCCAAGGAGACCGGGCTCGCGGCCGAGGAGGTCGTGGCCCTCCATGCCGGGCAGCGCTACCACGTCTACATGATCGGCTTCCTTCCCGGCCTTCCCTATATGGGCGATCTGCCCGAGCGGCTCGTGCTGCCGCGACGCGTCGATCCGCGCGTGCGCTTGCCGCCCGGCTCGGTCGCGATCGCCACGACGATGACCATCATCTATCCGCTCGAATGTCCGGGCGGCTGGCATATCATCGGGGCGACGCCGGTGCGTCTCTTCGATGCGCAGTTGCCAGCACCCGCACTTCTCGCCCCCGGCGATGCGGTCGAATTCGAGGCGATCGACAAACGGAGCTTCGCGAAAGTGCGCGCGGCGGTCGAGCGCGGCGACTACCAGGTGCCCCGGGAAAGGCTGTCGCCGTGAGTGCGGCGCTCCAGGTCGTCGCCCCCGGCCTCCACACCACGGTGCAGGACCTCGGCCGCTACGGCTATCAGGCCGTCGGCGTGCCGGTGTCGGGTGCGCTCGACAGCCTGAGCTTTCGCCTCGCCAACCGCCTCGCCGGCAATGACGACAACGCGGCGGCACTCGAAATTCTGTACCAGGGGCCGACGCTCGAGGTGGCCGCGGACAGCTTACGCGTGGCGCTCGCGGGTGGAGATGCCGAGCTCGAGCTCTTGGGCGAAGGCACGCGCAAAGTGGGCGGCTGGCGCAGCCTCCGCTTGACGCGCGGCGAGGCCTTCCGGGTGCGCGGACCGAGCGAGACCGCCTGCTGCTATCTCGCGGTCGAGGGCGGCTTCGGCGTTCCTCCCTGCCTCGGCAGCGCCTCCACCTACGCGCGCGGCGGCTTCGGCGGCTTCGCGGGGCGGGCCCTTCAGAGCGGCGATCTTCTGCCGCTCGCGCAGGAAAGTGTCGGGGAGCGCGCGGAGCTGACCCTGCCGCAGCCGCCGCCTCCCGCGCGGGAACAGACGATCCGCGTGATCCTCGGCCCGCAAGCCGATCATTTCACCGACGCGGCGTTAGCACTCCTTCTCGACAGCGAGTTCCGCGTTTCCAAGGACGCCGACCGCATGGGCCTCCGCCTCGACGGCCCGCGACTCGCGCACCGCGACGGCTACAATATCGCGTCCGACGGAATTGCCACCGGAGCCATCCAAGTGCCGGGCTCGGGCCAGGCGATCCTGCTCTTGGCCGATCACCAGACGACGGGCGGCTACCCCAAAATCGCGACGGTGATCTCGGCCGACCTGCCGGTCGCGGGACGCAGGCGGCCTGGCGATGAGGTCCGTTTCGCCGCGATCGAGGTGGAGGCGGCCGAAGCCTTGCGCCGGGCGCAGGAGGTGGCGCTCGCCGCACTTAGCGCGAGCTTCGTCCCGGCGGCAGCGGCCGGCCTCGATCACGCGCGGCTCTACGACCTCAACCTCATCAGCGGCGTGGTCTCGGGCCATGAGTAGAGCAAATTCAAGCGTCACCCCCTCATAGAAGGGACAACCAGACGATGGGCCAATTGGCAAAGACGTTCCGCCTCAGTCAGATCCCGCTTTACATCCAGGTGGCGACCACGCTGCGCCGCCGCATCGAGGACGGGCATTGGCCGCCCGGCGCCAAGATCTCCACGCTCGAGGAATTGCAGGAGGAGTTCGAGGTCGCCCGCGTCACCGTGCGCCAGGCGGTCGACCTGCTCGAGAAGGAGGGGCTGGTGCGGCGCCAGCAGGGCAAGGGCACCTTCGTGGCCGAGGGCATCGAGGATAGGCGCTGGTTGGCACTCGACACCAGCTGGTCGTCGCTGATCGACAAGCTGAGCGGCGTCGTGCCGAAGTTCATCCCAGTCGGCACGCCGGTGCGCGCGCCGCGGCTCATGCCGGACGAGGGGCGCCTCGCCGAGGAGTACGTATTCCTGCGCAGCGTCCAGTTGCGCGGCCCCCGCGCCTATTCGCTCGTCAGCCTCCACCTCGCCAAGGACATCTACGATCAGGCGCCCGACGACTTCCGGCGTCACGCAGCCCTCCCCGTCTTGGCCGCCATGAAGGGGGTCGAGATCGCGTCTGCCCATCAGACGCTGGTGATCGCGAGTGCCGATCCCGAGACGGCGCGGCTCTTGAAGGTGCCGCTCAACTCGCCCACGGCCGAGGCCCATTGCGTGGTGATCGACCGTCAGGGCGTCGCCATCTACGTCGCCGACATCATCTATCGCGGCGATTGCATCAAGCTCGAGACCAACCTGTTGCAGCCGTCGCAAGACTAATCTCAGTCAGGAGCAGCCGGGCCCGGTGGATTTCGAGGGGAGCCAGATGACGACGAAGGGAGTGGGTGCCCGCCTAGAGCGCAAGGAGGACGAGCGCTTCCTGACCGGCCGCGGCCAGTATGTCGCCGACATCCGGCTCGCGGGCATGCGCGAGGTCGCCTTCATGCGCAGCCCGCTCGCCCATGCGCGCATAAGGGCGATCGAGGTCCCCGAGGCACTCCGCGATGCGGTCTTCACCGCCGCGGACATGGCGGACGTCAAGCCGATCCGTGCCGTCTCCGGCCTGCCCGGCTTCAAGGTCTCGCTCCAGCCGGCCCTCGCGACCGACAAGGTGCGCCACGTGGGCGAGCTCGTCGCCATGTGCGTGGCCGACACCCGCGCCGCTGCCGAGGACATCGCGCAAGCCGTGACGCTCGAGCTCGAGGAGCTGCCCGCAGTCCACGACATGCTGCAGGGCAGGCGTGCCGACGCCCCGCTCCTTCATGAGGCCTGGGGCGACAACATCTTTCTCGAGACCCGAATCGAGGGCGACATCGAAGCGGCTGCGCGGGCGGCTGCCATCAAGCTCACGCGCGAGTTCCGCACGGCGCGCCAGTGCATGGCGCCGCTCGAGGGCAGGGGGGTGATCGCGCATTGGGACAGCCGGCTCGAGCAGCTCGTCGTCCATAGCGCCACCCAGATACCGCACATCGTGCGCACGGGCCTCGCCGAGTGCCTCGGCCTCGACCAGGGCAAGGTTCGCGTCATTTCGCCCGACGTCGGCGGCGGCTTCGGCTACAAGGGCATCCTTGCCGCCGAGGAGGTGGCGCTTGCGTGGCTCGCGATGAAATGCGGCCGCCCCGTCCGCTGGATCGAGGACCGGCGCGAGCATCTCATCGCCTCGGCCAATTGCCGCGAGCACCACTACGTCATCACCGGCTACGCGGACCGCGAGGGCAGGCTGCTCGCGATCGACTGCGAGGCGACGGTCGATTCGGGCGCCTATTCCGCCTATCCGTTCTCCGCCTGCCTCGAGGCGGCGCAGGTCGCGAGCATCCTGCCGGGGCCTTACGATTTCGCGGCCTACCGCTGCCGCACCTACTCGGTCGCCACCAACAAATGCCCGATCCTGCCCTTCCGCGGCGTGGCACGGACCGGCGTGTGCTTCGCGATGGAGCTCTTGCTCGATGCGATTGCGCGCGAGGCCGGGCTCGAGCCCTCGGACGTGCGCCTCAAGAATCTGGTGCCGCCCGAGCGCATGCCCTTCGACAACATCACCAAGAAGCATTTCGACAGCGGCGACTACCCCGAATGCCTGCGCCGCGCGGTCGCCGCGATCGGGCTCCCGGCCGTGCGCGCGCGCCAGCGCTCGGGCGAGCCCGACGGCAGGCTCATCGGTGTCGGGTTGGCGATCTTCTGCGAGCAGGCAGCGCACGGCACCTCGGTCTACGCCGGCTGGGGCATCCCCATGGTGCCGGGGCACGAGCAGGCGACCGCGCGCATAACGCCGGATGGCGGGCTCGAGCTCCGCTTGGGCATCCACTCCCACGGCCAGAGTCTCGAGACCACGCTCGCCCAGGTGGCGCACGAGGTCCTCGGCATCGAGCCGGAGAAGGTCAAGGTGGTGCTCGGCGACACCGCCTTGACGCCCTACTCGACCGGCACCTGGGGCTCGCGCTGCATGGTGATGGCAGGGGGTGCCGTCAGCCGCGCGTGCGAGGAGCTCGCCCGGCGCGCCGCGCGCATCGGCGCCAAGCTGCTGCAAAGCGAGGAAAGCAAGGTCGTGGTCAGGGACGGCATGGTCGTCGGAGTACAGGGCAGCGTGAGCCTCGCCGACATCGCCAGGGTCTGGTACTTGCGCCCGCAGGACCTGCCGGGCGACGTCGAGCCGGGCGGGCTCGAGACCACGGCCGGCTACAAGCCGGTGCGCGACAGCGGCACCTTCAGCTACGCCGCGCACGCGGCCGTCGTCGCCGTCGATCCCGAGATCGGCGAGGTCGAGATCCTCGACTATGTCGTCGTCGAGGACGGCGGCGTGCTGGTCAACCCCATGGTCGTCGACGGCCAAGTCTACGGCGGCACCGCGCAAGGCATCGGCACGGCACTCTACGAGGAGATGCCCTTCGATGCGAACGCTCAGCCGCTCGCCTCCACGCTTGCCGACTACCTTCTCCCCGGCGCCACCGAGGTCCCGGACATCCGCATCGAGCACATGGAGACGCCCTCGCCCTACACGGAGTTCGGCGTCAAGGGCATCGGCGAGGGCGGCGCCATCGGGCCGCCGGCGGCGATCGCGAACGCGATCAACGATGCGCTGCGCCCTCTCGGCGCCGAGCTCACCCAATCGCCGATGACGCCGAGGCGCATCCTCGAGGCGATCGCCGCGGCGAAAGTGCCACGCGCGCGCGAGGGGAGCGGGGACGCATGAAGCCGGCGCCCTTCGACTACGCGCGCCCGGCGAGCCTCGCCGAGGCGTTGCAGCTCATGGGGCGCCGCGAGCTTGCGGCGCGCCCACTCGCCGGCGGGCAATCGCTCGGGCCGATGCTCAATTTGCGTCTCGTGCAGCCGCGGCTTGTCGTCGAGCTCGGCGGCATTGGCGAGCTCGTGCGCGTCGACGAGAGTGCCGACGCGGTGACGCTCGGCGCCTGCATCAGCCACGCCGATATCGAGGACGGGCGCGTGCCCGATCCGACCGGCGGGCCGCTCAAGGCCGTCGCGGGCGGCATCGCCTATCGCGCGGTGCGCAATCGCGGCACCATCGGCGGCAGCCTGTGCCATGCCGATCCGGCGGCGGACTGGGTGTCGGTGCTCGCCTGCCTCGGCGCCGAGGCGCTGATCCGCAGCTCTGCCGGCCGCCGCAGCTTGCCGGTACAGCACTTCGTCGTCGGCGCCTTCGAGACCGCACTTCAGCCCGGCGAGCTGCTCGAGGCGGTGCGCATCCCGCGCCTCTCGCGCCAGGCGCGCTGGGGCTATTGCAAGTTCTGCCGCAAGCCGGGCGAGTTCGCGCATGCGCTCACCGCGATCCTCTCTGACCCCGAGCAAGGCGTCTTTCGCCTGGTGATCGGGGCCACGGGTGGCGCACCCATCCTGCTGGCGGACGCGGCGGCCTTGTTCGATGACGCAGGCGGGCACGGCGCCCCCCGCAGCCTCAGCGCCGAGCGCGCGCAGAAGCTCCTCGCGGAAAAAGGCATTACCGATGCGATCGAGCGGCAGGTCCGCCTTGCCTCCTTGAAGCGCGCCGCGGCCGAGGCAGGGGTGCGATGACCGCGATCCGTCTCACCGTCAATGGCAGGAAGGTCGCGGCCGAGGTCGAGCCGCGGCTCCAGCTCGCCGACTTCCTGCGCGAGCATCTCCTCCATACCGGGACCCACCAGGGCTGCGAGCACGGCGTGTGCGGCGCCTGCACGCTCTTGATCGACGGGGCGCCGGCGCGCTCCTGCATCACCTACGCGGTGTCGTGCGATGGTGCGGAGATCACCACCATCGAGGGCATGGACAGAGACGAGACCATGGCGGAGCTGCGCCGGGCTTTCACGCGCGAGCATGCGCTGCAATGCGGCTTCTGCACGCCGGGCATGCTGGCGACCGCGCGCGACATCGTGCTGCGCCTACCGGAGGCCGACGAGCGGCGCATCCGCCTCGAGCTCTCCGGCAATCTCTGCCGCTGCACCGGCTATGTCGGCATCGTGCGCGCGATTCTAAGCGTGCTCGCGGAGCGCAAAGCCACCGGCCACCCTCGCGCGGCAGTGCTGGCAAGACGCCTAGGCCCGGTCGGCGCCCGCGCGGCGACGGCATCCACGGCGATCGCCCCGGCCGCGGTCGCGGCTGCCGTTGCCGCAGCGGCACCCGCGGCGCAAGGGAGGCCCGCCGCGCGGCCGCAAGGGATCGGCCAAGGGACGGGAGAGAGCCGGCCGGGGACGCTCATCACGCAATCGTTCACCCTCAGCGAGCCGCTCGAGCGCGTCTGGCAGGGATTCAAAAATGTCGAGCTGCTCGCTGCCTGCCTCCCCGGTGCTGCCCTCACGGTGCCCTTGCGCGACAACCGTGTCGAGGGCGTGCTCAGGATCAGGCTCGGGCCGATCAGCGCCTCATTCGCCGGCGAGGGAGACGTCCACTGGGACGATGCGCAGCACCGAGGGGTGATGCGCGGCGGCGGCCGCGACAGCTCGAGCAGCTCGCAGGCGCGCGGCGAGATCGAGTTCGCCCTCGCCGCAACGCCCGAGGGTAGTACGCGCGTCGACGTGCAAGTCGGCTTCTCGCTCGCGGGCCCGCTCGCCCAGTTCAGCCGCGGCGCCATCGTCAACGATCTCGCCGAGCGCCTGACCGCCGAGTTCGCGCGGAACCTCGACGCCCGCATCGGTGCCGCCGCGCGCGGCGAGGCCGGGCCCGCGGCACCGGCGGCCGAGCTGCGCGCGGGCTCGCTCCTGCTTTCCGTTATCTGGGCGCGGATCAAACGCGCCCTCAGCGACCTTCTCGGCCGGCGCTGAGCTGGCCTCAGTCCACCGCCGCGGGCGGCCGCCACAGCATTTCCCCAACCGCCTTGCGCCGGGCGGGCTTGCCGGCACTCGCGGGCCTGCCGAGGGTGACGAGCGCCTGCGGCTCCCAGGCGGGCGGCAGGAGAATCGCGGCGGCGACCGTGTCCGGGCAGAAGAGCGGCGCGCACATCCAGCAGGCGCCGAGGCCTTCGGCATGGGCGGCGAGCAGCAGGTTCTGCGTCGCCATGGCCGTGCTCTGCACCGCCATGAGATATTCGGCGCGCCGCCGCCGCTCGTCGGGATAGCGATCCATCTCCGCCATCTCGAGTGCGATGACGATCGCGAGCGGTGCGCCCGTGATGCGCGCATAAGAGCGCGCCACGTCGGCCTCGACGTCCCTTGCCGCATCGCCGTCCGCAAGGCGATCGCTCCTGAGGCGGGCACCCATGGCGCGGGCGAGGCGCTCCTTCCACGCGGCCGAGTCGAGGAGGGCGAAGCGCCACGGCTGCCGGTTGTGCGCCGAGGGCGCCCAGCGCGCCGCCTCGATGAGCCGCTCGACCGTCTCGGCCGGCACCGGCTCGCTCTCATAGCGCCGGATGGAACGCCGGCCGGCCACGAGCTCGCGCCACAGTCGGGCCTCTCGCGTTTGCGCACGCGCCGTCATGAATGCTTCCTTTCTTCTTTCTTCCGCCGCAGCCGGCCTCGATTGACTCCCCAGTCGTCCGCTTATATCGTCGTTCCAAAGTTAGGACAGCAACAACGCTTCGCACACCCGTAAAATACAAGGACGCGATGGGAGGCCGCCCGGACAATCAGAGCATGCGCGGGTTCCTCGAGATGGTCGAGTGTGACCATCCGCAGGAGCTCGTCCGCATCGCGACGCCGGTGAGAAGAGAGCTCGACATCACCTCCGCCGTGTTCGAGTTCGAGCGCGCCGGCCGCAGCCCCGTCATCCTCTTCGAGCGCGTCGAGGGCTTCGACATGCCGGTCGTCACCAACCTCGCGGGCAACCGGAAGCTCCTCGCCGCCTGCCTCGGAGTCGAGCCCGAGGAATTGCCGGGCACCTACCGCGAGCGCTGCCAGAACTACCGGCCGGTCGAGGTGGTCAACCGGGCACCCTGGCAGGAGGTGGTGTTGGAAGGTGAGGAGGTCGATCTCCGCAAGCTGCCCATACCGGTGCATTTCGCCGTCGATGCAGCCCCCTACATCACGGCCGGCCAGATCGTCGCGCGCGACCCCGAGACGGGCATCGATACCACGGGTTTCCACCGTCTCATGCTCAAGGACCGCAACCGGCTCGGCGTCTCGCTGCACTCGCGCCGGCGCATGTACGAGTTCCACCGGCGCGCCGAGGCGCGCGGCGAGCCGCTCCCGGCGGCGATCGCGATCGGCATCCATCCCGTCCATTACATGGGCTCGATGGCCTACCACTACGCGCCCGGCGTGCGCAAATACGAGATCATCGGCGGACTGTTCGGCGAGCCCTACCGGGTCGCCCGCTGCCTGACCGCCGACCTCGAGGTGCCCGCGGGGGCCGAGATCGTCGTCGAGGGCGAGATCCTGAACGACGTGCACGAGCCGGAGGGGCCCTTCGGCGAGTTCACCGGCTACGCCTCCTATCGCAGCACGGAGAACGTCTTCGTGGCCAAGCGCATCCAGATGCGCAAGGACGCCATCTTCCACAGCATCGCCTCGGGCATGGCGGGCGACCACATCATGGTGAGCTGCGTCTCGCGCGAGGCCGAGATCATGAACGCGCTCAAGCGCAACCTGCCGAACGTGAAGGCGGTGCACGTGCCGAGCATCACGGCGGGCGCGCTCATGGCGATCGTCTCGCTGCAGAAGACGGCGGAAGGCCAGCCCAAGACCGCCATCATGGGCGCATTCGCGACCGAGTACTACGTCAAGGCGGTGATCGTCGTCGACGACGACGTCGACATCTTCAACCTCTCGGACGTGATGTGGGCGGTGATCACGCGGACGCGCGCCGAGAAGGACGTGGTTCTCATCCCGGGTGCGATGGGGGCGATCCTCGATCCGACGTCGGATCCCGTCGACCATACGGTCACGAAGGTCGGCATCGACGCGACCAAGCCCGTGGGCCGCGATTTCGCCGAGCGGCTCACCATACCGGACGAGCAGCGCGCGCGCATCCGCGCCATTCTCGAGAAGGCGGGCATCAAGCTGTAGCCCGCCCCGCACGAAGACCGTTTGCGAAAACAGGGAGACGTCAACATGGCACGAAGGAACCACGGACTCGTTCGCATTGCCCGCGCCCTTTTGCTTGCGCTCGTCCTGACGGCGGCGGCGGGCGGGGCGCGCGCCGATGACGTGAAGCTGCGCTTCACGCTCGATTGGATACCGGGCTCGGTGCACGGGGCGTTCTTCATCGCGCTCTACAAGGGCTACTACAAGGCGGAAGGGCTCGATGTCTCTATCGACCGCGGCAAGGGCTCCGGAGAGGTGGTGCGGCAGCTCGCGAGCGGCGCCTACGACATGGGCTATCCCGACATCTACGTGCTCATGGACTTCGATTCGAAGAACCCGGCGAACGCGATTCCGGAGGTGATGATGGGGTACGAGCAGGCGCCGGCCTCCATCTTCGTGCTCAAGACGAGCGGAATCGCCACCCCCAAGGACCTCGAGGGCAAGACGCTCGGCGCCGCGGCATTCGATTCGACCTACAAGCTTTTCCCGACCTTCGCCAAGGCGGCGGGGTTCGACGCGAGCAAGGTCCAGGTCAAGACCATCGAGCCGGCGCTGCGCGAGGCGCTCCTCGTGCGGCACGACGTCGACGCGATCGCGGCGCAGATGTTCAACGCGATGCTCGAGCTGAGGGCGAAGGGCGTCAAGGAGGACCAGGTCCGCTACTTCATGTACAAGGACTACGGCATCGATCTCTATGCCAACGGCCTTGCCGCCTCGCGCGACTTCCTCAAGGCGCATCCGAACGCCGTCAAGGGCTTCGTGCGCGCGACCATCAAAGGGGTCAGGGACATGGTGCGCGACCCCGAGCTCGCCGTCGAGATGGCGCTCAAGTTCGAGCCCCTCCTCAACCCCGAAGTCGAGCGCGAGCGGCTGCGCTTGGCGCTGGCCTGCTGCATTGCCACGCCGAACGTCATGAAGTCGGGTTACGGCGGGGTCGACATGGCGCGTCTCAAGCGCACGATGGAGCAGGTGGCCGCCGCCTACGGCCTCCCGCGCGTGCCGGCACCCGAGGAATTGTTCGATGCGTCGTTCCTGCCGCCGGCGCAGGACCGCATGGTGAAGTAGCGCGGGGAGAGCCTGCCGCGATCCTGGGAGCGGTGCCGAGATGAGCTTCATCGAGATTGACGGGGTCGATCTCGTCTACAAGGGCTCGGGGGCCGCGCGCGGGAATGGCGGCACCTTGGCCCTTGCGGGTGCCGAGCTCCGCATCGAGAAGGGCGAATTCGCCTCGATCGTGGGGCCGAGCGGCTGCGGCAAGTCGACGCTCGTCAAGCTCATCTCGGGCCTAGTGCAGCCGAGCCGCGGTGCTGTGCGCGCCGCCGGGAAGGCGGTCACGCGCCCGCTCAAGGAAGTGGGTGTTGCCTTTCAGAACCCGAGCTTGCTGCCCTGGCGCAACATCCGCGACAACGTTCTGCTTCCTCTCGAGATCGTCGAGCCCCACCGTGGCCGCTTCAGGCGCGAGCGCGCGGCGAACCGTGACCGCGTCGAGCGTCTGCTTGCCTCCGTCGGCCTCGGCGAGTTCGGCGGGCGCATGCCCTGGCAACTTTCGGGCGGCATGCAGCAGCGGGCGCAGCTCTGCCGCGCGCTCATTCACGAGCCGGCCATCCTTCTTCTCGACGAGCCCTTCGCGTCTCTCGACACCTTCACGCGCGAGGAGCTGTGGGACGTTCTCCAAGCGCTGTGGACGGAGCGCAAGTGCACGGTCATCCTCGTCACCCACGAGCTGCGCGAAGCCGTCTATCTTTCCGACACCGTGCACGTCATGAGCGCGCGGCCGGGCCGGGTGGTCGCCTCGCGCAAGATATCGCTGCCCCGGCCGCGCGCGCTTGCCGCCACTTTTCGCAGCGAGTTCGTCGATCTCGTCCACGAGCTGCGCGATCACGTCGGCAGGAGCAAGGCGGCATGAGCGGGCGCTGGCTCCTGAGGCTGGCGCCGTGGCTGACGACCGCGGCCCTCCTCCTGATATGGTGGCTCTTCGTGCGGCTCTTCGCGATCGAGAGCTACGTCCTGCCCTCGCCGATCGAGGCGTTCGCGGCGATCTACACCTACTTCGGGCCGCTGCTCGCGAGCGCGCTCGACACCCTCTATACGACGCTCGCGGGCTTCGCGATCTCGGTCGCCATCGGGCTCTCGCTCGGCATCGTCATCGGCTCGTCCCGGCTCGCCTACGCCGCCCTCTACCCGGTGCTCGTCGCCTTCAACAGCGTGCCCAAGGCGGCACTCGTGCCCATTCTCGTGATCTGGTTCGGCGTGGGCGCCTTGCCCGCGGTGATCACCGCTTGCGTGCTGTCGTTCTTCCCGATCGTGGTCAACGTCGCGACCGGCTTCGCGACGATCGAGCCCGAGCTAATGGACGTGCTGCGCGCGCTCGGCGCCACGCGAATCGACATGACGATGAAGGTGGGTATCCCGCGCTCGCTTCCTTACTTCTTCGCCTCCCTCAAGATCGCCATCACGCTCTCCTTTGTCGGCTCGGTCATCGCCGAGATCGTCGCCGGGAACAACGGCATCGGCCACGTCATGCTGGTGGCGAGCTCGCAGTTCAACGTGCCGCTCGTCTTCGCGGCCCTCATCGTTGTCGGGATCATGGGCAGCGGCATGTACGCGGCCTTCGCCTTCGTCGAGCGGCACTTCACCTCATGGTCGGTGCGGGGGATGGATTATGCGACCGGCGGTTAGCTCCGCTCACGCTTACGGGTACGATTGCCGGCGCCGCGTCCGCCCGCTATGGTGGGACTGTGGGTGCTTTGCGCGTTTGCGATAAGCGGCGGAACAAATTGATGCGGCATCTGCCAAACGAACGGAGGAGGCAATGAAGGGAATGAGATGGTTGGCGGCAACGGCCGTCGCGGCAATGGCGCTCGCGGCTTCGCCGCTCCACGCGCAAGACAAGCTCGTCGTCGACATCTGGGGCGGCAACTTCCGCGACGGCGCCAATGAGGCGATCGCCAAGGAGTTCACCAAGCGCACGGGCATGCCGGTCGAGTTCATCACCGGCGGGACCATGGACCGCCTGACCAAGGCCAAGGTCAACAAGGGCCATCCCGAGTCCGACATCACCTTCACGACGAGCCACGTCGGCTATCTCTATCTCACCGCCGGGCTTTTCGAGAAGCTCGACATGAGCAAGCTCCCCAACGCCAAGGAGCTCTTCCCGGTCGCGATCCGCAGCCCCTACCACATCGGGCTCTATTCCTACGTCTATACGCCGGCGTTCCGCACCGACCTCATGCCCGCGGGCTACGACATCAAGTCTTGGCGCGATCTCTGGGCGCCCGAGGTCAAGGGCAAGCTCGGCCTGCCCGATTTCGATCCCAGCCACATCATCGTGGTTTCCGCCATCCTCTCTGGCGGCAGCGCCAAGGACTGGAAGGTCGGCATCCCGCTTCTCGAGAAGCTCAAGCCGAACATCAAGGCCTTCTACCAATCGGACGCGACGAGCCAGGATCTGATGAAATCCGGCGAGACGCCGGTGCAGGTGCTGCTCTCGATCAACGCCTTCCACCAGATGTCGCAGAAGATTCCGATCAAGATCACCATCCCGAAGGAAGGCGCGGTCGTCGGCATCGATGCGATCGCGATCGACAGCGGCACCAAGCACCTGGACGCGGCCTACCAGTTCATCAATACGGCCCTCGACCCCGGCGTGCAGGCGAAGCTTTGCGAGCTTTATCGCTGCGGGCCCATGAACATGCAGGCGAAGCTCGACCCCGAGCTCGCCAAGCTGCCGGGCGTCTTCACCACGCCCGAGCAGTGGAAGACCCAGGCGATCGTCATCGACGACGAGACGCGCGCCAAGCTCCTGCCGGAGTGGAAGGACTGGTTCACCGAGAACATGATGCATTGAATGCGCGCAGCGCTCCCTCACCCTCCCATTGCTTCGCAATGGGTCCCTCCCTCTCCCGCTTGCGGGAGAGGGTTGGGATGAGGGTTCATTCATGCGACAGCGTCCCTTCTTCCTCGCCTTCCTGCTGCCGGCGTTGCTCGCTGCGGGCCTTTTCCTCGCGGCACTCGCCTTCGTGCTCCAGTACAGCCTGCATGCGTTCATCCCCGGCTCGCTCGAGGTCGGCGGCTTCACGCTCGACAATTTCGCGAGGGTATGGCGGCCCATCTATCTCTGGGTCCTGCTCGACACGCTTTTCATCAGCCTGGTGACGGCACTCGCGACCCTCGTGCTGAGCTATCCGATCGCCTATGCGCTTGTGCGCGCGCGGCGCAATTCCGTGCGCACGCTCCTCGTCGTGCTGGCGATCACCCCGCTCTTCACGGGCGAGATCGTGCGCACCTACGCTTGGATCCTGGTGCTCGGCTCGGACGGCTTCCTCAACAGCGTGCTCGAGGGCCTGGGCCTCATCTCGACGCCGCTCGCGCTGCTCTACACCCGCTTCGGCGTCACCGTGGCCCTCGTGCAATTCTCGATGCCGGTGATGATCATCCTGCTCGCGACCGCCATCGCCCACGTCGACGCCGATTGCGAGCGTGCCGCGGCCAATCTCGGCGCGCGGCCCACGACCGTGTTCTGGCGCGTGACCTTGCCGCTCACCATGCCCGGCATCGTCTCGGGGACCGTCGTGATCTTCGCCTGGACCATGAGCGCCTTCTCCACCCCGCAGCTCATCGGCGGGGGCAAGGTGCTGATGATCTCGAACCTCGTCTATCTCCAGGGACTCTCATCCTTCAATTTTCCCTTCGCGGCGGTCTTGAGTCTGGTGGCGCTCGTGCTGGCGCTCGGCTCGCTCGCCTTGATACGGCCGGCGACGCGGCGGCTCGAGGCCAAGGTGGCGCCCGCGTGAGTCCGGCACTTGCAGCCAAGCTGAGAGCGGGCCTCTTCTGGGGTGCTGTCGCGGCGATCCTCGTCTATATGACGATCCCCGCACTCGTCGTGCTGATGACGTCCTTCAGCCCCTCGGAGCTCCTCGAGTTTCCGCCCTCCGGGCTCTCCTTGCGCTGGTACGCGCGGGCGCTCACCTATCCCGATTTCCGCGACGCCTTCGCCAACGGATTGATCGTGACCGCCTTCGCCTCGACGATCGCGCTCGTGGTCGGTGCTGCCTTCGCCTATCTCGTCGACCGCTATTCGTTCGCCGGGCGCGGGGTGCTCGAGGCCATCCTCTCCTCGCCCCTCATCGTGCCGCATTTCACCACGGGCTTCGGCTTCCTCCTCTTGGGCGCGCGGCTCGGTCTCTCGCGGAGCTACGGCATCGTGATCGCGGCCCACGTGGTGTTGGTGCTGCCGTTCGTGGTGAGGAGCGTTTATGTGAGCCTCAAGAACATCGATCCCCGTCTCGAGCGCGCCGCCGCCAATCTCGGCGCCTCGCCCGCGCGCGTGCTCGCGCGGGTCACCTTGCCGCTCCTCCTTCCCGGCATGGCGGGCGGCTGGCTCGTCGCGGCCGTGCTCTCGCTCACCGAGTTCACCGCCTCGCTCTACGTGACGGCCGAGCGCACGCAGACCCTGCCGGTCGCCATGTACGGCTACATCCGCGAATACAGCGACCCGACCATCGCCGCGATCTCCGCCCTCCTCATCATTGCCACCACCGCCCTGATGTTCGCCGCCAACCAATATCTCGGCCTCAGCCGGGTGCTCTCGATCGATGGCCACTGATCGTCAGGCGAGGGATGCCAACGCCGTCGAGCTCATGCGCGTGAGCAAGAGCTTCGGTGCCGTGCTCGCCGTGCACGAGCTCGAGCTCGCCATCCGCCGCGGCGAGGTCTTGACCCTGCTCGGGCCGAGCGGCTGCGGCAAGACGACGGTCCTCAACATGATCGCGGGCTTCGAGAGCCCGAGCTCGGGCGAAATCCGCATCGACGGCAAGCCGATGACCGCGGTACCGCCCCACTTGCGCTCGACCGGCATGGT
>DATNIJ010000233.1:0-3046 GCA_035604475.1 Alphaproteobacteria bacterium
GAGCCGGACATCCTGATCGCGGACGAGCCCACGACGGCGCTCGACGTCACCATCCAGGCGCAGATCCTCGCCCTCCTCAAGCGCCTGCAGAAGCAGATGGGGATGGCGATCATCCTCATCACCCACGATCTCACCATCGTGCGCAATTTCGCCGACCGGGTCGCGGTGATGAATGCCGGACGCTTCGTCGAGAGCGGCACCGTCACGCAGGTGTTCAGGGAGCCGCGTCACGCCTATACGCGCCACCTGCTCGCGGCCGAGCCCAAGGGCCGCCCGCCCGCCGCCGCGGCGGACGCACCGGCCCTGATCGCCACGGAGGACCTGCGCGTCTGGTTCCCCGTGCGAGCCGGCGTGCTGCGCGGCATCAAGAGCTTCATCAAGGCCGTCGACGGCGTCAGCCTCACGCTGCGCGAGGGGCACACGACGGGTGTGGTCGGCGAGTCGGGCTCCGGCAAGACGACGCTCGGCCTGGCCCTCCTGCGCCTGCAGCCGCCGGAGGCGCTGCGCGACGCCTCGGGTGCGGTGCACCCCCCGCCCATCACCTTCGCCGGGCGGCGCATCGAGGCGCTGCCCGCGCGCGTGCTGCGCCCCTTGCGGCGCGACATGCAGATCGTCTTCCAGGACCCCTTCGACAGCCTGAGCCCGCGGCTCACCATCGACGAGATCGTGGGCGAGGGGCTCGCCGTGCACCGCATCGGCTCGGGCGCGCGCGAGCGCGGGAAGATGATCACGGCGGCACTCCTGGAGGTCGGGCTCGACCCCGAGACGCGGCATCGCTATCCCCACGAGTTCTCCGGCGGCCAGCGCCAGCGCGTGGCCATCGCGCGCGCGATGGTGCTCACGCCGCGCTTCGTCGTGCTCGACGAGCCGACCTCGGCCCTCGACATGTCGGTGCAGGCGCAGATCGTCGATCTCTTGCGCGAGCTGCAGCAGAAGCACAAGCTCGCTTATCTCTTCATCAGCCACGACCTGCGCGTCATCCGCGCCATGGCGGACGAGGTCATCGTCATGCGCGCGGGCGAGGTCGTCGAGCAGGGGCCGGCCGAGCGCATCTTCGAAGCACCCCAGCATGCCTACACCAAGGCGCTCATGGCCGCCGCCTTCCATCTGGAAGCCGTCGAGACCGGCGTGGTAAGCGTGTAGCGTCCCGGTTCGGAAGTTCGTCTCATCCGGAGAAAACCGTCATTGCGAGCGCAGCGAAGCAATCCAGGCGCCTGGTGCGAAGCCCTGTCTGGATTGCTTCGTCACCCTTCGGGCGCCTCGCAATGACGGTGTTTTCCTGATGTCGTGAATTTCAGAATCAGTACACTAGCGCGCGCAGTTAGCGAGGAACACGAGCCGATGGCCCTTCTCTTCAAGTCCGACAGTGATCGCATCGAGTGGTGGCGGCGCGAGCTCGGCGAGCGCATGCCCGACGTCGAGGTCCGGTGCTGGCCCGAGGTGGGCGACCCCAAGGAGATCGAGTTCGCGCTGGTGTGGAACATGCCGCGCGGTGCCCTCGCGCGCTTCCCCAACCTGCGCGTCATCTTCTCCCTCGGCGCGGGCGTCGATCATCTCTTCGCCGACCCCGAGCTGCCGAAGCAGGTGCCGATCTGCCGCGCGGTCGACGAATTCCTGACCCTGCGCATGAGCGAGTACGTGGCGCTTCACGTCTTGCGCTACCACCGGCGCCAGCCCGAGCTCGAGGAGCTGCAGCGCCGCGGCGAATGGAAGGAGCTCTACACGCCGACCGCCTCCGAGCGCGGCGTCGGCATCATGGGGCTCGGAGCGCTAGGTGCCAATGCGGCAAGCGCACTCGCGGGCCTCGGCTTCAAGGTGGCGGGCTGGAGCCGCACGGAAAAGCGGCTCGAAGGTGTGGAGAGCTTCCACGGTCAAGCCGGCCTCGCCCCCTTCCTCGCCCGGAGCGAGATCCTCGTCTGCCTCCTGCCGCTCACGCGCGCGACCGAGGGCATCCTTTCGGGCGCGCTCTTCGCCGGCCTGCCCAAGGGTGCCGCCGTCATCAACGCGGCGCGCGGCAAGCATCTCGTCGAGGCCGACCTGCTCGCAGCACTTGCCTCGGGCCAGCTCGCCTACGCGGCCCTCGACGTCTACCAGACGGAGCCGCTGCCGCCCGAGCATCCCTTCTGGCGCCATCCGCGCATCACCTTGAGCCCGCACATCGCCAGCATCACCGACCCGCGCACCACGGCCGCCCTCGTCGCCGAGAACGTGCGGCGCTACCGCGCGGGCGAGCCGCTGCTCTACACCGTCGACGCGGCGCTCGGGTATTAGGGTCTCTGGGCAGTTCCTTTCCAAGATGTCATTCCGGATCGCGCAAGCCCAGGCATAGATTCCACCCGGCCCCTCACGCGCCGTCGGGCCAAGCCGCCGGGGTGCTGTCTCTTGACCGCGGTCCTGATTGGATATACATGTAGCCTTATGTATATCTACGGAGGATTCCATGTTGGTCGCCAAATGGGGCAACAGCCTCGCCATCCGCCTGCCCGCTGCCGTAGTCGAAGCGCTGAAGCTGAAAGAGGGCGATGATATCGAGATCTTTGTCGCTGACGGGCGCGAGTTGGGCGTGTCGCGCAAGCCCGGCCGCGAAGAGCTGCTGAGGCGTCTTCGCGCTTTCCGGGGACGCCTTCCCGCCGACTTCAAGTTCGACCGGGACGAGGCGAATGCCCGGTAGCTTTTTCGACACAAGCGTTTTGATGTACATCGCGTCCGCAGACGCGGCGAAGGCCGACCGGGCGGAGAAGATCATCGGCGATGGCGGCATCATCAGCGTGCAGGTGCTGAACGAGATCACCCACGTCGCCCGTCGCAAGATGGGCATGTCATGGACGGAGACGCACGCGTTTCTGTCCATGATTCGCGCCTTGCTGCCGGTCCGGCCCCTCACCATCGAAAGCCACGAAACCGGACTTTCCCTGGCCCAGCGTTACGGCCTGTCGACCTATGACGCCATGATCGCCGCCTCGGCCCTTCTAGCCGACGCCGATATCCTTTGGTCCGAGGACATGCAGGACGGGATGGTGCTCGATGGCCGGCTGCGCATCGTCAA
>DATNIJ010000234.1:0-13212 GCA_035604475.1 Alphaproteobacteria bacterium
GATGGCGGCGAGGCCCAAGAGGGCCGTCCAGCGCGCGCCGACCCTGGGCAGCAAGAGCAGCAAGGCAATTCCGGTCACCAGCATGTAGACGAGCTCGACGCCGCGCGCCCACTCGGGCCGCTTGAGCGAGTCGCCGAGCAGTATCTGCTCCGCGAGCTCGGCGTGAATCTCCACTCCGGCCGCATCGGGGTCGAGCGGTGTCGCGTGGAATTCCTTGAGGCCCGCGGCACTCGTGCCGATGAAGACGATGTTGCCCTTGATCAGGTCGGAGTCGACGCTTTGATCGAGGACCTGCCAGGCGGGCACGAAGCGCTCGGGCACATGGGGCGTGAAGTGGATCCACACGGTGCCGCGGGCATCAGTCGGCACGATCAAGGCGCCGATCTTGATCGAGTTTATGCCGGCGTGCTCGCCGAAGCTCATGACGCCGCTGGCACCCGTGGACTTGACGATATAGGTGCGCGCCCCCTGCGCCACGCGGAGCGCCTCGGCGGCGAGTGCCGGGTAGAGGCGATTGTCCAGCTCGAGGACGAGAGGTACGCGACGGGTGACGCCGTCGATGCCGAGAATGTCGTTGGTGCTGCCGTTGCCCGCGGCTGAGTCCTCGAGCACGCCGAGATTGACGATCGCGCCGCCGAAATGGGGCACCCACGGACGCGGGTCGTCGCCCGCATTGGCGAAGCTCGCCTTCGCTTTCGGAACGAGCGCGCCCTTTCTATGGGTCATCACGAAGCTCGTGACCACGCGGGCGCGTTTGAGCGTCTCGCCGAGGAGCTTGTCGTGGTCGGGAAGGGTTGCCAGGCGTGCCACGAGCGGATCGTCGGGATTGAGGCCTTTCAGGTCCTCGAGCGCGTGCGCCGGCGAGGTGCGGTCGGGCTCGGCGAAGACGATATCGAAGGCGATCACGGCGGCGCCGAGATCGCTCAACCGGTCGACGAGCTTGGCCACGAGCGTGCGGGGCCACGGCCATTGACCGAGGCGCGCCAAGCTGTCGTCGTCGATATCGACGATGCGCACGGGAACCGGCTCGTAGCTTCGCGGCTTCAGCCGCATGAACTCGTCGAAGACGAAGAGCCGGAGTTGGTCGAGCGCGGGCGGCTCGCTCGCCCAGCCTATGAGTGCCGCAAGGAGGATCGCGAGCGGCAGCAGAAGATGCAGCTGGTTCTTGAGAAATCGCCGGAGCAGCGCCATGGCGCCATGCTAGCCGGAGCCGGAGCGGGACGCTACGGGGATGCGGGCACCGCCCGGCTCCCGGCCCAGGCGATGAGGGCTGACAGAAGCCGCTCGAGGGTCGGGCGCACGGCAGCGGCACGCTCGGCGCGCAAGCGGAAGGGCGGGCTCTCGTCCATGTAGGTGATCTGGCTGAGCTCGAGCTGGACCGCCTGGACGCCGTCCGCCGGCCGGCCGTATTGCCGGGTGATGTAGCCGCCGGTGAAGCGGCCGTTAAGCACGCTCGTATAACCCGCCGCCTCGCGGCAGATCGCGAAAAGCGCCTCCGCCAGGCCCGCCTCCATGCTGGCCCCCCCCGCGGTGCCCAGATTGAAGTCGGGGAGCTTGCCCTGGAAGAAGCGCGGCACGCGCGAGCGGATCGAATGGGCATCGAAGAGGAGGGCCAGGCCGAAGCGCTCCTTGATGCGCTCGAGCTCGTGCTGGATGCGCTCGTGATAGGGCTTCCAATAGAGGCCGATGCGGCGATGCACCTCCTGGGGATCGGGCTCCTCGCGGGGACGGTAGAGGGGAAGGCGCTCGAAGGTGTCGAGCGGGACGACGCCGGTGTTCTCGGAGCCCGGATAGAGCGCCTTGCCTTCCGGGTCGCGGTTGAGGTCGACGACGTAGCGCGAGAAGTTGGCCATCAGGAGATGCGCGCCAAGGTCGCTCGCGAAATCGTAAAGCTTGTCGACATGCCAGTCGGTGTCCGCCAGCACGAGCGCTGCCGGCGTCATGCGGGCGGCGAGGTGATCCGGGATCTTAGTGCCGCAATGGGGCACCGAGAGGAGGAGAGGCATGCTCCCCGGCAGGAATCGGTAGATCTCGCTCACGTCATCCCTCTCACCTCAACGATTGCGGCTCAAGCCGCCTCTCCGAGCAGGCGGCGATAGAGGCCCAGGTCCACGTTGCCGCCCGAGCACACGACAGCTATCGCGCGTCCGGCGAGCGGCACCTTGCCGGCCAGCACGGCCGCAAGGGCGACAGCGCCGCTTGGCTCGACCACCAGCTTGAAATACTCGAAGGCGAGCGCCATCGCACGCCCCACTTCGGCCTCGCTCACCACGAAGCCGCTCTTAACCCGGCCTTGCATGGCGGCGAAGGTGAGCTCGCCCGGCTGATCCGCCATGAGCGCATCGCAAATGGTGGTTCCGCCGCTCACGTTGCTGAGGCGCCTTCCCGCCGCGAGCGAGCGCGCCGTGTCCTCGAATCCCTCGGGCTCGACGGTATGCACCGTCGTCCCCGGCGACAGCTCGGCGAGTACTATCGCGATGCCGGAGATGAGCCCGCCGCCGCTGCAGGGTGCGAGGGCCGCGTCGAGCCTGATGCCGCGCTCGGCCGCCTGTTCAACGAGCTCGAGCCCGGCCGTCCCTTGGCCCGCGATGATGTAGGCGTCGTCATAGGGGCGCACGAGCGTCGCTCGGCGCTCGGCCACGACTTTCGCGGCAACCGCCTCGCGGTCCTCCTTGTAACGGTCGTAGAACACCACCTCGGCGCCGTAACCGCGGGTATTGGCGACCTTCATCTTCGGCGCGTCGGCCGGCATGACGATCGCCGCCGGCATGCCGAGAAGCTGGGCCGCGGCCGCCACCCCTTGCGCGTGATTGCCGGAAGAGAAGGCGACGACGCCCTCGGCCCTCGCCTCCGCCGGGATGCGCGATATGCGGTTGTAGGCGCCGCGGAACTTGAATGAGCCGGTGCGTTGCAGCACCTCGGCCTTGATGAGCAGCCTGCCGCCGAGCCTGGCATTGAGGGCTGGGGATTCGAGAAGCGGCGTCTTGACCGCCCAGCCGGCGAGGCGCTTGGCCGCGTCGCGCACCGCCTCCAAGGTGGGAACCCGTCCTGCCTCAGCCGCCGCACCGCCCATAGGCTCTCCTCCGGCCACGCCAGATCGCGCTTGCCGGCCCCGTCCCGGGCTCGGCCCCTTTCAGGGTATAGGACGACCGCTTGCAGCCGCAACCCGGGGGCTCGCCGCCGAGTTGGCCCCGGTTTTGCTCAGCTCATAGCGAGCACCGGTCGGCCCCTGCCGACCCGGCCATAGGATAGCGAGAGGTTCGATCATGAGCTTGGCCACGACAGAGGGACGTAATACCTCGGTCTTCGCCGCCAAGGGGCAGCCGAAAGCGGCACATCCGGCGCCTTTCCGCCGCCTTCGGGCCATGCGGGACATGGCCTACGTGCTAAGCGCCTGGGCGGCCAGTTGGGCTTTCGTGATTCTCGTCGTCAAGGGGTTGAGCGGACTCTTCTAAGGAGAGCATGCCCGTCTAGGGAGAGCATGCTCAGAGAGGCCCTGCCTCCAGGCCTCTTTTTGCAAAATGCAAAGCAATTTGCCGCCGACGGTCTCCGCTTTTGCAGCCAGGGCCGCAGAAGGCCCCGCTTAGCCTCCCGCTACTCCGCTGCCTCCCACTTCTCCACGCTGGCACCGGCCAGCGCGCGCACCCGCTCCTCGTCCTTGGCGAATTCCTCGGCCGGGCCGGCGAAGACGACGCGGCCGTCGTCGAGCACATAGGCGCGGTCCGCGATCTCGACCGCGGCGCGCACGTTCTGCTCGACGAGAAGCACGGAGATGCCCTCCTTCCTCATGGCGGCGATGACATTGAAGAGCTCCTGCACGATGAGCGGAGCGAGACCCTGCGAGGGCTCGTCGAGCAAGAGGAGGCGGGGGTTGATGACGAGCGCCCGGCCGATGGCGAGCATCTCCTGCTCGCCGCCGGAGAGCTGGCGGCCCTTGTTGAGCTTGCGCTCGGCGAGGCGCGGGAAGAGCTTGAAGACGCGCTCGGCGGTCCATGGCCCGGGCCGCACGAGGGGAACCTTCATGTTCTCCTCGACCGTGAGGTTGGCGAAGATGCGTCGCCCCTCGGGCACGTAGCCGACGCCGAGGCCCGCGATCCGGTAGGGCGGCCAGTCCGTCGTCACCCGGCCGAAGACGCTCACAGTGCCTTGCCGCGCAGGGGTGAGGCCCATGAGGCTTCTGAGCGTGGTCGTCTTGCCGGCACCATTGCGCCCCAGCAAGGCGACGATCTCGCCTTCGCTGACCTCGAGGCCCACGCCGTGGAGAATGTGGCTCTTGCCGTAAAAGGTTTGCAGGCCTTCCGCCTCGAGCGCCTTCATGCCGCTTTCCCCAGATAGGCCTCCTGCACGCGCTCGTTCGCCGCAATCTCGTCGGGCGTGCCCTCCGCGAGCACCGCGCCCTCGGCGAGCACCATGATGCGATCGGCGAGATGGAAGACGACGCGCATGTCGTGTTCGATCAGCACGATCGCGAGCTTCTGGTCCCGGTGCAGGCTGCGGACGAGGGTGGTGATGTCGTAGGTCTCCCGATCTCCCATGCCGGCGGTAGGCTCATCGAGGAGGAGGAGGCGCGGCTTGAGCGCCAATGCCATCATGATCTCGGTCGAGCGCTGATCGCCGTGCGGCAGCTCGCCCACCAGGCGATCGGCCTTGTCCGCGAGCCCGCCCATCTCGAGCAGTTCGTCCACGCGCGCGCGCACCCTCTCGTCGTCGGCGCGCGCGAGCCACGGGCGGAGCCGCAGTCCTTGCGCCACTTCCGCCGGAATGCGCAGGTTCTCGCGCACCGTGAGCTCGGGGAAAATCTCGGTGATCTGGAAGGTGCGCGCGATCCCCATGTCGACGCGCCGGTGCGAGGAGGCCGCGGTGATGTCGCGGTCGTCGAGGAAAATCTTGCCGGAGGTCGGCGGAAAGAAGCCGCTGATGAGATTGAAGAAGGTCGTCTTGCCGGCGCCGTTGGGTCCGATCACGGCGCGCAGCTCGCCCGGCTCGACGGTGAGCGAGACGCCGTCGACGGCGACGAGGCTGCCGAAGTGGCGCGAGACGCGTTCTACCCGCAAGAGGCTCATGTGGTCGCCTTCCTCCGAAGGATGCCGAGCACGCCGCGCGGGAAGAATAGCACGCACGCGACGTAGAACAAGCCGATGAAGATCTGCCAGTTGATGGTGATGCTCGAGATGTAGTCCTGCAGCATGACGAAGACCACGGCACCCAGGAGCGGGCCCCAGAAGGTACGCATGCCGCCCAAGACCGCCATCATCACGAAATCGCCCGACTGGCTGTAATGGAGTCCGCGCGGGTCGGCGAAATTGTTCACGAGCGCGTAGAGCGATCCGGCGAAGGCCATGAAGAAGCAGGAAAGCGTGAAGGCGATCCAGATGTGCATTTCCACCGGAATCCCCAGGAAGCGCGCGCGGCGCTCGTTCTCGCGGATGGCGAGCATGGTGCGGCCGAAGGGCGAGCGCAGGATGAACCCCATCGCCGCCGCGGCGAAGGCGAAGCAGACCAGCACGAAGTAATAGAAGGCGGTGGAGTCGTGCAGGATGTCCACGGTAGCTACGCCCAGATGCAGCGGCTGGCGGTAGAACGGGCGCAGGCCGTCGTCGCCGCCGGTCAAGGACGACCACTGGAAGGCGATGTAATAGAACACCTGGCCGAAGGCGATCGTCACCATGGCGAAATAGACGCCGCGGCGGCGCACGATCAAAGCACCCAAGAGCCCGCCCATGACGCCGCCCAAGAGCGTCCCAGCCAACAGTCCCAAGGGTGTCGAGAGTGCCACGAATTTCAGCAAGAGGCCGCAGCCATAGGCGCCGAGCCCGAACCAGGCGGCGTGGCCGAAGGAGAGTACGCCGGTGAAGCCGAGCAGGAAATTCACCGACATGGCGGCCAGGCCCAGCACCATCACGCGGGTCCCCAGTGCTGTGTACCCGCCCACGAGCGGCATCCACAGCGGTGCCAGGATGAGTGCTGCCCAGATCGCCGCGAGCATGGCGAGCTTGCGGTTCACCTCGCTCACGTCAGCATGCCCTCCTCGCCGAACAGGCCGCGCGGGCGGACCAGCAGCACCACCGCCATCAGCACGTACATGATCGCCTCGCTCGCCGGCGGCAGGATCACCGCAGTGACGCCCGAGGCGACGCCGATCAAGAGGCCGCCGACAAGGGTTCCCACGAGAGAGCCCACGCCGCCGACGATGATGGCGATGAAGCTCGGCATCAGCAGGCCTGCACCCATGGTCGGCTCGAGGCCCAATTGCCCGCCGGCGAGCACGCCGGACAAGCCGGCGAGGAAGATGCCGACCGCGAAATTCAAGGAGCGCAGCGCGCGCGCGTTGACGCCCAAGACCGCGACGGTCTCGAGGTCGAGCGTGCCGGCGCGGATGCGGATGCCGGCGCGGGTGAAGCGCAGCAGCAGGAAGAGGAGTGCTATCATCACCGTTACCATCGCCACCATGAACACGCGGTAGCCGGTGATGAAGAAGAATTCGTTGCTCAAGGGCTGCGACAGGAAAGCGGGAATGGTGAAGGGCTTGCCCTGCGCGCCCCAGATGATGCGCGTGCCGTCCTCGAAGACGAAGGCGAGGCCGAAGGTCAAGAGCAGGCCGTAGAGCGGGTCGCGGCCATAGACGCGGCTGATCAGCAACCGCTCGACGGCGAGTCCGATGATCGCGGTGAGGAAGGGCGAGGCGACGAGCGCACCCCAGAAGCCGAGATAGGGCTCGAGCGTGTAGGCGATATAGCCGCCGATGACGAGGAAGCCGCCATGCGCGAAGTTGATGACGTTCGACAGGTTGAGGATCAGCGACAGGCCGATCGCCATCAGCACGTAGAAGGCGCCGATGATGAGACCGTTGGTGACGTTGAAGAGGAGGAGCTGGATCATCCGATCACGCAAGAATGACCCCCTCCCCGCCCGCCCGGAGAGACCGGTGCGGGCAAAGGGAGGGGGCTGATCGTTGCGCCGAGAGGCGCGTCAGGCCGGCCACTGCAAGGTGCAGCCGGTCTCGCTCTCCGGCGGCGAGGTCTTGTCGCCCGCCACGATGGAGTCGACCTGGAACAGATCCTCGGGGTCGGACTTGCCCTCCTTCAGCGCCTGGCCGACGAAGGAAGAGGTCATCAGCTGGTGGTCGCCCTTGCGGTAGTAGCACTTGTTGGGCTGCAGCTTGACGTCGGCCGGCAGCTCGAAGTCGCCGAGCGCCTTGGCGAGCTTGACGCCGTCGAGCGTCTTCTCGCGGTTGGCGACGAGCGCGAAGCTCATCAGCGAGGTGTAGCCGAACCAGGTGCGCGCCGTAGGCACCTTGCCGCCGCTGCGCTTGCGGATGTCGGCGACGAACTTGTCCACACCCTCTACGCCCGGCTGCTTCCAGTACCACTCGAACATCCAGATGCCGACGCGCGCCTCGGGCGGCATGGCCTCGAGGGATTCGAGCTCCTGCTGCAGCCCGGCGACGTGGATCTGCTTCTCGATGCCGAACTGCGCGATCTGCTTCAGGCAGTTGACCATGTCGCTGCCCTGCGGCAGGACCAGCAACACGTCGGGATTGGCGGCGCGCGCCTTGATGAGATAGGCGGAGAAATCGGAGGTGCCGAGCGGGGTCAATTCGTTGCCGGTCATGGTGCCGCCGAACTTCTTGAGATCGGCCACCGCCGCCTCCTGCAACGTGTGACCGAAGGCGTAGTCCGGCGTGATGAAATGCCACTTCTTGCCGTATTTGTTGAACAGCAGCTCGGCGACGGAATTGGCTTCCATCTTCGTGGTGTTGCACACGCGATAGACGTTCCAGTGGCAATCCTTGCCGGTGATGCCGTCGGTATGGCCGCCGGAGACGATGTGCAGCACCTTCTTCTCGTTCGACACCTGGGCGATGGCGAGCGCTATCGCGGAATTCACATCCCCGATAAGAAACTGGATGCCGTCGCGCTCGATCAGCTTGCGCGCCTTCTCCACGCCGGTGCCGACGTCGTTGGCCGAATCCTCGACCAAGAGCTCGATCTGGCGGCCGAGCACGCCGCCCTGGGCGTTGACCTGCTCGGCGGCGAACTTGACGCCGATCAACTCGTTCTGCGCCACCGCGGCGTAAACCCCGGTGAAGGGGTCGATCATGCCGACCTTGACGGTGTCGGCGGCGCGCGCGGTGATGACGAAGGGTGCTGCGAATTGCGCGACGCCGGCGGCTGCCGCGGCCTTCAGGATGGTTCGGCGGCTCAGCGGGGCCGCGTGATACGGACGGTTCATGGCTGCACTCCCTGTGCGCTTATTGGTTGGCATTGGCGGGAGTGCCCGAAGGGCCGGCCTTGGCCGGCCCCGGCGCGCCCCCGTGGCTTGGCGCCATCATTGGCCGAAGCGGCGGCCATCTTCAAGCGGATTGAGCCGACGTTCCCCGGATGACCGGCGTCGTGATCGTCAGAATGTACCTTTTCGGGTTTGTCGGCAAGGCGGATTGGACGCCTCGCCGCGGCGCGGTCCCGCGGCCATGCTGGTTGCGGCCGGGACCGCGGCGGCGCGCGCAGCCGGCGGCTCCCCCCGGCGCTCAGCTCGGCCAGCTGAACTTGCAGCCGGTCTCCGCGACGGAGGGTGCCGCTTGGTCGCCCTTGACGACTTCGGTCACCTTGAAGAGGTCCTCCGGGTCGTCGCCCTTCCCTTGGGCGTGGCCGACGTAGAGCGAGGAGATGAGCTGGTGGTCGCCAGCGCGGTAGTAGGGATTGTTCGGCATCAGTGCCACCTCGGGCGGC
Source organism: Alphaproteobacteria bacterium (assembly GCA_035604475.1). Taxonomy (GTDB): domain Bacteria; phylum Pseudomonadota; class Alphaproteobacteria; order JACZXZ01; family JACZXZ01; genus DASPPM01. The sequence goes on from DATNIJ010000234.1 coordinate 8,730, forward strand.
AGCCTGAAATCGCCGAGCGCCTTGGCGAGCTTGACCGCATCGAGCGACTTCTCCTGGTTGGCGACGAGCGCGCAGGTCCAGGTCGCGACATAGCCGAACCAAGTACGCGCGGTCGGCACCTTGCCGGTCTTCTTCCGGATGGCCGCGATGAAATCGTCGAGATGGGGGACAGCGGGCTGCTTCCAGTACCATTCGAAGACCCAGGTGCCGATGCGCGCCTCGGCCGGCAGGCCTTCGAGCGCCTCGAGCTCCTGTTGGGCGCCGGCAAGGTGGGCCCGCTTGTCGAGGCCGAACTGCACGGCCTGCTTGAGCGCGTTGACCATGTCCTCGCCCTGCACGAGGAAGATCACCACGTCCGGATTCGCCGCCTGCGCCTTGATGAGATAGGCGGAGAAGTCGGTCAACTGGAGCGGCACCAAATCTCCGCCGACTTTGCTGCCGCCGAAGGCCGCCGCGGCCTTCTCCATGGCCGCCTGCAGCGTTTGGCCGAAGGCATAGTCGGGCGTGATGTAGTACCACCTCTTGCCCGCCACCTTGATGAGGGTCGCGGCGACCGCATTGGCCTCCATCTGGGTGGTGTCGCACACGCGGAAGACGTTCCAATGGCAGTCCTTGCCGGTCACCGCGTCGGTGTGGCCGCCGGTCACGATATGGAGTGTTTTGAGCTCGTTGGAGACTTGGCCCATGGCCAGCGCCATGGCGGAATTCACGTTGCCGAGCAGGAAGCTCACCTTGTCTCGCTCGATCAGCTTGCGCGCCTTCTGCACGGCGGTGCCCACTTCGCCGCTCGTTGAATCCTCGTTGAGAAACTCGATCTGGCGGCCGAGGATGCCGCCCATCGCGTTGATGCGCTCGACCGCGTACTGGCAGCCGATAAGCTCGTTCTTTCCGAGTGCGGCATAGGTTCCCGTCAAGGGATCGTCCAAGCCGATCTTGACCGGCTCCTCGCCGCGCGCCTTGATGATGAAGGGGCTCGCCACCTGGAAGGCACCCAACACCAGTCCGGCCTTGAGGATGGCGCGGCGCTCCATGCGCAGGCTCAACGGGTGCTGTCGCATTCGTCCCTCTCTCGCGATAACGGTTGCAATGGGATGCGCCGCGTGTTCCAGCGTGCGCCGTGAATTGCGGAAAGGAGGCTAGCCACGCCATGGCGATGCTGTCAACGCCGCCGCGGCGCCTTGGCGCCGCTGCCGAGGCCGGCGGGCAAAGAGTGGCGACAAGCGGGCGACCTGTCGCGACCACCCCACAGACGCGCTACGTCGCGCAAATAGAAGAGGAGAATGTGCATCTGCGTAGGCGCCGGGAAGGATCTCAGGGCGAGCATTGTGCCGGCGAAAATTATCGCGTGTGATATACTGGCGTCGGTTACCGCCATTTCAATGGACCATCCGTCGCGCACAGCCATGAAAGGTCTTCACAGCATGCTGAAGGTTGAAACCGAGCGGGAGGAGGATGGACGCTGGATCGCCGAAGTTGCCGCCCTTCCGGGCGTCATGACCTACGGAGCCACCCGCGCCGAAGCGGTGTCGAAGGCCGAGGCATTGGCGCGTAGGGTGCTGGCCGGCCGGGTCGAGCACGGTGAAGCCGTGCCCGAGCTCGAAGTTCGTCTCACCGGGAAATAACCGTCATTGCGAGCGCAGCGAACCCCGGCGTACGCCGGGGCTGGGCGCGTGGTGCGAAACTCTCTCTGGATTGGACGACGCGCTTCGAGCGCTTCGCAAGCTCAAGCGCGACGGGCCGCAATCTCGCTAGAGCAGTTTCACTCTGAGCGGAATCGCCCCCCTCGGGGAATCGGGACCAGTATCTTGACGGCGTGGTCCTAGGGTTCATCGAGTCGGTTCTGGTGTCGATTGGTCGCCGCAGCTTTCAATAGCTCCCATCGCGGTCCTATCGATGTGGCGATTTGAGCAGCGGTCGTGATCGGAATCGGGCCGCCTCGATGACGATGTAGCGTCCGAACAAGGTCCGGCCGAATTTGCCGATCGCGGATTCCAAGCGCGTCCACTTGAGTAGACTCTTTTCGGGATCGAGGCGCAGAAGCAGGACGCCGGGAACGGCCATCTTTGAGCGGAACACAAGATCGCCGAAGTCCTTGTCCTCCGTCAGCAGGAGCCTGTCCTCATCGTGCGCGCGCCGTAGAACGGTGGCGTCAGTCGCACCGGACGCGACCTCTGCCAAGTAGGACACGTCGTGGCCGGCACCGCGAAGGCGGCTCACGAGTGCTGCATCGACGCATTCATCGGCGAGCCAACGCACGTGGCAGCTCGCTCAGCGATATACGAGTTCCTCGTCGGCGAGATAATCCGCCGCGAAGGCCTGAGCTGCCCGGATATCTTCGAGCGTGAGCTTTGGATGGTCGGCGAGGATCGCTTCCGCCGTCATACCGGCTCCGAGTTTGCGCAAGACAAGCTCTACGGGAATGCGCGTCCCGCAAATAACGGGCTTGCCGCCCATGATCTCAGGATTGATCTCGATCCGCTCGTGGGCCATGGCCGTAACGTCCTGAAATTCCAAGTGCATCCTATCACGATTTGCGGCGATTGGCGCGGGCCGGCGGTTCCCCCCATATCATTGAAACATCAAACAAAAATGACCAGTGGCCGTTTGCCGGCCGCCGCCGGCCTCCTCAAGCGAAGTAGCAGGAGATCGTGCCGAACGGCCCGTAGTCGGCGTGAAACGTGTCGCCCTTGTGCGCGTCGATCGGCCGTATGAAAGAGCCGCTGAGGATGACCTGGCCGGGCTCGAGTGCTATGCCATGAGGGGCGAGTTTGTTCGCCAGCCAGGCGATTCCGTTGGCCGGATGATTGAGCACCGCCGCCGCGACGCCGGTCTCCTCGATCTGGCCGTTGCGGGAGCAGAGCCCCGCGATCCAGCGTACGTCCACCTCGAGCTGCTTGAAGGGCCGGCCGCCGATCACGATGCCCGCGTCGCTCGCGTTGTCGGCGATGCCGTCGACGATCTTGCGGGTCACCTTGGTCTCGCGGTCGACGCGCTCGATGCGCGCGTCGAGGATCTCGAGCGCTGGCACCACGTAATCCGTGGCATTGAGCGCATCGAAGATCGTAGAGCCGGGGCCGGCGAGACGCTTGCTGAGCACGAAGGCGAGCTCCATCTCGATCTTGGGCTGAATGAAGCGGTCGGTGGGGATATTCGAGCCGTCGTGGAAGAACATGTTGTCGAGCAGCGCGCCGTAGTCCGGCTCGTCGATATTGACCGCGCGCTGCATGACCTTGGAGGTGAGGCCGATCTTGCGCCCCTTCACCGTGCGGCCCTGGGAGAGCTTGAGCTGCATCCAGGCGTGCTGGATGGCATAGGCGTCCTCGATGGTCATGCCGGGATGCTCGAGCGTCAGCTGGCGCATGAACGTGCGGCTCCTCTCGGCCTCCTCGAGGTGCCTGACCGCGGCCTCTATGCTCTTTCGCTCCAACATGGTCCTGGACCTCCTTGCTGGGACCGGGCTCGGTCAAGCCCGTGCCACGAGGAAAAGGCGGCGGAAGGGGAAAAGCGTGCGGCCGTCCGGCTCGGGCGGGTAGGCGCGGCGGACGCGCTCGCGGTATTGCGCCTCGAAGGCACTCAGCTCCGGCTCCTCGAGCGCCGCGAGGAAGGGTCTCAATGCCGTCGCCTTGGTCCACTCGACCACCGGATCCTCGCCGCTCAGCACCTGAAGATAGTCGATGTCCCAAATGTCGAGGCCCTTGGCGTAAGGCGTCAGAAGCCGGTGGTAGAAGGCCGGCGGATGCACGCGCTCGCTGCGGACGAGCGGGGCGAGCCTCTCCCGCCACGGCCCTTCTGCGACCGTGTCGCGGATGGCGACGTGCGAGGGGCTCGAATCGTTGCGCGGCACCTGCACGGCGAAGACGCCGCCCGGCGACACTTGCGCGAAGAGGTGCTTATAGAGCGCCTCGTGATGGTCGAGCCACTGCAGGGCCGCATTGCTGTAGAGCAAATCGACCGGCTCCTCGGCCCCCCAGCTCGCGATGTCGGCTTGCCGCCAGTCGAGCCGAGGGTAGTCCTTGCGCGCGCGCTCGAGCATTGCCGGCGCGTTGTCGATGCCGCTCAAGCGCGCTTGCGGCCAGCGCTCGGCGAGGAGCTTGGTGACGTTGCCGGGGCCGCAACCGAGATCGACGACGCGTTTGGGTGCTGCGAGCGGTATGCGCGCGATCAGGTCGAGGGCGGGTCTCAGGCGATGATCGCCGAAGGCGAGATAGAGATCGGGGTTCCAGCTCATGGGCAAGTCTATGCTCGCAGGGCGGCGATGACAGGGCGTGCGTGCGCTCGCTACTCTAGCGGAGGAAGAGAGGTGCCGCAAAGCGCTCTAAAGGCAGGGACCAGGTCCTGTGGACATTCATTTTCGGCTCGTCATTCCGGACAAGCAAATCATCGCACATGCGATGATTTGCGCGATCCGGAATCCATGTCCGGGACAGCGCGAGCGGGAGGCATGGATTCCGGATAGCAAGGCTCGCAACCGGGAAAAGCTCCG
>DATNIJ010000235.1:0-13343 GCA_035604475.1 Alphaproteobacteria bacterium
GTGGACTTGTGGACATCGCCAGCGCGATGCCCACAACCCCACCGGCGCAACAACAGCAACCCCCTTGGACGCTTTGAAAGCATGCCAAAATGTGTCACCCATGTCCCCGAACACCTGTTACCTATCTCCCCCGTCCAAACAAGGGGGAGGGTAGGGAGGGGGGTGTGCCAGGCACCCATGATTCCTGTACTAGCTTCGCGTCTCAGCGGGCGGCGAGCAGCGTCGTTTGCCGACTCCGCGCCGCCATGCTCCCCTTCACCGCGACACGACGGGGACGGCGCGCCAATTCCGCTTGCGCGCTAGCTCCGCCCGCAGCCGCGCGGTCGCCGGCTCGTCGACGCGCCAGGTCCCGGGCTCGATCACCACGCCATAATCCTCGCGCGCGGCGTGGAGGCTCACGAGCTCGTTGCGCACGTCCTTGAGCACGCGCCAGCTCTCGCGCTCGAGCGGATCGCCCCAACCGCCGGCACCCGGCAGCTCGTGGCGGTAGAGATCGCCGTGCTTGAGCGTCATCGTCACCTTCGCCGGCACCACCTCGGCGTTGCCCTCGGGATTGATGATGTTCGAGGAGGTCTTCCCCGGGCTGCCGCCGTAAAGCCCGTAGGGGCGGAAGGTGCGCCGGTCGGAGCGCACCTGGAGGACCGCCTCTTCCTCGAGCAGGCGGTAGTCGCGCCGGATGGCGACCCCGCCGCGGAACTTGCCGGCACCACCCGTGTCCGCGACGAACTCCGAGCGCAGGATCTCGATCGGCTGCTCGACCTCGCACACCTCGATCGGCTGCGAGGAGAGGTTCGCCATCATGTTGGCGTTGCCGTCGAGCCCGTCCGCCCACGGCCGGCCGCCCCACGCGCCGCAGATGAACTCGACGTAGATGAAGGGCGTGCGGTCGGGATAATAGCCGCCGATCGAGATGCCGGTATTGCCGCCGTCGGAGGCCGCGAAGACGCGGTCCGGCAGCATCATGGCAAGCGCACCGTAGCAGCAGTCGATCATGCGGTAGCCGGTGAGCCCGCGTGCCGCACTCGCCGCCGGCAGCACGCAATTGGCGATGGTGCCCGCGGGGGCGATGACCTCGATCGGGCGGTAGAAGCCCTCGTTGTTGGGGATGTCGTGCGGCAGCACCGACTTGACGCAGGTGTAGGTCGCCGCCTTGGTGTAGGAGAGCGTGTTGTTGATCGCACCCTTGACTTGCGGCGACGAGCCGGTCCAATCGGCCACGAGCCTGTCGCCCTTCTTCCTGAGCGTCACCTTGAGCGGCACCGGCTTGCCGCGCTCGATCCCGTCGTCGTCGATCCAATCCTCGAAGCTCCATTCGCCGTCGGGAAGCTCGCGCACGGCCGCGCGCGTGAGCCGCTCGGTGTAATCGACGAGCTCGCGCATGTAGCGCTTCGCCGTCTCCGCACCATGGCGTGCGATGAGACGGAGGAAGGCCTCCTCCGCGATGTGGCAGGCGGCGAGCTGCGAGCGCATGTCGCCCATGACGCGGCCCGGAAGCCGCACGTTCTTCTCGATGAGGCGGAAGAGCGTCTCGTTGGGCTCGCCCTCGTCGTACATCTTGACCGGCGGGATGCGCAGCCCTTCCTGATAGGTCTCCGTCGAATCCGAGGCGTTCGAGCCCGCGACCCGGCCGCCCATGTCGGTCTGGTGGCACACGGTCGCGGCGAAGGCGAGACGCTCGCCCTCGTGGAAGATCGGCTTCAGAATGAAGACGTCCGGCAGGTGCATGCCGCCCTCGAAGGGGTCGTTCAGGCAGTAGATGTCGCCGGGACGCATGCGCTCGCCGTAGCGCCGGATCGTCGCCGCGAGCGCGTCGGGGAAGGAGCAGAGGTGCGCGGGCAAGGTCAGGCCCTGCGCCACGGTCTTGCCCTCGCCGTCGCAGAACGCCGTCGAATAGTCCATCACGTCCTTGAGCACGCCCGAATAGGCGGTGCGGAAGATGGTCAACGCCATCTCGTCGGCGATCGAGAGCAGCGTGTTCTTGAAGAGCTGGAATTCGATCACATCGGTGTTGCCCGACGCCATGCTCGATCCTCCTCGCGCTGCGGTTCCAACGCTTGATTCCAATCATTGTGTCGGAACCACAACACATTATATTGATTTTGCTAGCGGTCCGATTCGAAAGTTCGTTTCACTCGGAGATAACCGTCATTGCGAGCGCAGCGAAGCAATCCAGCGCGGCTGGGTGCGAACCCCTTTCTGGATTGCTTCGGCGCCCTTCGGGCGCCTCGCAATGACAACTGTTTTCCCAATGTCGTGAATTTCAGAACCAGGACACTCGCGGGTCCGCCCCTGCTACAGCTCCGGCTCAAGCTCGATCACGATATTGCCGTGCGCATCGAGCGCGCCGCTTGCGCTTGGCGGGATGATGCAGGTTGCATCATACTCCTCGATGATGGCGGGGCCAGCCACCTTGGCGGCGAGGTCGGCGCGCCCGAGGACCGGAGCCTCGAGCCAGCCGTGGGGTGCGCCGAAATAAACGGGTCGGCGCCGCGGCGCGGCGCTTTTCGGGGCTTTCCCGCGCTCGAGGATAAGCCGCTCGGGCATGCGCGGCTTATCCGGGATGCCTTGCGCGACGAGCCGCAGGCTCATGAGCACGACGGCCTCGTCCACACCCGCGCGATGACCGTAGACGCGCTCGTGCTCGTGCGCGAACGCCTCCTCGAGCTTGGCGATCGTCCCGGCAGCGATGGCACCCGGCTCCATCGGCACCGTGAGCTCGAAGGACTGGCCGAGATAGCAAAGGTCCGCCGCGCGCTTGAGCCGCACGGCCTCCGCGGCAAAGCCCTCGACCGCGAGCTGCGCGCAAGCCACGGACTCCATCTGCGCCATGACCTCGTTGAGTGCTGCGAGCTCGGCGCCGCGCGTCTCGCGGCGGTACGTCCTCACGTAATGGTGCTCGACGTCCGCATAGAGGAGCCCGAAGGCCGAGAAGAGGCCCGGCGCCGGAGGTACGAGTATGCGGCGCATCTCGAGCTGGCGCGCGAGCGATGCCGCGAACAGCGGGCCGTTGCCGCCGAAGGCGAAGAGCACGTATTCGCGCGGGTCGCGCCCGCGCTCGCTCGAGACCGATTTGATCGCGCGGATCATGTTCGAGGCGGCGATGCGGTGCGCACCCTCGGCCGCGTCCTCGAGCGAGAGGCCGAGCGGGCGCGCGATGCGCTCGGCGAAAAGCTCGCGCGCGCGCCCGGCGTTGAGCTTGACCGCACCGCCGACGAGATATTCCGGATTGAGATAGCCGAGGATCACGTTGGCATCCGTGATCGTCGGCTCGGTCCCGCCGGTATCGTAGCACACCGGGCCTGGCGAGGAGCCCGCACTCCTGGGGCCGACCTGGAGCGCGCCGCCGGCGTCGATCCATACGATCGAGCCGCCGCCCGCACCCACCTCGGCCAGATCGACGACCGGCGCGCGCAGGAGATAGCCCGAGCCCGTGAGCAGCCGCGAGCCGGCGAGGATACCGCCGCCGACCGAGAACTCGGCGGCGCGGTTGATTTCGTAGTCCTCGATGATCGAGGCCTTGGCGGTGGTGCCGCCCATGTCGAAGGTGATCACCTTGGGCTCGGCCAAGCGTCGCGCGAGCGCCTGCGAGCCGACCACGCCCGCCGCCGGGCCCGACTCGACGATATGCATCGGCATGAGGGCTGCCGCCTCGGCGGTCATGATGCCGCCGTTCGACTGCATGATCATGAGCGGGCTCGAGATGCCGCTTTCCTTGAGCTCCGCGGTGAGGCGCTCGAGATAATGGCGCACGATCGGCAGGATGTAGGCATTGATGACGGTCGTCGAGGTGCGCTCGAACTCCCTGATCTCCGGCAGCACCTCCGAGCTTATGCATACCGGAAGCCCGGGCAGCCGGCGCTCGACGATCTCCTTGATGCGCGTCTCGTGGGCGGGATTGGCGTAGGAGTTGATGAGCGCGACGGCGAGCGCCTCGATGCCCTCGCCCGCGAGGCGATCGAGGGCGCGCTCCACGTCCGCCGGGTCGAGCGGCGTGTGGATTTCGCCGCTAGCACTCGTCCGCTCGGCGACCTCGAGACGCAGGTAGCGCTCGACGAGTGGGGGCGGCTTCTCCCAGGCGATGTCGTAGAGCCGCGGCATACGCAGGCGCCGGATCTCGAGCACGTCGCGAAAGCCCTTCGTCGTGATGAGGCCGGTCCTGGCACCCCGCCCCTCGAGAATGGCGTTGGAGGCGACCGTCGTGCCGTGGCTGACCTCGCCCACGTCGCCGCCTTGCAGTCCGGTTTCAGCGAAGACGGCGCTGAGCCCGTCCGTGATCGCGCGCGCGTAATTGTCGCTGCTCGAGGAGACCTTCTTGAGATGGAGGCGGCCGTCGGCCGAGAGAAACACGATATCGGTGAAGGTGCCGCCGATATCCACGCCGACGCGATAATTCATCCTGCCACCCGCCGCTGGATCGTGCCTTGGAACGCGCGGCCCGATCGTCAGAGCCCCGGCGATTTGATAGGATTTTCGCGGCGCGGACAAGCGCCGAGCGGCATTCGCCGCTCGCCCGAGGCGCCGCGGATCGGCGCAGGGCGCGCGCTTTCGTCCCTTGCACCTCGCAGCACCGGCGCTCTAAGGTACTATTGTAGGGATGTTGGGTAGAGAGCGCGCGAGAGCGGAACCGCACCCGCATCGGCGGGCGGTCCGCAAAAAGAGCAGGGGCGAGGCGCGCGGGAGGCAGGATATTCTGGTGACGACGACGGCGAGCCCTTGTTCCCGCGCGCGGGTGCGGCCGCGCGCTGCGGGTGCCGTGCGATGAGCGGGCATCCGCGTCTCGCCTCCGGCGCTGCCGCCGCCGGGGCCGCATCCGGCCGCCGGGCGGCACGCCTCAGCATAAAGTCCGTTCGCCGCCTCTACGGCGAGCTCGAGGCGATCCGCGACGTGAGTTTCGACGTGGCCGAGGGCGAGTTCCTGAGCGTGCTGGGCCCGAGCGGCTGCGGCAAGAGCACCTTGCTCATGATGGTGGCCGGCCTGCTCAACCCGAGCGAGGGCGAGATCATCATCAACGGCGATCCGGTCCGCGGCCCGCGCCGCGAGATCGGCGTCGTCTTCCAGTCCCCGCTCCTCCTGCCGTGGCGCAACGTGCTGGACAATGTGCTCTTGCCCATCGAGATGCTGCGCCTGCCGCGCCGGGAGTATCAGGAGCGGGCGAGGGCGCTCCTCGACATGGCGAAGATCCACGATTTCGCCGGCCGGCTGCCGAAGGAGCTTTCGGGCGGCATGCGCCAGCGCGTCGCGATCTGCCGCGCCCTCGTGCATGACCCGAGCATCCTCCTCATGGACGAGCCCTTCTCGGCGCTCGACGCCCTCACGCGCGACGAGATGGGCCTCGAGCTCCTGCGCATCTGGCACCACCACCGCAAGACGGTGATCTTCGTGACGCATAGCATCCGCGAGGCGGCGTTTCTCTCCGATCGCGTGCTCGTGATGGGCCGCCGGCCCGCGACCGTCACGCGCGAGCTTGCGATCGAGTTGCCCCGCCCGCGGCTCATCGACATGATGGAGGGGGATGCCTTCAACCATCACGTCCGCATTCTGCGCAAGGCGATCGAGGCGAGCCATGAAACCTGACGGCGAGCATCCGGATCGGCGGGAACCGCTCCGCGCGGCAGCGACGGCGAGGCCGCGGTGACGGCCCTCTTGGCACTCGCAAGGCGCCTCGGCTCGCTCGCCTGGCCGCTCGGCGCGACCTTGGCGCTTCTCTTGGCCTGGGAAGTGCTGGTTCGCGCGCTCGGCGTACGCTCGATTCTGCTGCCCCCGCCGTCGGAGATCCTCGAGGTCATCGTGCTGCGCTACGACCTCCTCCTCGCCAACCTGTGGCCGTCCCTCTACATGACGGTCTTCGGCTTCCTGCTTTCGGTGGTAGGCGGGGTCTTCATCGCGATCCTCATCACCTACTCGGCGATCGTGCGCAAGGTCCTCTACCCGATCATCGTGATCTCGCAGGTTGTCCCCAAGATCTCGATCGCACCCCTCCTCATCGTCTGGTTCGGCACGGGCGCCATCTCGGGCCTACTGCTTGCCTTCCTGATCGGCTTCTTTCCCATGACGATCAACGCGGCGGCCGGCTTCCAGGCGGTCGACGAGGACATCCTCAAGATGGCGCGCGCCTGCATGGGCTCGCGCTGGCAGATCTTCCGCTCGATCCGGCTGCCGCACGCCATGCCGTATCTCTTCAGCGGCATGAAGATCTCGATCACGCTCGCGATCATCGGCGTCGTCGTCTCCGAGTTCGTTGCCTCGCAGGAGGGAATCGGCTACCTGATCAAGCTCGCGGGCGGCCTGCTCGACACCCCGCTCATGATGGCGGCGATCACGGTCCTCAGCATCACGGGGCTTCTGCTTTATGCCATCATCGCCTGGGTCGAGGGTCTGGTGATCTATTGGCAATCGCCGAGCTTCGTCGAGGTCGCCCAAGGGGCCTAGACCAAGGGCCGCCCGTCGAAAAGAGACGTATCGCTTGAGAGGAGGTTCATCGCCATGAGACGACGCCGTTTTTTGCAGGGAGCCGCCGCCATCGCCGGCGCCGGCGCGCTCGCTCCCATCCCCCGCCTCGCCCGCGCGGCGACTGCGGTCAAGATGACGCTGCCGTGGCTGCCGCTCGGCACCTTCAGTTTCACCTTCGTCGCCAAGAAGCTGGGCTTCTGGGAGAAGCGCGGCCTCGACGTTACCATCGACCGCGGCTTCGGCTCGGGCAAGGTCTGCCTGCCCGTCGACCAGGGGCAATACGACTTCGGCCTCCTCGACATGGGCGTGATGATGAATTGCACGAGCAAGGCTCTCGACCTCGTGGCGATCGCGGGCCTGTGGCCGCGCTCGCCGGTCGGCATCTTCTCGCTCAAGGAGTTCAACATCACGAAGCCCAAGGATCTGGAGGGCCAGGAGGTCGGCTTCGACGCGGGCAGCGGCGACTTCCAGCTCTGGCCGGCCTTCGTCAAGGCGACCGGGATCGACGACGGCAAGGTCAAGAAGGTGATGCTGGACGGCCCCGCACTCACCCAGGCGCTCGTCGAGCGCAAGATCAAGGCGGAGGGCAACTTCCTCGGCAGCATCGCACCCAGCCTGTGGGCCCAGGGCATGGAGCTCAACAGCATTTTCTACGAGCACTACGGTATCAAGACCTTCAGCAACTGCTTCGCCTGCAAGCGCAGCACCATCGAGAAGAAGCCCGAGCTCTGCCAGGCCTTCGCCGACGGTGCCATGGAGGGACTGAAATACGTCTACCTCAACCCCGAGAAGTCGGTCGACATCCATATCGAGAGCGTCAAGGAGTTCCAAGGCGGCAGTGCCGCCAACCGAGACGTGATCAAGTACGGACAGGCGGTCTCGACCGCGCTCGGGCTGGTGCCTTCCGTCAAGGAGTACGGGCTCGGCTACATGGACCCAGCACTCGTCGATGCGACGCGGCGGACGGTCGAGACCTATATGGGGGCCAAGGGCACGCCGCCCGCCGAAAGCCTGTTCTCGGACAAGTTCGCGGGCAAGATCAAGCTTACGGACGCGGAATGGGCCGAGGTCGAGGCGCGCGTCGGCAAATACATGCCGGCCAAGGGGTAGGAGGACGGCGAGTGAAGAAGAGCTTTCGCGATTTCCTCGATGATCTCGAGAAGGCGGGCGAGCTGCGCCGGGTGAAGAAGCCGGTCGATCTGCGCGACGTCTCGGCGCTCGTCGCGCAATCGCGCGAGGCGGCCCTCTTCGAGACGCTCGCGGAGTATCCCGGCTGGCGCCTTGCGGGCGGCCTCGTCTCTACGCGCAAGCGCCTGGCACTCGCCATGGGAAGCAGCGAGAACGAGGTCGCCATGCGCTTCGAGGCAAGCCTCGACCGGCCGATCGAGCCGATCCTGGTGGGGAACGCGCCTTGCCAGGAGGTGGTACTCGAGGGCGAGGACGCCGACCTCACCTCGATCCCCTACCCGCTCATGCATGCGCGCGACGGCGGCCCCTACATCTCGGCGACCTGCGTCGTCTCCAAGGACCCGGAATACGGACGCAACGTGGGCTCGTACCGGTTGATGTACCGCACGCCGAAGGAGACCGGCATCGATCTCGTCTCGCCGTCCGACATGCGCTTCTACTACCAGCGCCAGCTCGACCGCGGCAAGCCGCTCGAGATCGCGGTCGCCATCGGCGTGCATCCCTTCGAGATGCTGGCGGCCTCCTACAAAGCACCCATCGACATGGACGAATATTGGATCGCGGGCGGGCTCCATGGCGCGCCCCTCGCACTCGTCAAATGCAGAAGCGTCGACCTCGAGGTGCCGGCCGACGCCGAGCTGGTGCTCGAGGGCGAGCTTCTGCCCATCGGCTGGAGTGCCGACGAGGGGCCGTTCGGCGAGTTCAGCCACATCACCGGCGACGTGAAGTGGAACCCGATTTTCCGCGTCAAGTGCATCACCCACCGGTATCAACCGATCTTCTATTTCCTGCAGATGCCGTGGGAGAACGACTGGCTCTCGGCCCCGGTCACCGAGGCGGCGGGGCTGAGGGCACTGAGGAACGCCAGCATCAAGCCGGTGGCGATCAAGGCGCCTGTCGGCAGCTGCGGCTATTGGACGCTCATCGCCTCCATCCGCAAACGCCCCGGCGAGGGCAAGAACGCGCTCTTGGCCCTCCTCTCCGTGGCCGAGGTCAAGCTCGCCATCGTCACCGACGACGACATCAACATCCACGACCCTGACGATCTCGATTGGGCGCTCACCTTCCGGGTGCAGGCCAACCGCGACGTGATCATCGTCGAGGGCGCGCGCGGCAAGCACGTCGACCCGAGCGTGCGCGCCTGGGAGCTCGGCAAGGGCGGCCTGCCCACCACGGCCAAGCTCGGCATCGACGCCACCATCCCCGAAGGGATACCGAAGAAGTTCTACCGCCGCCTCGAATATTACGGCCGCGACCGCGTCAAGCTCGAGGACTACCTATGAGCCCGCTCGCCGAGACGATCCTGCGCGAACTCCACGCCGAGCCCCGGCAATTCGCCGAGCTCGTCGATGCCCACCGCGACGCGAAATGGCGCGACTTCCTGCGTGCCTGGGGCGAGGTGCGCGCAGCCGACGTGCTCGGCCGCGACGAGGACGGCAGGTATCTCATCAAGAGCGCATAGTCCGTCGGCGGCGCGCCTCGCGGCGCCTTTTGGGACCTGCGGAGATTAGGGCATATATTCGCCGCATAATGTGCGGAGAATGTCCTTGCTTTTGCGGCGAATAGGCGGCATTATCTCCGCATGAGGTGCGGAGAATGCCTGGCTATATCCACGAGCTGAAAAACTGGCACGAGTTCCATTGGAGCCGGGAGCGCATCGCCGAGCGACTTGCCGCCGTGCGCCACCGGCAAGGGCGGTTGATCGGGCGAATGGAAGCGCTTGGCTTCAAGCTCCGCGGCGAAGCCACGCTTGAAACCCTGACGGAAGAGGTCGTCAAATCGAGCGAGATCGAAGGCGAAATTCTCGACCGAGCGCAAGTGCGTTCCTCGCTCGCACGACGTCTCGGAATAGACATAGGCGCGCTCGCACCCGCCGATCGCAAGGTGGAGGGCGTCGTCGAAATGGTCTTGGACGCCACTCAGAAATTCGACGAGCCCTTGACCGCCGAGCGCCTCTTTGGCTGGCACGCAGCACTGTTTCCGACCGGACGCAGCGGGATGACCAAGATCACGGTCGGCGCATGGCGAGACGAGCGCTCAGGGCCGATGCAAGTCGTATCTGGCGCAACCGGCCACGAGCGGGTTCATTTCGAAGCCCCGAGCGGAGGGCGGCTCCAGCGCGAAATGCTTGCTTATCTCGACTGGTTCAACGGCAAGAACAGCATGGATTTGGTGCTGAAGGCCGGCGTCGCTCACCTTTGGTTTGTCACGGTTCATCCCTTCGAGGACGGCAACGGCCGCATCGCGCGCGCCATTGCCGATCTGACGCTTGCCCGCTCGGAGAAGGGCGCGCAGCGCTTCTATAGCATGTCTGCGCAAATCCGCCGGGAACGGAACGCCTATTACGACATCCTCGAGGCAACGCAAAAGGGCGATCTCGATATTACGCCCTGGCTCGAATGGTTCCTCGCTTGTCTCGAGCGTGCCTTCGAAGGTGCCGAGACCACATTGGCGGCCGTGCTCAAGAAAGCGCGCTTCTGGGAGGCGCATGCCGACGCATCCTTCAATCGGCGCCAGCGCCTCATCATCAATCGCTTGCTGGATGGCTTTGAAGGCAAGCTCACCTCGTCCAAATGGGCGAAGCTCGCCAAATGCTCACAGGACACAGCCCTTCGCGACATCGACGATCTCGTCAAGTGCGGCGTCCTCACCAAGGATGCAGCCGGCGGTCGAAGCACCAGCTATTCGTTGGCGGAGGTCGCTTAGAGGTTCGCGCAGGCACGCAGGGTCATCACGATTCACCTGCAAAAATCACCGGACGGAAGCGAGCCTGGGGCGAGGTGCGCGGCGCCAACGTGCTCGGCCGCGACGAGGACGGCTAGTATCTGATCAAGGAGGGATAGGCGGGGCGCACCCTCACCCTTCCCGTCGCTTCGCGACGGGCCCCTTCCCTCTCCCTCTGAAGAGGGCGAGGGAATTCTTCGCTGACGCCCATGAATCCGAGTGCTAAATCGCCCCGCCTGGTGCCTGGCAGATGACGTTGAGGAGCGCCTGGCGCCGCTCGCGCGTGACGGCGTCGAGAGCGCGGCCGAGGGCCGCCGGCAGCTCGGCCGGGTCCTCCACTCTCTCGCCGTAGCCGCCGGCCGCGGCGCAGACCGCCTCGAAGGCGGGCAGCTCCTCGAGGTGGATGAAGGCCGGATGGTTGCTCTTGGCCGCGGCCCCATCGGGGTACATGCCGAGGGTGGCGCGGCGCACCGCGTTCCACATCGCGTTGTTGAAGACGATGGTGAGGATCGGCAGGCGGTGGACGCGCGCGGCGTGGTGGCCGGCGACGGGGTTGGCGAAGAGGTAGGCGCCGTCGCCGAGCGTGGCGATCACCAGGCGCTCGGGGGCCGCGAGCTTGGCGCCGAGCGCTGCTCCCAGGCCCCAGCCGAGGCCGGAGGCCGAGCTCGAGCCGAAGAAGCTGCCCGCGCGCCTGAAGCCGCAATGCTCCTGCATGAGCGTGTACTCGTTGACCACGATGGCGTCGTCGCCCTTGACCTCTTCGATGCAGTGGCTGAGCCAGGCGGGATGGATCGGCAGCATCCCGCGCACGGAATCGCGGAGCGCTTGCCATTGGCCGTGTAGGACCGCGTGCCGCTCGGCGATGCGCGCGCGGCGCCGCTCGATGATGCGCTTGTCGCAGCGGCTCTCGAGCAGATGCAAAAGCTCATTGAGGGCGCTGCTCACCCGCGCGGGAATCGCGAGATCGCAGAGGAAGCCGCGGATGGGGTAGCGCTGGAAGAGCGGATCGAGGCCGATGTGGATGACGCGCGCGTGGGCCGGCGGCGAGACGCGGCTTGGAATCCACGGCACATCGGATTCGAGCACCAGCACCGCATCTGCCTCGGCGACGAGGGGGGTGGGATTGAAGCCGAGCTGCATCGGGTGATCGCAAGGTAGGGAGAGGTGGCGCGGGCTGAACTGCACCACGGGAATGGCGAAGCGCTCGGCTATGGCGGCGAGGGCGGGAAGTGCCGTCGGATCGCGTCCCGCACTCGTGGTGAGGATGAGAGGGTTCTCCGCCGCGGCGAGGATTTTCGCGGCCTCGGCAAGGGCCGCCTCATCCGCGCGCGGACTCGCGGCCGCGACGCGCCGCGCCGGCTGCTGGTAGCGCATCTCCGCAAGCGGGGCCGCGAGCACCTCGCGCGGCAAGGTCAGATAGACCGGCCCGCAAGGCTCGCTCCGCGCGATCGCGAGCGCGCGGTCGACGACCGTCTCGAGCTGCTCGGCGTTCCGCAGCTCGTAATCCCATTTGACGACCTCGCGCAGCATGCCCGCCTGGTCGTACATCTCCTGGCCCCAGTGGATGTAGGCGTCGCGCGCGCCCGCGAGGCCCTCCTCGGTGAGCGGCGTGCGCCCCGCGGTGAAGAGGATCGGCACGTTCTCGCGCGCCGCGTTCAGCGCCCCGCAGATGGCATTGGCCGTGCCGACGCTGACGTGCACCATCACCGCGGGCACCTTGCCCGAGACCATGGCATAGCCGTGCGCCATCGACATGGCGAGGTTCTCGTGCACGGCGATCATGGGCTTGGGTGCGGGACTCCCGATCGCATCCGCCTTGGCGAGCGCCTCCACGATCGGCGCGAAATCCGTGCCGGCGTTGGCAAAGAGGTACTCCACCCCGCGCTCCGCGAGGAGGGCGAGATAGGCCTCCGCGACGCTTTCGACCTTGAGCGACTTCTGCGCCATGTCTTGCTTCCCCTTGAGTTGGCTCTTTCCTCGCTGAGCGTCGCGCGCGGCGTCAATCGGCAAGGATGATGGCGGAATCGAGGTTGAGCGCGACCTCGATCTCCGAGCCGACCGGTGCCTGCTCGATCACCTCTCCACCCGGAACGCGCAGCTGCAGCATGCCGAGCGCGCCGCCGTCGACGCGCACGAGCGTATGCGTGCCCTGGTAGACGTGCGTCAGCACCCGGACCTTGATACGGTTTAGCACCCGCTCGCCCGCACCCGCGATCGTCAAATGCTCGGGGCGGACGAAAAGATTGACCATGCGGCCGTGATAGGCGGCGAGCCCGCGGCATTTTTGCATCGCGAGCTTGAGCGAAGGTGCGAGCTCGAAGAGTGCCGCATCGCCTTCGAGCGTGCAACGCGCGGGCGGCAGGCGATTGATCTCGCCGATGAAGGAGGCGACGAAGCCGTTGGCGGGATGACGATAGAGCTCGATCGGCGTCGATACTTGCTGAATTTGCCCCCGGTCCATCACCACGATGCGGTCGGAGAGGCTCAAGGCTTCGCCTTGATCGTGGGTCACGAACACGGTCGTGAGCCCGGTCTTGCCGTGAAGCTCCTTGAGCTCGATCTGCATCTCCGCGCGCAGGTTCTTGTCGAGGGCGGAGAGCGGCTCGTCCAAGAGCAGCACCTTGGGGCGGATGACGATCGCGCGCGCGAGTGCCACGCGCTGCTGCTGGCCGCCGGAGAGCTGGCGCACGCGGCGGCCCTCGAGGCCGGTGAGCTTGACCATCTCGAGTGCCTGGCCCACCTCGGCCGCGATCTCGCCTTTCGCGAGCCGGCGCATCTCTAAGCCGAAGGCGACGTTCTCGAAGACGTTCATGTGCGGGAAGAGGGCGTAGCTCTGGAAGACCATGCCGGTCGAGCGCAAGTGGGGCGGTACCGCGGTCATCGGCTTGCCGTCGATGCGGATTTCGCCCGAGCTCGGGCTCTCGAAGCCCGCGATCATGTTGAGGACCGTCGTCTTGCCGCAGCCGCTCGGCCCGAGCAGG
>DATNIJ010000236.1:0-4480 GCA_035604475.1 Alphaproteobacteria bacterium
ATGGGCGAAGGAGTTCGACGCCGGGAGCTGGGCGCAATTCTTCCTCAAATTCCTGCTCGGCAACGCGGCGGTGACCGCGGTCATCCCCGGCACCGCCGACGCCGCGCACATGAGCGACAACTTGGGCGCGATGCGCGGCCGACTGCCCGACGCGGCTGAACGCAAGCGGATGGTCGAGTTCCTGCAGTCGCTTTGAGAGGCTATGGCTGCCGCACGCGGGTAGTGTGCGGCTTCTTGGCTTCCCGCCACCCCGGGAAATCGTTATGATGGATATCATGTCAAGGGCGGTCCGGAAGATGCCGGTTGAAATTCGGCCTTCATCGGCGATCCCATTCTGCGATGTGCTGCGGTCCGGCGACGGAGTGCCTACCGCGGCGGCGGCGAAGGGAGCGCCCGCAACCGTCCAAGGAGTCGATCATGGCAAACCGTGATGTCGTCGATTGCTCTCGTCGCGATTTTCTCCGCATCGCCGGGAGCAGTGCTGCGCTCTTTGCGAGTGCGCCGCTCTCGGCATTCGCCGCCGGCCCGCCGAGTAGTGCGCCGCTCAAGATCGCGACCATCGGCTCCGGACACATCGGCAGCGCGCTCGGCACCTTATGGGTGCAGGCGGGTCACCCGGTGATGTTCTCCTCGCGCCATCCCGAGGAGCTGAAGGGCTTGGTCGACGGCCTCGGCCCCTTGGCGCATGCCGGCACGGTGCAAGAGGCGATCGCCTTCGGCGACGTGATGCTGCTCGCCGTCCCCTATCGCGCGCTGCCGCAGATCGGCAAGGACTTTGCGAAGGCACTCGCGAGCAAGGTCCTCGTTCTCGACGCGAGCAATCCGATCGTGGCGCGCGACGGCGAGGTCGCGACCTGGGCGCGGGAGAAGGGTGCCGGCCTCGCCTCGGCGGAGCTGCTGCCCGGCGCGCATATCGTCCGGGCCTTCAATGCGATCGGTTACATGAGGCTGCCGGAGGATGCGCATCGTCAAGGCGAGCGTATCGGCATTCCCATGGCGGGCGACGATGCGAACGCCGTCGCGGTGGCGTCGAGCCTGGTGCGCGAGATCGGCTTCGAGCCGGTCGTGATCGGGCGGCTCGCCATGGGCAAATATCTGATCCCCGGAACGCCGCTTGCGGGCGAGCACACGGCGGAGCAGATCCGGCAGATCGTCACCACCCTCAACTGAGCCGATCCTCCTGGAAAGTTGGAAGCGCCATGAAAACGATCGCAAAGCATTTCGCCGCCCTCGCGTGCCTGATCGCGGCTCTCGTGCTATCCCAGAAATTACCTGCGGCCCAGCCCGATCCCATGCTGGCGACCCGCGTCATCCAATTGGTGAACCAGGCCCGCCAGCAGAGCGGGCTCCCGCCCGTGGTGATGGATCAGAAGCTCATGCAAGCGGCTCAGGCGCTTGCCGATGACCTAGCCCGACAGCGCACGCTCTCGCACGTGGACTCGAGCGGCAACGGGATCGGCCAGCGTTTCCTCGCCGTCGATTACGTCTATGCCCTCGCCGATGAGGCGTTGGGCGGCGGCCCGCCAACGCCCGAAGAGATGGTCGCTGCATTGCTGTCGCAGCCGGCCAACCGCGATACGCTCCTGAATCCCGGGGTGCATGACGCCGGCGTGGGCTACGTCTTTCGCCCCGATGATGCGGGCGGCATCGGGCTCGGCACCTATTGGGTGATCGACCTCGGCCTCCAGGTCGAGCGCGGCCCGGGACCGTAAAGCGGCTGCCGTCGCCTGTCGCGGCGGAGTGCAGCCTCCGCCCGTGGCCGCGGGACGGAGCGTCATCGCGTGACCGTGATCGGCTCGCTGCGATAACGCTCGAGGACCGCCATATCGGGATCGCAGCCGAGGCCGGGAGCCTGCGGCACTTTGACCTTGCCGCCTTTCGCCTCGAGCGCGTCGGCGAAAGGGCTCGCCTCGAGCTTGAGATAGAGGCGCTCGAAGGGCGCTTCGTGGGCGAGAGTCGCGGCGAGATGGAGCGAGGCGAGGTAGCCTGGTCCGAAATAGGCGCAATGGGGTACGAGGCGCACGCCGTAGGCCTCGGCAAGCGCTGCGATCTTGCGCATCTCGCCGATGCCGCCGATCTTGGTGACGCTCGGCTGCGCGATGTCGACGGCCCCCACCTCGAACATGTGGCGGAAGTCGTGAAGCCCGCTCGCGTTCTCGCCGGCGGCGATGGGGATTCCGCCCTTGCGCACGCGCGCCAGGCCGCGGTGGTCCTCGGGCGGCCATACGGGCTCCTCGAGCCAATGCAATCCGCAGCCGCGCAAGGCCTCGACGCTCGCGAGCGCCTCGGCGACCGACCACGGACAGTTGGTATCCATCATGAGGCCGACATCGGGCCCCACCGCCTGCCGCGCGGCCTCGACCGGCGGGACCGCGATCTCGTGAACTTTGACGAAGCGGTACCCCTCCGCGGCCGCGCGCGCCGCCATCCGGCCGACGACCTGCGGCTCGCCGTAGCGGAGCAGGCTCGCATAGGCGCTGAGCTCGCGCTTGGCAGCGCCGCCGAGGAGGCGGTGCAGCGGCTGGCCGCAGCACTTCCCGGCGATGTCCCACAAGGCGATGTCGATCGCCGACAAGGCGTAAACCACCGGCCCATTGCGTCCGAAGAGGTGGAGCTTCTGCGCCGCCTCGGCCATGAGGCCGGCGATGTCCGTCGCGTCGCGGCCGATGAAGTGGCGGGCGACCAGCGTATCGAGGGCCGCCTTTGTGGCCGGCGCCACGGCATGTCCGAAGCCCTCCCCCCAGCCGGTGACGCCGTCCTCGGTCTCGACCTTGACCAGGAGGATCGCCATGCGGCTCCAGCTTTGTCCGGCGAGCGATTGCGTGGGCGCCCCCGTCTCGTAAGGAATGTGGACGAGGATGGTCGAGATCGCAGTGATCTTCATGGCGCAAGCGTCTCCCTCGAGGGTGCGGCCGCACCGCCAGATGAGCGATGGGGCCGATTGAGCGCTCGGGCAGGATATCCCCATGGTCTTATGCGTGCCACCGGGCGCGTTCCTCGGCTTTCCCCCGGTGCTGCCGGCCCGACGATGATCCGCACCTATCGACACTCGCGCGCGTGGCGCTGAGACGGTATCGTCTTCGTGATAGACTCCGGCCTGCTTGGGTCGGTGCTGGAAGCTTCGAGGGAGCCTGGAGGGCAGGGATGCGGCGGGTCACGTTGGGCATCATCGTCGCCGTGCTTGGGCTCGGCGTGGCCCATGCGCAGCAGCAAAGCCAATCCCCATCGGGATGGATCGCCGACAAGAACGGGTGCCGCATTTGGAACCCGGAGCCGAAGTCGAATGAAAGCGTCAGCTGGGACGGACCCTGCGCGAGCGGGGTTGCCAGCGGCAAGGGCGTGCTGCAGTGGTACCAGGCCGACAAGCCGACCGACCGTTATGCGGGAGACTGCGTGGATGGACGCCCGAGCGGCCAAGGGGTCTACAGTTGGGCGAACGGCAACCGCTACGAAGGCGAGTTCAAGGATGCGCTCCCCAACGGCCATGGCGTCGCGGTGATGGCGAGCGGCTCGCGCTATGAGGGCGAATGGAAGGATGGCGGCCCGAACGGACAAGGCCTCTACGTTTGGGCGAACGGCAACCGCTACGAGGGCGAGTTCAGGGACGCGCTCCCAAGCGGCCATGGCGTTGCCACGACCACGAACGGCTTCCGCTACGAGGGAGAGTGGAAGGACGGCCGCCCAAGCGGCCACGGCGTCAAGCAGTGGGCGAGCGGCGACCGCTACGAGGGCGAGCTCATAGACAACCAGCGCAATGGTCATGGCGCGTTCGTTTGGGCCAACGGCGACCGCTACGACGGCGGCTGGCACGATGGACGCCGCAACGGCCAAGGCGTCTATGTCTGGGCCAACGGCAACCGCTACGAGGGCGGGTGGCAGGACGACCGCGCGCAGGGCCAAGGCACCTATCGCACTCAGAAGGGCGAGGTCTTTTCGGGCAGCTGGGTCAACGGATGCTTCCGCAAAGGAGCAGAGAGTGCCTGGGTTGACACCGAAAAGCCGGCGTGCAAGTGACTGCGCAGGACAAGTGCCTCGAGATGCGCGGCACCTCGCTCGATGAGATGATCGAAATGCCGTTGCCGAAAGAAAGGCCGCAAATGTGGCGGATCGCATGGAGCGTCCTCGTTGCCGTGCTCGTGCTGGCGAAAGCCGAGGCGCAACAGCCGGCCGAGCCTCAGCCGGGTTGGATCGCCGACGCGAACGGCTGCCGGGTGTGGAACGCGGACCCGGTGCCGGGCCAAAGCATCAGCTGGAGCGGACCCTGCAACGACGGCTTGGCCGACGGCAAAGGCGTGCTCCAATGGTCCGAGAACGGCCGTCCGAGCGACCGCTACGAGGGCGAGTTCGTCAAGGGCCACGCCAATGGCCACGCCGTCTTCACATGGGAGAACGGCGACCGCTTCGAAGGCGAGTTCAAGAACGATCACCGCAACGGCCATGGCGTCGTCCGCTTTGTGAGCGGCGATCGCTTCGAAGGCGA
>DATNIJ010000237.1:0-9663 GCA_035604475.1 Alphaproteobacteria bacterium
TCGATCGCGGCGGCGCGGAAGGTGTCGCCCGCGCACAGCATCACGGCGAGACCCTCTTGCTTGTAGAGGCGGGCGAGCTTGCCGATCGTCGTGGTCTTGCCGGTGCCGTTCACGCCGACCACGAGGACGACGAAGGGCTTCTTCGCCCCGTCCACGACGAGCGGCTTGGCGACCGGATCCAGCACCTCCGTGATCGCGCGCGCCAAGCTCTCGCGCACTTGCTCAGCACTCACCTCGCCCGCGAAGCGCTCGCCGGCGAGCCGCCCGGTGAGCTTGGCCGCCATGGCCGGCCCGAGATCGGCGGCAATGAGGAGCTCCTCGAGCTCTTGCAGCGTCGTTGCATCGAGCTTGCGCTTGCTGAGGATGCCGGCGATGCCCTCGCCGAGCTTGCTCGAGCTGCGGCTGAGCCCCGCCTTGAGCCGGCTCAGCCAGCCGCGGCTGGGTGCCGCGCTCTCCTCGCTCATCGCCGGCACTGTGCCACTACTCCTCAGACGATGCGCGCGAGAAGCTCGGCGCCGTCGGCCGCGATGACGCTCGCCCGCGCGATGCTGCCGGGGGCTGCGGCTCCCTCGAGCCTCACGGCGGCGAAATGCTCGCTCCTGCCGCGGCCCTCCTCCTCGACCAGGACCTCGGCCGTGCTGCCGACGCGGCTCGCGAGGAAGCGGGCGAGTGCGCGCTCCCCTGCCGCGCGCAAACGGGCGGCGCGCGCCTTGCGCTCCGCCGGCGGAACCTGCGGCATGCGCGCGGCCGGCGTGCCCGCGCGCGCGGAATAGGGGAAGACATGGAGGAAGACGAGCCCTGAGGCCTCCACGAGCGAGAGCGTGTTCTCGAACATCGCTTCCGTCTCGGTCGGGAAGCCCGCGATGAGATCGGCGCCAAGTGCCATGCCCGGGCGCAAGCGGCCGAGCCGCTCGGCGACCGCGAGTGCTTGGGCACGGCTGTGGCGTCGCTTCATGCGCTTCAGGACGAGATCGTCGCCGGCCTGGAGGCTCAAGTGGAGATGCGGCATGAGCCGCGGCTCCTCGGCGATGAGGCGATAAAGCTCGTCGTCGATCTCGACCGGATCGAGGGAGGAGAGACGCAGGCGCTTGAGCGCCGGCACGGCCGCGAGCAGGCGCCGCACCAGCTGGCCGAGGCGCGGCGTGCCGGGGAGGTCCTTGCCGTAGTCGGTGAGGTCGACGCCGGTCAACACCACTTCATTGACGCCGCGCTCGACCAAGCTGCGGACCTCTTCGGCGATGCGGCCAAGGGGTGTGCTGCGACTCGGCCCGCGGCCGTAGGGAATGATGCAGAACGTACAGCGATGGTCGCAGCCCTGCTGCACCTGGACGAAGGCCCGCGCGCGCCCGGCAAAGCCGCCCGAGAGGTGCTCGGCCGTCTCGCGCAGCGTCCGGATGTCGTCGACCGCTATTCTTGCCCCTCTTGAGTAGGACTCGGGCCTGAGCTTAGCGCCATTGCCGAGCACCTGGTCGACCTCGGCCATGGCGGCGTAGCGCTGGGGGTCGATCTGCGCCGCACAGCCGGTGACGATGATGCGAGCCTCGGGGCGCGCGCGCCTCGCCTTGCGGATGGCCTGACGGGCCTGGCGCTCGGCCTCGGCGGTGACGGCGCAGGTGTTGACGATGACGGCCGCCGTCAGTCCCGCCTCACGCGCGCGCGCGCGGATCACCTCGGACTCGTAGGCGTTGAGGCGGCAGCCGAAGGTGACGACGTCGAGCCCGGACATGCGGGCTTCAGGCGAAGAAGGAGGGGTCGAGCCGGCCGGAGAAGCTCGTCGCCACCGGTCCGGTCAGGACTACGTGGTTGTCGCGCTCGCGCCACTCGATGAGGAGGGGGCCGCCGTCGAGCACGACGGTCTCTTTGCGCGGCGAGAGGCCGCGGCGGTGGGCGGCAACGAGGGTGGCACAGGCGCCCGTTCCGCAGGCGCGCGTGATGCCGACCCCGCGCTCCCACACGCGCATGCGGAGTGCGCCGTCGCTCCGGCGCGTGGCGAGCTCGACGTTGGTGCGCTCGGGGAAGAGGAGATGATGCTCGATCTGCGGTCCGAGCTCCTCGAGCGCCACAGCCTCGGCATCGGGCACGAAGAAGACGACGTGCGGGTTGCCGACATTGACGGCAACCGGGTCGCTGAGCGGGCCGATCGAGAGCTCGAGGTGAAGCGTGTCCATCGGGCGCGCGAGGGGGATCTCGCGCCAGTCGAGCCGCACCGGGCCCATGTCGACGGCGATGAGGCCGTCCGGGAGCCGCTCGGCGTCGAGCAGCCCGACCGGCGTCTCGATCACCACGTGATCGCGCCCGGCTTCCTTCATGAGCACGGTCGCGATGCAGCGCGCCGCGTTGCCGCACGCCTCGACCTCTCCGCCGTCGGCGTTGCGTATGCGCATGAAGGCGTCGGCGCGGCGGTCGTGCGCCGGCTCGAGGATGATGAGCTGATCGCACCCCACCCCTGTCTTGCGGTCGGCGATCGCGCGCGCGCGTGCGGCATCGAGCGCAAGCGGCCGCATGCGCGCATCGAGCACGACGAAGTCGTTGCCCAGCCCATGCATCTTGATGAAATGGGGCATCTTGAGGAAAGCGGACGAGCGCTCTTCGACGACCTCGGCCATGGGCCCGGTTATAGGGCCCGGGCCCGGGCCGAGTCCAACGCTTTCGCCGCGCGCGCTCCTTAGGATCTGGCCGTGCGCCGCTTGCGCGGCTTTACCGGCTTGCCGGACTTGGCGAGCGCGCCCAACATCTGGCGCACGCCCTTGCGCACCTGGGCGTCGGCGACCCCGCTATAGGCCTTGACCAGCTCCATGGTCTCGCGGTCCGAAAGGATGTCGGCATCGTAGCCCGCCCGCTCCTGCTCGGCGAGGCCGAGGACCGGGCCCGCACTCCGCCCCCTCCGGCTGAGGCCTTCGAAGAAATAGGCGGGCTGGATGTTGAGCACGTCGCTCAGGAGCCACAGCATGCTGGCGCCGATCCGGTTGGTGCCGCGCTCGTACTTCTGAATCTGCTGATAGCTTACGCCGGTGACGCCGCTCAGCTTCTGCTGGCTCAACCCGAGCTCGATGCGCCGCTGCCGGAGACGCTTGCCGACATGCGCGTCGATGGATTCCACCTTCGCCAACGCATCCCCCTATCCCTTGGGGGCGCCGCTCACCGGCGCTTTTACCGGCACCGCGGCGCCGTCATTCCGCCCTATGGTTGCTGATGCGTATTTATCGTCAACTGACGCGAATTTGGCAAGCCAATTCGCGAGCCGATTCGCCGCCAGCATGGCTCTTTGCGCACGCGAAAGATGTTTGCGGCAGAGCGCTTAATGCGCATTGTCGCGCGCTGCCGCAGCGCTGTTGCCGTGTTGTAGGGTGCTGCTTGCGCTCGCGGCGCGGGTAGCGGCCGGATCGCCTAGGGGCTGCATTGCGGTCCTGCGTCGGATATCCGGATTTGCCGGCTAATGCCGCACCGCGCCGCTCATGCGCGCGATCTCGCGAATGAACTCGATGAATTGCCGGCGCAGCTTCGCGTCGGCCACCTTGTGGTACGCCCGCAGAAGGTCGAGCGTCTCGCGCCGGTCGACGAGAAGCGCGTTTTTCGCCTCATGCTCATCGAGGTGGCGCTTGAGCAGCTCGTCGAAGAAGAAGGAGACCGGGACGTCGAGGGCCTCGGCCACTTTGAAAAGCGTGCTCGCGGCGATCCGGTTGACGCCCTTCTCGTATTTCTGCACTTGCTGCGGGGTGAGCCCGATGCGCTCGCCAAGCTGCTTCTGGCTGAACCCGAGCAGGGCGCGACGCAGCCGGATCCGGCTGCCGATCTCGCCATCGACATGCTGCAGGTTTTCGAAGGCCACCTCGGGTCCTCCTTGTCGAGACGGCCCCCGCTTCGGCGCCGCGCCGAGGGGGCCAAATCGAGGAATTATGTTTACATTTTTCGCCCATCGGTAGCAATCGTAAAGGTTGCTGAATTAGCCGTTAACTTTTATCACCGCGAGCAGGTGCGGTGCGCTTGACTTGGCTCGCGTGGGTCCCTTAGAGTGCGCCCTCGTCACGGAGCATAGAGAGAGTTCACGCTCCCGAGGGGGTCCGCCAGTCCGCGAGTGTCGCGCACTGGCGCGTTGGGTTTTGGCGAGGTGCCTCGCATGTTTGAGGGTTTGACCGGCAAGCTCGGCCAAGTTTTCGACCGCCTGCGCGGCCGCGGCGCCTTGAGCGAGGCCGACGTCGATGCAGCACTCCGCGAGGTGCGCCTGGCCCTCCTGGAGGCCGACGTGGCGCTTCCGGTGGTCAAGGATCTGGTCGCCTCCATCAAGGCGAAGGCGGTCGGCGGGGAGGTGCTCAAGAGCGTCACCCCCGGCCAGATGGTGATCAAGATCGTGCACGACCATCTGGTGGCAGCACTCGGGGCGGAGACGGCGGAGCTCAATTTGCGGGCAGCACCGCCGGCCGTCATCCTCATGGTCGGCCTGCAAGGCTCGGGCAAGACCACGACGACGGCCAAACTGGCCTTGAGGCTGCGCGCGAGCGAGCGCAAGAAGGTGCTGCTCGCCTCCCTCGACACGAGGCGCCCCGCGGCACAGGAGCAGCTTGCCATCCTCGGGCTTCAGGCCGAGGTCGACACGCTCAACATCGTGCCGGGCGAGCCGCCGCTCGCGATCGCCAAGCGCGCGCTGCAGAAGGCGCGGCTCGAGGGCTACGACGTGGTGCTGCTGGACACCGCCGGCCGACTCCACATCGACGAGGAGATGATGGAAGAGGCACAGGCGGTGCGCGAGGCGACCCACCCGGTCGAGACCCTCCTCGTCGCCGACGCCATGACCGGCCAGGACGCCGTCAATGTGGCCGGGGCCTTTCACAAGCGCTTGGGACTTTCCGGCATCGTGCTCACGCGCGTGGACGGCGACGCCCGCGGCGGTGCAGCACTCAGCATGCGCGCGGTCACCGGCTGCCCCATCAAGCTCATCGGCGTCGGCGAGAAGCTCGAGGCGCTCGAGACCTTCCACCCCGCGCGCATCGCCGGCCGCATCCTCGGCATGGGCGACGTCGTCTCGCTCGTCGAGAAGGCGGCCGCGACGATCGAGGAGGAGGAGGCCGCGAAGCTGGCGCGCAAGATCGAGAAGGGCCAATTCGACCTCGACGACATGGCCCAGCAGTTGCGCCAGCTGCGCAAGATGGGCGGCATGGAGGGCCTGCTCGGGCTCTTGCCCGGCGTCGCCAAGGTGAAGAAGCAACTCGCCGAGCAACGCATCGACGAAAAGATCCTGAAGCGTCAGGAGGCGATCATCACCTCGATGACCAAGGGCGAGCGCCGCAATCCCGGCGTCATTCATGCCTCGCGCAAGCGGCGCATCGCCACCGGGTCCGGCACTTCCGTGCAGGACATCAACAAGCTCTTGAAGCAGTTCCAGGAGATGAGCCGGATGATGAAGCAGGTCAGCAAGCTCGGGCAGAAGGGGCTGATGCGCTCCGGCTTCTTGGCGCAACGGGGCCTGCCCCCCGGCGTGCCAACGCGCTGAATCGAAGGGAAAGCCGCAGCGGGACCAGGACTCGCTGGAAAAGAAAATACGTGAATCGTTTTTGTTGTCGTCATGCCCGCGAAAGCGGGCATCCAGGGTCATCAAAGCGGTGCGTTATCTGAGACTTCTGGACACTCGCTTTCGCGGGTGTGACGACAGTGGGAAAGAGCATGCAGCACTTATTTCCGATCGAGTCCCTGATGCGACGCAACAGATCAGGCTTAGAGAAGGAGCAGGACAGAGCATGTCATTGAAAATCCGCCTGGCGCGGGCGGGCGCCAAGAAGCGCCCCTTTTACCGCATCGTCGTCGCCGACACGCGCTCGCCGCGCGACGGCCGCTTCATCGAGCGCATCGGCAGCTACAATCCGATGGTCGGCAAGGACCATCCCGAGCGCCTCGTGCTGAACGCCGAGCGTGCCAAGCACTGGCTCTCCAACGGCGCGCAGCCGACCGAGCGGGTGGCGCGCTTCCTGGGGGCATTGGCACTCGGTCCGGTGCCCGCCGTCCCGCAGCAGACGAAGAAGCACCTGCCCAAGGCCAAGGCGCAGGAGCGGCTCAAGGCGGCCGAGGCGCCCGCAGCACCGGCCGCCTCAGCACCGGCTGAAGCGCCGGCCGCGGAAGCGCCGGCCGCCGAAGCGCCGGCCGCCGAAGCGCCGGCCGGGTGAGGAATTGCGCGGCTGCCGCCCTCAGGCCGCGCGGTTCGGGAGTCGAGCGTGACGCGAGCGAAGCACATGGTCTGTCTCGGTGCCATCGCCGGTGCCCATGGCGTGCGCGGCGAGGTGCGCGTCGAGAGCTTCACCGCGAATCCCGCGGACCTGACCGCCTATGGACCGCTCAGCGACGAGATGGGTCGGCACCGCTTCGTGCTCACGCCGAGGGGCTCGGCGCGCGGCCGGCTCATCGCCCGCATCGAGGGAATCGAGGATCGGGACTCGGCCGAGGCGCTCAAGGGCACGCGGCTCTACGTCGCGCGCGCGGCGCTGCCGGCACCGGCTGAGGAGGAGTATTACCACAGCGACCTTTTGGGCCTCCGCTGCGAGCGTGCGGACGGCGGGCACTTCGGCGTCGTCAAGGCGCTCTATAATTTCGGGGCGGGCGACGTGATCGAGGTGGAGAAGGGCGACGGCCAGCGCGTCATGCTGCCTTTTACGCGCGCTACAGTTCCGCTCGTCGATGTGGGCGCCGGGCGCCTTGTCGTCGCCCCGCCCGCCGAGCCCGAGGAGGGGGCCCAGGCCGAGACGCAAGAGGAGACCAGCCGATGAGCGCCGCCTTGGAGCGGCCGTGGACCGCGAAGGTGCTCACCATCTTCCCCGAGATGTTTCCGGGCCCGCTCGCCTTCTCGCTCGCGGGCCGAGCCTTGGCCGCCGGCCTATGGGCGCTGGAAACGGTGGACATTCGCGCCTTCGCAAGCGATAAACACCGCACCGTGGACGATGCCCCCTTCGGAGGCGGGCCGGGCATGGTGATGCGCCCCGACGTGCTGGACGCGGCGATCGCGGCCGCGACGGAGGCGAGCAGTCCGCTCATCTATCTCTCTCCGCGCGGACGTCTCATCGATCAGGCGCGGGTGCGCCGGCTCGCCGAGGTGCCGTCGGTCGTCCTCATCTGCGGCCGCTTCGAGGGGCTGGACGAGCGGGTTCTGGAACTGCACGAGGTAGAGGAGCTGAGCCTCGGCGACTTCGTGCTCTCGGGCGGCGAGCCGGCGGCGATCTCTTTGATCGATGCCTGCGTGCGGCTCATCCCCGGGATCGTGGGGCGCTCGGAGTCGCTCGCGGAGGAGAGTTTCGAGAGGGGGCTGCTCGAGTACCCCCATTATACCAGGCCGCAGAGCTGGCGGGGCCGCGAGGTCCCCGAAGTGCTGCTGAGCGGCCATCACGAGCGCATCAAGGCTTGGCGCATAAGCCAGGCCGAACGCATTACCCGGGAGCGGCGGCCGGACCTGTGGGCCCGCTACCTCGCCTCCGGGCACGGCAACCGAGGTGAAAGGCCATGAACATCATCGAAGAGCTCGAGCGAGAGCAGGTCGCGAAGCGCACCGCCAAGAGCGAGGTGCCGAGCTTTGCGCCGGGCGATACCTTGCGCATCCACGTCAAGATCGTCGAGGGCGAGCGCGTGCGCATCCAGATCTTCGAGGGCGTGTGCATCGGGCGCAAGAACGCCGGCATCAATTCGGCCTTCACCGTGCGGAAGATCAGCTACGGCGAGGGAGTCGAGCGCGTCTTCCCGCTTTACAGCCCGCTCGTCGACCGCATCGAGGTCGTGCGCCGCGGCCGCGTGCGCCGCGCCAAGCTCTATTACCTGCGCGGCCGCACCGGCAAGGCGGCCCGCATCGCGGAGAAGACGGGGGGTGCCATCTCCGTGCGCGAGGTGGCGAGTGCCGCCGAGCTCGACGCCGCGACGCTCGAGGCGGACCTCGCGGCTGGTGCTGCCGAGGCCGGGGCCGCTTCCGCGAGCGAGGTCGCGAGCGCCAAGAAGGCCAAGAAGAAGGCCAGGAAGGCCGAGACCGCCGGCGCCGCCGGCGCCTGAGCTGCTGACCCGAAAATGAATGCGTTATTTTCAATGCGTTACCCATCATCCACCGTCATTCCCGCGCAAGCGGGAGAAGGCAAGAAAACCCTCTCCCGCTTGCGGGAGAGGGAAGGGGCCCATTCCGAAGGGATGGGAAGGGTGAGGGACTGCCGGCTGTCGGCGCCGTCCCTCGCCCTCCCATGGCCTAACGGCCGCGGGTCCCTCGTCGATCCGCTTTGCGGCTCGACCCCGCTTGCGGGAGAGGGGCTAATTCCGATCGGCACCTCTGCGAAAATGTGTGAATCGACCCCCGCTTTCGCGGGGGTGACGAATAGCTTATTGAAAATAAGCGAATTATTTCGAGTCAGTCTCTGAGCCGCTGCCGACGGCAAACCGACAAGGACCCTAGACCATGGCCGCACCCCGCACGCTTTTCGACAAGATCTGGCAGAGTCATCTGGTCGAGCGCCAGCGCGACGGCACCGCCATCCTCTATATCGACCGCCATCTCGTCCACGAGGTGACCAGCCCGCAGGCCTTCGAGGGGCTGCGGCTCGCCGGGCGCAAGGTGCGCCGGCCCGACGCCACCATTGCGGTTGCGGATCACAACATCCCGACCACCGATCGCGCAGGCGGCATCAAGGACGCGGAGTCGCGCCTCCAGGTCGAAACCCTCGAGGCCAATTGCAAGGAGTTCGGCGTCCCCTACATTCCCGTGGCCGACGTGCGCCAAGGCATCGTGCACATCATCGGCCCCGAGCAGGGCATGAGCCAGCCGGGCATGACCATCGTGTGCGGCGACAGTCACACTTCGACGCACGGCGCCTTCGGCGCGCTCGCCTTCGGCATCGGCACGAGCGAGGTCGAGCATGTGCTGGCGACCCAGACCCTGGTGACGCGGCCGTCCAAGAACATGCGCGTGAACGTCAGCGGCCGGCTCCCCTTGGGCTGCACGTCGAAGGACCTGGTGCTGGCCATCATCGGCAAGATCGGCACGGCCGGCGGCACCGGGCACGTCATCGAATATGCCGGCGAGGCCGTGCGCGCGCTCTCGATGGAGGCGCGCATGACGATGTGCAACATGACGATCGAGGGCGGCGCCAGGGCCGGGCTGATCGCACCCGACGAGACCACCTTCGCCTATCTTGAAGGCCGGCCCATGGCGCCCAAGGCGGGCCAGTGGGAGCAGGCGCTTGCCTACTGGAAGACGCTGCCCTCCGATACGGGTGCCGTCTACGACAAGGAGGTGACGCTGGACGCCGCCGCCATAGCGCCGCACGTGAGCTGGGGCACCTCGCCGCAACAGGTGCTGCCGATCACGGGCGTGATCCCCGATCCCAAGGAGGCACCCGACGAGGGCACGCGGGAGGCCTGGACCCGGGCACTCGCCTACATGGGGCTCGAGCCGGGCACGCCGCTCTCGGAGATTAAGGTGGATACCGTCTTCATCGGCTCCTGCACCAACGGCCGCATCGAGGACCTGCGTGCCGCCGCCGCCCTCGTTAAGGGCCGGCGCGTGGCCCAAGGCGTGCGCGCGCTCGTCGTCCCCGGCTCCGGCCTGGTCAAGGAGCAGGCGGAGAGCGAGGGGCTCGATTCCGTCTTTCAGGCGGCGGGCTTCGAGTGGCGCGAGCCGGGCTGCTCCATGTGCCTCGCCATGAACGCGGA
>DATNIJ010000238.1:0-5275 GCA_035604475.1 Alphaproteobacteria bacterium
CGCCGCCGGACCCGGCCGATGGGAACCTTCCAGGACAGAACCTCCATGGACCGAATCCTCTTCGCCGTCTTCAACCATGAAAACAAGTCCCAGGGCTCAGCTACCCCTTTCCTCCTGACACACAACAATTGACGTTACCGCGAGGCCGTGTGCTCTCTGCCGAGCAGCGAGCAGCAGCGCCGTCGGGCTGGACAATGCGGGCGCTCATAACCCATGCTGCCCGCCAAGCTCCGTGCCTTGCTGTCAAAGAAGGAGCAGGGAACAGGTGAGGGAGATCACTGCAGCAATGCCCGGCCCGGCAGCGCCGGCTCGAGGAGGAGGGCGACCGTCGCCTTACCGCGCCGTCGCCGCGGCTGCCGACGCGCCCAGAGCCGCCGCGGACAGAGCCGCATGAGTCCCTTAGGAATGTTCGCCGAGACTTTTCTCGAGGCGCTCGCCGCCGGCCTCTTCCTCGGCTGCATCTACGGCCTCATGTGCGTGGGGCTCGGGCTCATCTTCGGGGTGATGCGCGTGATCAACTTCGCCCAGGGGGATTTCCTCATGCTGGGCATGTATTTCAACCTCTATGTCGTGAGCGTCTGGGGGCTGCTCGCCTTCCTGGGGCCGGCGGCGGCACCCTTTGTCGGCGCCATCCTTGCCGGCCCCGCCCTCTTCGTCGGCGGCTATCTGCTCCATCGCCTCCTGATCGCGCGGGTCAGCGGCACCAGCGTCAGCGGAAGCGAGGACGAGGGCCGCTCGGCGCAGCTCATCCTCACGCTCGGCGTCGCCTTGGCGCTCGAGAACGGCGCGCTCATCCTCTTCGGCTCGACGCCGCAGTCGGCGCGCACGACGTTGGCGCTTCGCGCCTGGGAGATCCCGCTCCTCTACGATCCGACGGCTGCCGTGTTCATCAACAAGGCGAGTGTTGTTGCCTGCGTGCTCTCCCTCGTCATCGCCTCGGCCCTCTATTTTCTCATCAATCGCTCGCGGCTGGGCAAGACGCTGCGCGCGGCGGCGGACAATCCGGCCGCCGCCACCTACATGGGCATCGATGTCGACCGCGCCCACCGCATCGCCTTCGGCATCGGCACCGGCGTCACCGCCGTCGCGGGCGGGCTCGTCGCCACCTACCATCCGTTCCAGCCCTACGTCGGGCTCGACTACGTCATCATCATGTACGCGGGCGTGGTGATGGGCGGCATGGGCAGCATTCTCGGCGCCTTCTGGGGCGGGCTCACCATCGGCCTCGTACAACAGCTCTCCACCCTCGTGCTGCCCACGCAACTGCAGAACGCGGCGATCTTCGCGGTATTCCTTCTCGTCGTCCTCATGCGGCCGCAAGGGCTCTTCGGCCGCGCGGCGGAGCGGATCTGAGTCGTGGCCGGCCGCGGCGGCCTGCTCTTCCCGCTTGCGGCGATCGCGATCATGGCGCTCGGCTGGCTCGCCCTCGGGCTCGCGGTCGGCAACTCCTACTACCAGCTCATGATGACGCTGGTGCCGATCTGGGCGGTCTTGGGGCTCTCCTGGAACCTGCTCAGCGGCTACACCGGGCTCGTCTCCTTCGGCCATGCCTCCTTCTTCGGCCTCGGCGCCTATACGGTCACCATCCTCCTCGTCCGCTTCGACCTGACGCCGTGGTTCGGCATCCCGCTCGCCATGCTGGTCGGCGTCGCCGCCGCACTCGTCATCGGCTATCCGACCTTCCGCCTGCGCGGGCATTATTTCGCGCTGGCGATGCTCGCCTATCCCCTCGCCCTCCTCTACGTCTTCGAGTGGCTCGGCTATCAGGAAGTGCCCTTGCCGATGAAGCGCGAGGCGCCCGCTTGGTACATGCAGTTCAACGACTACCATGTCTATATGGCGCTGGCGGTCGGCCTGCTCGTCGCCGCACTTCTGATCTCGCTCGCCGTCGAGCGCTCGCGCTTCGGCCGCTCGCTCCTTGCCATCAAGCAGAACGAGCCGGCCGCGGAAGCAGCGGGCATCGACACGCTCAAATGGAAGATGCGGGCCATCACGCTGTCCGGCGCCGTGGCGGCCGCCGCCGGCGGCCTCTATGCGGTCGTCCTCCTCGTGGTGACGCCGGACAGCGTCTTCGGCGTCCTCACCTCGGCGCAGGCCCTCGTGGTGACGCTCTTCGGCGGCACGGGCACGCTGTGGGGACCGGTGATCGGCGCGGTCATCCTGATCCCGTTGAGCGAGACGCTGCAGGCGGAGCTCGGCAACGTGATCCCGGGAATCCAAGGTGTGGTCTACGGCATCGCCATCATCCTCGTGATCCTCTTGGCCCCCGAAGGCATCTTCTGGCGCGTGCGCGACTGGCTCCACCTCGCACGAGGCGCGCCTGGTGCGGCTGACCGCAGCGCAGCCGCGGCGCCGCGTGCCGTCGTCCCCGTCTCCGCCGAGCGCCAAACCTCCCCGAACATCCTCCTCGAGGTGAGCGGGCTCTCGAAGTCGTTCGGCGGGCTGCGCGCCTTGGACGGCATCGCCTTCCAAGTGGAGGAAGGGGCCATCCTCGGCATCATCGGCCCCAATGGTGCGGGCAAGACGACGCTCTTCAATCTGCTCAACGGCTTCCTCAAGCCGAACGGCGGGGACGTCGTCTTCGCGGGGCAGACCCTCGTCGGCCTCAAGCCCAACCGCATCTGCCGGCTCGGCGTCGGACGCACCTTCCAGGTCGTGCGCGCATTTCAGCGCATGTCGGTGCTGGAGAACGTCGTCGTCGGCGCCTATGTCCGCGCCGCGACCGAGGACGAGGCGTTCGAGATCGCGCGCGAGGCGGTGGCGAGGGTCGGCCTCTCGCCGCGCCTTGAGGCACTCGCCAGCGCCCTCAGCAACAAGGAGCTCCGTCTCATGGAGCTCGCGCGCGCGCTGGCCGGGCGCCCGCGTCTCCTCCTCATGGATGAGCCGCTCGCCGGTCTCGCGGCGGCCGAGGTCGAGGAGATGCTCGCCGCGGTCAGGGCGCTGCCGTCCTCGGGTACGACGGTCGTGATCATCGAGCACACGATGCGCGCGATGATGCGCCTGGCCGAGCGCTTCGTGGTGCTGAACCACGGGCGCGTGCTCGCGGTCGGCGGGCCGCGCGAGGTCACCGCCGACGCGGGCGTGGTCGAGGCCTATCTCGGCAGCAAATGGACAGCCCTCCATGCTCGCGGTTGAGGGATTGACCGTCGCCTACGGCGGCCTTAAGGCGCTCTCGCAGGTATCGCTCGCGGTCGGCGACGGCCAGTTCGTCACCATCGTGGGGCCCAATGGGGCCGGCAAGACGACCCTCTTCAAGGCGATCTCCGGCACGGTGCCGACGGAGGCCGGCCGCATCCGCTATGAGGAACGCGACCTTCTTGCCATGCCGGCCGCCGAGCGCGCGCACCTCGGCATCGCCCACGTGCCGGAGGGCCGCCAGGTCTTCGCCTCGATGACGGTCTTGGAGAATCTCGAGATGGGCGCCTATCCGGCGGCCGGGCGGCGGCAGTGGGCGCGCAACCTCGAGCGTGTCATGGCGCTCTTCCCCGTGCTGGCCGAGCGGCGCGACCAGCTCGCCGGCACGCTCTCGGGCGGCGAGCAGCAGATGCTGGCGATCGGCCGCGGCCTGGCCTCGGCCCCTCGGCTCCTCATGCTCGACGAGCCCTCGATGGGATTGGCACCCGCCGTCGCCGATCTCATCTTCGAGCGGATCGGCGAGTTGCATCGCGAGGACCGGCTCACTATCCTGCTCGTCGAGCAGCGCGTGGCGGAGGCCGTGCAATCCTGCGACTTCGGCTATGTGCTCGAGACCGGCCGCGTCGTCCTCACCGGCTCGAGCGAGGCGCTCCTCAAGGATGACCGCATCAGAACGGTCTATCTCGGCATGTGATCGGGCAGTTGCCCAGGGAGGAATTAAGATGACCGGCACATTCAACCGGCTGTTCCGCGCCGCGATCGCGGCCACGGCAGCGGCACTCGGCCTTCTCGCGCTTGCGCAAGCGCCCGCCCAAGCCCAGCCCAAGGAGGTCGAAGTGGCGCTCATCGTGCCGCTCTCGGGGCCGTGGGCGCGCCAAGGCCTGCTCGAGCGCATGGGTGCGGAGATGGCGATCGACGACATCAACCAGGGCGGGGGAGTGAAGGCGCTCGGCGGCGCCAAGTTGAAGCTCATCGTCGCCGATACCGGCGACTCGCCGGAGAAGGCGAAGAACGCGGCACAGCTCGTCGTGGCGCAGAACCCGGATCTCGTCGGCGGCGTCGGCGCCTGGCTCAGCTCCTTCACGCTCGCGGTCACGGAAGTGACGGAGCGCACCGAGCTGCCGTGGTTGACGCTCTCCTATTCCGACCAGATCACCAGCCGCGGCTTTCATTACGTGTTCCAGACCTCGGCCACCGGCGACCGCCAGGCGGAGCTGGCGCTGCCGACGATCATGGAGCTTGCCGAGAAGACCACGGGGAAGAAACCGACCACGACCGGGATCATCTCGGACAATACGGCGGCACCCGTGAGCTTCGTCAAGCCCATGCGCGAGGGCGGGCTCGCCAAATACGGGCTCAAGCTCCTCGTCGACGAGACCTATACGCCCCCACTCTCCGATGCGACCCCGCTCGTGCAGAAGGCGCGCGTGGCGCGGCCGGATTTCCTCTTCGTGATCTCCACCAATGTGCCCGACGACGCGCTTCTCATGCAGAAGCTGACCGAGATGGGCATGGGCGGGACGCACTATCCGATCGTGGGGAACGGCGCCCATATGGGAGGGCCGGAGCTGCTCAAGACCGCGAGCGCCGAGGTCATGGAGGACGTGCTCGTCACCGTCGCCAATTGGAGCAACAAGGGGCAGGCGGACCTCATCGCGCGCTTCAAGAAGCGGACCGGCGAGCCCTGGCTCACCCAGGACAGCCTCTGCGCCTACGGCCACGTGCAGATCCTGAAGGACGCGCTCGAGAAGGCCGGCGTCGCCGACCGCCGCAGGGTGGCCGCGGCCATCCGCGCCATGGATACGAGCGAGGGGGCGGCCAAATACTTCGCGGGCGGCCACATCAAGTTCGACGACAAGGGACGCCGCGTCGATGCCCCCCTCGTCATCGTGCAGTGGCAGCACGGCGAGCCCGTCACGGTCTACCCCCTCGCCGACGCCTCGGCCAAGGCGATTTGGGCGATGAAGTAGGGCCTGCGGTCGCCGACCAACGATGAACCCCGACCGCCCCCTCACCCTACCCTCTCCCCCTGAAGGGGGCGAGGGAAGTTGCTCACCAGCTAGGCCCGACTCCCTCTCCCTCTTCAGAGGGAGAGGGTCGGGGTGAGGGTGTCAGCCCCCATGGGAGCAAGGATGACGGG
>DATNIJ010000239.1:0-2425 GCA_035604475.1 Alphaproteobacteria bacterium
GTTGCCGCGTTGTGGATGCAGAGCGCCTCGCCCGCGAAATAGATGCGGTCGATGCAGTAGCCCATGCCGACGCAGGGCCGGATCTCCTCCTCGCGCCCCTCCATGACCTTGCGCGCGATGTGCGGATCGGCCATGTGGGCGCGCGTCATGCCGACCATGTCGAGCTTGCCCGAGGCGACCGCGTGGCGCGCGGTGGCGACGTCCTGGATGCGCGCGGCATGGAAGACGGGAAAGCGCGTCGCCGCGCGCACCTCGCCCGCGAAATCGAGGTGAGGTGCGAGCCTCGTGCCCATGCCGGGGATGACGTGGGAGAGCGCCTCGTCGGTCTCGATATGGCCGCGGATGACGTTGATGAAATCGATGCCCCCACCCGCGGCCAAGCGACGCGCGATCTCGATCCCCTCCTCCCTGGGGAGGCCGCGCTCCCAATCCTCGTCGCAGACCATACGCACGCCGACGATGAAATCGGGACCGACGCGCGCGCGGATCGCGGCGAGTGCGGCTAGCGAGAAGCGCAGGCGGTTCTCCAGGCTGCCGCCGTATTCGTCGTCGCGCTTGTTGGTGGCCGGCGACCAGAACTGGTCGGCGAGGTGGCCGTAGCATTCGATCTCGAGGCCGTCGAGGCCGGCCGCCTTGCAGCGCTCCGCGGCGTCGGCGTAATGGCGGATGACGCGGGCGATGTCCCAATCCTCGACCGCCTTGGGGAAGGCGCGATGCGCGGGCTCGCGCACGGCCGATGGGGCGATGACGGGGAGCCATTCCTCCTTGCTCCAAGAGGTGCGGCGGCCGAGATGGGTGATCTGGATCATCACCGCGGCGCCGTGCCCATGCACGTCGTCCGCCAGCTCCCTCAACCAGGGCACGACCTCGTCCTTGTAGAGGAGGATGTTGCCGAAGGCCTGGGGACTGTCGGGCGAGATGACGGAGGAGCCGCCGATCATGGTGAGTGCCAAGCCGCCCTTGGCCTTCTCGGCGTGGTAGAGGCGGTAGCGCGCCTTCGGCATGCCGTCCTCGGTATAGGACGGCTCGTGCGCGGTCGACATGAAGCGGTTCCGGAGCGTGAGATGCTTGAGCCGGAAAGGCTCGAGCAGCGGGTCCTTGGTGGCCATCTCGCAGCACCTTTCGCCGTGGTCCCGGCCTTATGTTAGCCGAACGCGGGCCCGGTGGGCAGCGCCGAGGCACGCAGGCCGATTGCGCTTGCCCCTCACTCGGCGGAAGATAGGCGGGCGGCGCGCAAGCAGGGGGCCGCGCGCGCCGGGGCACGGGGAGTGCTATGGGTCTCGTCGAGCGGCGAGAGGGCTTTCGCTTCGGCTTCTTGACACTTGCCAACTACTCGATGATCGCCTTCGCCAACGCCGTCGAGCCGCTCCGGATGGCGAACCGGCTGAGCGGGAAGGCGCTCTGCGAGTGGTCCGTGCTGAGCCTTTCCGGCCGGCCGGTCCCGGCGAGCAACGGCCTCGCCGTGGTGCCGACGATCGCGGCGGCGGCGCCCGATCACCTCGACATCATCTTCGTCTGCGGCGGCGTCGACGTGCGCGCGGCGTGCGACGAGGCGACGCTTGCCTATTTGCGCCGCATCTCGCGGCAGAGCACCGCACTCGGCGCGCTCTGCACCGGAAGCTACGTGCTCGCGCGAGCCGGCCTGCTCGACGGCTATCGTTGCGCCATCCATTGGGAGAACATCGCCGCCGTGCGCGAGGAGTTCCCCAAGGTGAGCTTCACCAACGAGCTTTTCGTCGTCGACCGCGAGCGCTACACGGCCTCGGGCGGCACGGCACCGCTCGACCTCATGCTCAACCTCATCGCAGAGCGCCTGAGCCAGGAGCTCTCGGTCGCCATCTCCGAGGAGTTCCTCCTCGAGCGCATCCGCGGCTCCCAGGACCAGCAACGCATCCCGCTTCTCGCGCGCGTGGGAGCGAAGCAGCGCAAGATCATCGAGGCGGCCTCGCTCATGGAGGCGAACATCGAGGAGCCGCTCGCCCTCGATGCGGTGGCGCGGCGCGTCGGCCTGTCGCGGCGCCATCTCGAGCGGCTCTTCAAGCAGCATCTCGAATGCCGCCCGGCGCGCTATTATCTCGAGCTCAGGCTCAACCGCGCGCGCCAGCTCCTGCTGCAGACCGCCATGTCGATCATGGACGTGACGGTCTCGTGCGGCTTCCAGTCCCCGCCCCACTTCAGCAAGTGCTACAAGGAGCGCTTCGGCCATCCGCCGAGTGCCGAGCGCAGCAGCGCGCAGCGCGCGCCCGCGCGGCGCGCCTAGGGGAGAGAGCGTGACGGATGATAGCCGAGGCCGGAGGTCCGCTCGGGATGTGCTTCGGGCTTTACCGCGAACAGTCGTTCGGTTCCGGGGACACTTATCAGGAACCCATTTGCCGCGCCCAACGTCTCCTGCACCGGCGGCAAGCGTCACGCGGTGCAGGAGACG
>DATNIJ010000240.1:0-10963 GCA_035604475.1 Alphaproteobacteria bacterium
ACCAGGTCGAACGAGCTGCCCGTCGTGATGCGCCGGTCCCACCACACCGACCAGCCCGCGCGCTCGAGGATCGCCGCCAGCGCTTCGATCTGCGGCGCATCGTTCCTCGCATAGCTGATGAACAGATCCGCCACCGCAACCCCCAGCGCCCCGCAACCGCAGCCATCTCGGAAAAGCGCGTCGCAGGCCGTGGCGCCGCCTGACGATCTCCTGTTAGGGCACCACAGGCCGCTCGAATTTTATCCTCCTGAAGGGGCGAAAACAATTACGGGACTCTTGCCCACTGGCTTGGAAATGCTATATTCTTGCCTTACGAGGGGCTCCCAACCGACGAAGGGTCTGACCCATGAGCGGAAAGGACGTTAATCGTCGAGCCTTCCTGCTGAGCACGGCGGGGCTCGGCGGAGTCTTGGCGCTTCTGTCGCGGAGCCATTCGGCGGCAGCCCTGTCCATCCAGGGCATCCCCGCCCAAAGCGGGCTCGGGGCCGCCTATGCCAACCGCTGCAGCGGCGATGGCGCGCACGCGCAGATCCTGGCGAGGCTCGAGAGCGCGCTCGCCGGTCGCACGGGCGCACCCGGCAGCATGATATCGATGACGGAATATTGCCCGATCTGCGGCTGCCCCATCATCGCGACGCGCACTCTGCCATAGCACGACGCCGGAGCGGGCACCGCTCCGATCGGCTCTTCACGGCCGCAGCACTTGCAGGTGCGCGGCCGTTCGCTTTTGCAGCACCGGCTTTCCGCGCGCGGCCTCCCTGCTATCGCTATGGGAAGTGGAGGATCACCACCAGGTCGTACACTTCGCCGATGATTTCAGGCGGCAGCGGATGGAAGGGGGCACTGCGCTCGATCATCTCGACCCCCGCCTTGTCGAGGATATCGGCACCCGATGAGCGCAAGAGGCGCACCCGCATGAGCCGCCCCTGGCGGTCGAGGAGCATCGCATATTGCGCCGTGCCGGAGAGCCCAGCGGAGCGTGCCGCGGGCGGATAGACGCGGTTGCGCAGAATTTCGTCGCGCAGCGTGTTGAGATAAGGGTCCCCGCCGCCCTTGCCGAGGACCACGCTGTCGTTCTCCGAGCGAGCCGGGAGGTGCAGCGGCGCTGCCGCCGTGCGCGCGACGGAGGGCTCTCGCTGCGGCGTGGGCTTGGCCTCCGGCGGCGGCGGGGTGATCGCATCGCTGCCTTCGGCTGCAGGCATTGGCGGCGTCGCGGGGAGCGGTGCGGCGGGCGCAGCTCCCGGCGGCGGCTCCGCTGCATCCTTGGGCTGCGCGGGCTCGGGCGCTGCCTCGAGGCTGGGCGGAGCTTGGGCATCCGGCGGCCGCCCCGCCTCGCGCTCAAGCTTGCCGCCGGATACGCGCGCCTCAGTCTGCGGCGGCGTCAGCGGCGCCGCTGCCTCGGGCGCCATCGGCGCCTGGGATCGGGCCGCCGGCTGCGGCGGCGGGGCCGCGACCAGCTCGACCTGGATCGACGGCGGCACGCGCCGCTCGTCCTCGCTCGGTTCGATCAGCAGGATCGCCACCAGCCAAACATGGAGCAGCAAGGCCGCGATAATCGCGGCGGCGCGCCGGCGCGCCCTATGGGCGTCCCCCGAGGGCAGCACGAGGCGGTGCGTCTCGGCCACCAAGGTGCGGGTGACCGCGTCCCCTGCCATGCTGACCGCCACCATGTTCATCGCCGCCTTTAGGCACCTCTCGCCGTCAATTGTTGGTGCAAATCTCCACGCTGTTCGACTGGCCGGAGCACTTGCCGCGATCGGGCGCAGAGCCGCTCGCGCGGGCAGCAGCCGGGTCATCGACCGTGCCAAATAAAATTCGATGGCTCAAGGCCTTATACGCTTCTTCCTCGGCGTTCCTGTTGTTCGCCTCATTGACAGCATCCCACAGCGCCTGCTGCCGCTTGGCGTGCTGATCGAGCTGCTTTTCGCCTGCATTCGGAGCGACCTCCTTCGCAGCCGGGCCGGCAGGAGCCAAGATGCCGACGATCTGCTCGTAAAGCTTCGGCAAGTCTCCGATGGCGTAGTTGCCGTTCGCCATGATCACGGTCGGCGTCTTGATGCAAATCTCGAGCGGGCTTTGCGTGAGGTTTCTGAGGCTCACGCGCGCGTCGCTCCCGGCACCTTCGACTTGCAGCAGATGCTGCTCGAGGGCGGCTTGGAGAGACAGTCCGCGGCCCGCGGCCGTTTTCACGAGCGTTGCTCCGAAAGGCGCCGGCGCGTTCGAGAGGATAGCGCCCGAGGCCGGCGGCGCCATCGACTGATCGAGACAATAGGCCGGAACCTCAAGGGACTTGCCGGGCGCAAGCGCATAGCATCCGGGTGCTATCACCATGCGCTGGAACCCCGCGGCGGCCGCCGGAGCGTGCGCGGCCACGACCAGGGTCAGCATCCCGGCGAGGACCAGGCCAAGCGCTCGCCAGGCCGCGGCAATACCCTTCGGCTGCTTGCTGCTCATATGACCAATGTCGGGTCTGCCGCTCATGCAGG
This sequence comes from Alphaproteobacteria bacterium, assembly GCA_035604475.1. Lineage (GTDB taxonomy): Bacteria > Pseudomonadota > Alphaproteobacteria > JACZXZ01 > JACZXZ01 > DASPPM01. The sequence goes on from DATNIJ010000240.1 coordinate 2,487, forward strand.
CAAGTCGCTCCGTCTCCTGGCGCGGCGGAAGCGGTGACCTTCGATGAGCTGCCAGCAGACGAGCGCGGGCGTGCCGATCACGAGGTCGCGGCCGCGCTTGAGAAGCGAGAGGGCGAGTGCCAGTTCCGGGGAGAGGCCGAGAAGGCCGCCGATCAGCACGTAGCCGCCCTCTTGCACGCCGGCACCCAAGGGAATGAAGAAGGTGACGCTGCGAATGGCGTAGACGAGACCCTCGATCGCCAACACGTCGCCGACGCCGAGAGGATGTCCCATGAAGTAAAGCGCAATCCAGCCTTCGAGCCCGCCCAAGACCCAAGCGGCGAAATGCAGCAGAATGCAGCCCACGAACGCCGGGCCGTCTTCATAAAGGAGGAGAATGCGCTCGTGCAGCGTGCGCTCGGCGTCTGATTCCCCACCTTGCCTGCGTCCCCTGATCCAATCGAGCGGCCGTTCGATGAGCCGGAACAAGCCCTTCTTCTGAGCGACGAGGAAGCCCACGAACTCGAGCGTCATGACGAGGATGCCGAGGCCGATCCAGAGCTTGTAGGGCGCCTCCGGATGGCTCGCCACCAGGAGGACGAAGCCGAGCATGGCGAACAGCACTTGGCCCAGGAGCTCGGCGGTCAAATCGACCACGATGCTGGCGCCGGCCAGCGTCAAGCCGCGCTGGGCCAAGATGCGCGTGCCCACCAGCTCGCCGCTCACCGGCAATATGGCAATGACGCCGTCGATGCCGTCGCGTATCCAACGCACCCAGCTGAAGAGGAACCAGCTCTCCGACGATCGGGCGCGCAGCAAGAGCCACCAGGCGATGCCGCAAAGCACCGTCGGCAATACGTGAAAAAGCGTGATCGTCCCGAGCCCGCCCCAACCGGCGACGCTGAGTGCGCCGAACACCTGGCCGGCGCCCTCGGCGACGACGAGATAGGTCGCGGCGGCGAGGCCGAGAGCCACGATGAAGAAACGGCCAAGCTTCATCGCGATTTCCACTGCGCGCGCCGCATCGCGCGCACGAGCTTCATACGGGTTGCGGGCTCGGCCGGCGGCCGGGCCACAGCCGCATCGCGGAGAAGACGATGCGCCCCAGCGCCGGCAGCAGGCGCGGCTGCAGGAGGTCGCGGTCGAACTCGCTCATGCGCCGCGCGTTCTCGGCGAGGCATTCGCCGACGAGGCGCTTCACGCTGAAATCGTTGAGGAACACGTCGGCCTGGGTGGCAGAGAAGTTGGCGCCGTCGCTGTCGGCGCCGCGGCGCACCGTGCCGATGAGGCGGCCGAGCGCGCGCGCGTAGTAGCGCAGCGAGGTGAGTGCGCGGAGCGGCATCGCACCGCGTCCGCGGCGCACTTCGTTGTAGGCCATCCAGTTCACGAAGAACACGATGTGCCGGGTCTCCTCGTACATCAGGACGTCGAAGACCGAGAACAGGGCGTCCGGCAGAAAGCGCGATTGGCGGGCGATCTTGAAGACGCCGAAGCCGAGAAAGGCGTCGAGGCACTCGCCATAGCCGAAATCGACGAAGGCGGTGACGACGTCGTCGGGCAGCTTCTCGAGCGGTTGCTCGCTCGCCGCGAGCCCGTAGCGGTCGATCATGAAGCGGATGAGGCGGGCGTGGCGCTCCTCTTCATAGCCCTGCAGATCGATGGCAGCGCGCAAGAGCGGGTCGTCGACCGTCTTGGCAAAGGCCTCGACGATGGCGCCCGCGCGTCGCTCGGTGTGGAAGACCTCTTGCCAGAACGGCACGGCGCGCAGCCGCGCGAGTCCGCCCTCGTCGAGCTCGGGCCACGGCAGATCCGCCGGCTCGAAGGGTCGATGCGTCGCCTTGAAATGGCGGCAGAACAGTTCCTTGTGGGCCTCCGAGCCGATCTTCATTCCACCATCCTTTTGCCGGCGCTAAGGGTGCGCCGCAGCTCTCCGCTCTCTGGCATTCTCCTCGCCTCACGCGGCGGACTTCGTTCCGCGTATGAAGCGCCGCGCGAAGCGCGCCAGTCGCGGCACGAGCTTCGGGCGCAGCAGGCGCTCGTCGTAGCCGCTCATCCGGCGGTCGTTTTCCGCAAGGCAGACCTCCAGGAGCTCCTTCGCGTCGATGTCGATGCCCATCGACTCGTGCCCGGTCATGGTGAAGTTGTCGCCGCCCATGTCGCTCGCCGTACGTAGCCGCTCCTGGATGAGCCGCACGAAGACGGCCGAGCGGCGCAGGTCGAACACGGGCTTTCTCCACCAGGGCAGGTTCTTGCGGTGCCAGGCGGCCCAATTTACGAAGAAGAGAATGTGCCGGCACTCCTCCTGCATCACGGGCTCGAAGGTATCGACCAGCTCGGGCGGGAAATAGCCCGAGCGCTTGGCAAGCTCGAACAGCCCGAAGGCGAAGAAGCTGTCGACGCATTCGCTGTAGCCCGTGACCATGAAGGCCCACTCGGCATCGCGCGGCTTGGGATAGGGCGGCTCCTCGCCAAGCTTGATGCCGTATGCGGCGACCATGTTGGAGAGCACCACCTTGTGGCGACCTTCCTCGAAGCCGTTGAGCTCGACGGCTTGCTTGAGGAGCGGGTCCGCGATGCCCTCGGCATAGGTCGCGACGTGGATCTTGGCCTTCCCTTCGGTCTGCACCGCGATGTCCCAAATCGGCAGGCCGACCAGGCGCCCGCGCGCGTCGTCCGCGAGCTTGGGCCAATCGATCGCCGCCGGCTTGTAGGGATTGTGCGTGTCGAGGAGCATGCGGCAAAAGAGGCGCTTGTGCGCCTCGCTGCCGGCGCGAACCGGCCCCCCCGCCTCGCCCTGCCAGAGGCGAGCCGCGCGCTCCGCCTGTGCGACCATGACGTTCTCCATGTGCGCGCCGATCACTCCGTTTTCATGCCGCCCATATCCTGCTGCATATGGCCCATATTGTCGTCGGCCGCACCCATTTTCTGCACTTTGACCGTGACCGTGATTTTACCGGCCTTCTCGAAGGTGAGGGTCATGGGAAAGCTTTCGCCCTCCTTGAGCGGCTGCCTCAGGTCCATCAGCATGACATGGTAGCCGCCCGGCTTGAAGACCGCCTGGCTGCCGGCGCGCACGTCCACGGCGTCGACCGCGAGCATCTTCATGACCCCGTTCTCCGTCTCGGTCCGGTGCATCGCGGCCGTCTTGGCGACGGTCGTCGACATGGCCACGAGGCGGTCCGCCTCCTTGCCTTTGTTCAAAATCGTCATGTAGGCGGCGCCGTTCTTGGCCCCACCCGGTGTCGCGCGCGCCCAAGGGGCCATGATCTCGATCGTCGAAGTGGGGGCCGCTTGGGCGTGAGCCGTCGCGACGGAGGCGAGGGAGAGGGCGAGGGAGGCAGCGATAATCAGGGCCTTCATATTATCCGCCTTCATGAGGATTGGCTGATGAGCTGGCGCAGCCGTGCGGCGATCTGTCCCGGCTTCTGCTCGGCCGAGATGAGCGTGACGTAGCGGCCTTCCGGGTCCATGACGTAGAGAATGGAACTGTGGTCCATGAGATAGTCGTCGGGGTTTTTCCCGGTCGGACGCTTCTTGAAATAGACCCGGTATTCCCTTGCGACATCGGCGATCTGCTCGGGCGTGCCGGTCAGACCGACGATGCGGGGATCGAACGACATTACATACCTGCCGAGCACTTCCGGCGTGTCGCGCTCCGGGTCGATGGTGATAAAGAGCGGCGTGATTCTGTCGGCGAGCGGGCCGAGCCTGCCGAGGGCTTCGGCGATGTCGTTCAATGTCGTCGGGCAAACGTCCGGGCAATAGGTGTAGCCAAAGTAGACCAACAGCCATTTGCCACGATAGCTGCTGTCGCTGACCGTCTGGCCATCGCTTGCGGTGAGCGTGAACGGTCCGCCGATGGCAAGTGCCGAATGGGAACCCGGCTCCGGCCGGAAATGCGCCACCACCATGGCGGCAGCACCCAATGCGCCGAGCGCCAAGGCTCCCAGACCCACGAGGGTGGCACGTCGCGTTTGTGGGCTCATCGCGGGTTGCTCATCTGCAGGGATGGACCGGTTCAGGCTCGGGGTGCCGGCGGAGCCGCAGCTTCGGACGATGTTGATACTCTCAAAGACCTCACGAGGCCACGGGAGTATGTGACAAAAGCGCGCACGGCGCTTGCGTGAAGTAGCTGCGACAATCCTTGCGCTTCAAAGAATATCTCTTTTAATCAATTAATTGACGCCCTTTTTTCAACCATTTCAGAAATCTCAAAAGTGGCGGTGCGCTCGCGCTTGCAAGGCCCTGGTTCGCGACCAGCTCATGCAGGCGCCGCGCCTCGACTGGCCGCGCCCGGAGGGCGGTCCGTGCTATAGTCCGGGCCTTCTCGCCAGGTGGCGGCATGGCCCAACGACAGCTCTCCTACTGTGCCGCCGAGGTGCGGCGTTATGATCCCGACCGCTTCCTGACGGCGCTCTTTGCCCCGCGCGAGCGGCGCGAGGACCTGTTCACGCTCTATGCTTTCAATTTGGAGGTGGCGAAGGCGCGCGAAGTGGCGAGCGAGCCGCTGTTGGGACGCATTCGCCTCGAGTGGTGGCGCGAGACGATCGAGGCCATCTATGCGGGCGGGGCGCGGCGCCATGCCGTGGCGCTGCCGCTGGCCGACCTCATCCAGCGCGGGCGCCTCACGCGCGCGCACTTCGACCGCCTCATCGAGGCGCGCGAGCAGGATTTCGAGGAGCTGCCGCCGGCCGATCTCGCGGCCCTCGAAAGCTACGCCGCCGGCACCTCGGCCTCTCTCGTGGCCTTGGCGCTCGAGACGCTCGGGGTGCGGGGCGAGGCGGCGACGGCGGCTGCCAACTCGCTCGGTGTCGGCTGGGCGCTTGCCGGGCTCCTCCGCGCGGTTCCCTTCCATGCCCGCCAACGCCGGCTTTATCTGCCAGGCGATCTCATGGCCGCGGCGGGAGTGGACGGCAGCGATCTCCTCGAGTGCCGCAGCACCCGCGGCCTCGCGACCGTGGTGTCCCGCATCGCCGAACGTGCCGAGCTGCATTTGGCCGAGCTCGGACGCCAGCGCAAAGCGCTTCCCCGCAGCGCCGTGCCGGCACTCCTGCCGGCCGTGCTTGCCCGCGCCCATCTCGCCGCCCTGCGGCGTGCCGGCTACAACCCCTTCGCCCTCAAGGAGCGGCGCAAGCACCCGCTCGATACCTTGCGCGTGGCGGCGGCTGCTCTCAGCGGACGCTACTGAGCGAGCCTATTCCGCGGCAGCGGCCCGAGAGGCACCGAGCCAGACGTCGAGCTCGGCGAGCGCGCGCTCGGCCAGCGCCCGCTTGCGCTCGCGCCCGCGCTCGCGCGTCTCGAGTGCTGGAAAAAGGCCGAAATTCACGTTCATGGGTTGGAACGTCGCGGCGTCCGCTCCGCCGGTGATGTGGCCGAGAAGGGCGCCAAGTGCGGTGGTGACGGGTGGGGGCGCGAGCTGCCGACCCCGCTTGGCCGCTGCCGCGAAGCGGCCGGCCAACAGGCCGATCGCGGCGCTCTCGACGTAGCCTTCCACCCCGGTCAGCTGGCCGGCAAAGCGCAGCCGCGGCATGGCCCTCAGTCTGAGCTCGCGGTCGAGGAGCTTCGGGCTGTTGAGGAAGGTATTGCGGTGGAGCCCGCCCAGGCGCGCGAACTCGGCGCGCGCGAGGCCTGGGATCATGCGGAAGATGCGGAGCTGCTCGCCATGCTTGAGCTTGGTCTGGAAGCCGACGATGTTGTAGAGGGTGCCGAGCGCGTTGTCCTGGCGCAGCTGGACCACGGCATGGGCGCGCCTCCCTGTGCGCGGATCGGTGAGCCCCACCGGTTTCATGGGTCCGAAGGCGAGCGTGTCGCGACCGCGCGCCGCCATCACCTCGATCGGCAGACAGCCCTCGAAATAGGGCGTCTTCTCCTCCCACTCGTGGAACGAGGTCTTCTCGCCGGCCAGGAGTGCCTCCACGAAGGCGTAATATTGCTCGCGGTCGAGCGGGCAGTTGATGTAGTCGACGCCATCGCCCTTGTCGTAGCGCGACTGGAACCAGGCAATATCGAAGTCGATCGATTCCTTGTAGACGATGGGGGCAATCGCGTCGAAGAAGGCGAGCGAGTCCTCGCCCGTGAGCCGCGAGATGGCGTCCGCGAGTGCTGGCGAGGTGAGGGGGCCCGTCGCGACGATGACCTCGTCCCACTCGACGGGCGGCAGGCCCGCGATTTCGCCGCGCTCGATCGCGACCAACGGCTCCGCCGCGAGGGCCTGCTGGACCGCACCCGAAAAGCCCTCGCGATCAACGGCGAGCGCCCCGCCCGCCGGCACCCTGTGGGCATCGGCCGCGGCGAGGATGAGCGAGGCAGAGCGGCGCATCTCCTCGTGGAGAAGCCCGACCGCATTGTAGCTGCGGTCGTCCGAGCGGAAGGAGTTGGAGCACACGAGCTCCGCGAGACGGTCCGTCTGGTGGGCGTCCGTCATGCGCTGGGGGCGCATCTCGTGCAGCACGACGGGAACGCCCGCGCGCGCGAGCTGCCATGCCGCCTCGCTGCCCGCAAGGCCGCCACCGATCACATGCACGGGCTGGGCCGACATGGCGCTCATGAGGCACGACATAGTCCTCCACGCTGGGCCTGGCAACCGGCTTGACCGTCACCGACTCGCTCGACGAAGTCATTGACCGGAGTGCCTGGGGGTGGGAAGATTTAAGACGGCCCGCGGGACGGGATACCGGACGACATCACGCTGGGGAGGTGTCCGATGAATGTCCGATTGGCCTTCATCTCGGCTGTGCTGGCAATTGCGTTCGCGCCTGCTTCGCACGCAGCACCGCAGCTGCTCGGTCTGGTGGCGAGTGCCGAACCCATTCCGATGACCTGCGAGAGTGGGAAGTGCAGCGCCGAGATTTCGGCATTCTGCTTGGAGCAGAGCCGCAGCGGTCCGCTCGACGGCACGGCGTATGAGGCCGTCGACTGGCGCGGCTTGACGCTCGTCGCGACGGCGGCGGACGGCAGTGTCCGCAGGCTTCCCGCCTCGCCTTATCTCCGCGTCGCGAGTGCGCGTAGCTATAGTGCCGTCACGGCGAGCATCGACGAGGAAGTGCGCGCGAGCCTGGGTGCGGCGAAGCTCGCCCTCGCGGTGGCGCCGCGCGTCACGCTGGTGCCGGTCGCGACTGCCGGCGATCCTTCGCCGTTGACCGGCAAGGAGATCGCCGACGCCACGGCAAATCTGCGTCCTATCGCCTCCGATGTCTTCGAGAGCGGCGAGCGTTCCGATATGGTCACCGCGCGCGTGCTCAACCGACTCATTAACGCGCTGCCGCGCATGGCGGGCGGCGTCGCCCTCGATCTCGCCGCGCCCGACGGCTTGTGGGACAAGGTGGTGGGCGGGGGGCCCCGGCTCGGCAACGCCGATGCCGGGATCGCCCAGGCAGCACTCGCCTACGAGAGCTGCCGACGCGGCGCCCATTTCGTGCAGGGGCTGACCTTGCGGCGCTGCCTCGAGGCGGGCCATGACGCGCTCATGAGCACGCTCAACGAGGAGTATTGGCGCATCGTCGGCGCCGGCAGCTGAGCGCCGAGTGCCGAGGGGAGGGTAAGATGAGAGTCGAGCTCGTTTGCTTGGCGGCAGGGGCCACCCTTGGGTTCTTCGCCGGGAGTGCCGGTGCCGCACCGCAGATGCTCGGCGTCGTCGCGAGTGCCGAGCCGGTGCCCATGCATTGCGAGGATGGCGTCTGCCGTGCGGAGCTCTCCGCCTTCTGCCTGCAGAAAGAGCGCACCATGCCCGAGGACGGCACGGCTTACGACGCGCTCGAGCCTGAGAAGCTGACGCTCGTGGTCAAGGCCGCCGACGGCTCCGAGCACACACTTCCGGCGGGAGGTCTCAGCATCGAGAGCCGGCGCAGCCAGGTCGCGGTCGAAGTGAGCCTGCCGGAGAGCGTTGCCCGCGAGCTCGGCGCGGTCGAGCTCGCGGTCGGCGTGGCGCCCGATCTCGCCCTCGTCCCCGTGGCCGCGGCAAGCGACGCGAGCCCGTTCCGTCCCGCGGAGGTCGCCCGCGCGCGCGATACGCTCGCCACCGCTGACGTCCTCTTCGCGCGCGACTTGGCACGCACGCGCATGGCTCACCTCCTGAACCGGCTCATCAACGCTTTGCCGGGAAACACCGGCGCCGATCCCGCGAATGCCGAGCGGGCATGGCGGAGTGTCACAGGAACTCCGTCCAAGCTTGCCACGAGCGACCCCGTGCTGTCCGAGGCCGCGCAGATCTACGAGAGCTGCCGCCTCGGCTTGGCCGATATCTGGCCGCCGGGCCTGCGCCGCTGCCTCGAGGTCAGCCACGACGCGGTCATGGGCGGCCTCAACGCCGACTTCTGGAACATCGTCGGCACGGGAAGCTAGAGCATGTTCCGATGGCGCGGAATCACCCCCTCACCCAGCTCCGGCTAAGCTCGACTTCGTCTCGCTAAGCCTACGCAACCCTCTCCCCCTCCGAGGGCTATCGCATTCACACATCGTGGTTGCGGATGAGGGGAAAGGGTGATTCCGTGAGTCAGGGG
>DATNIJ010000241.1:0-4661 GCA_035604475.1 Alphaproteobacteria bacterium
GCCCCAGACATAGGGCGAGATGAAGAAGCCGGCGACGAGCACGACGGTCGAGACCGTCGCGGCGAGCGCGCTGAAGGCGCGGATGTGGCCGACCCGATTGATGATGTGGTGGCAGGTGCGCGCGCCGATGACGAGCCCCACGTAGTAGGCCGACATGATGAGGCCCGTCACCTCGGTGGGGAAGGCCTCGAGCGTCATGCGCAGCGAAAGGAAGGTGCCGAAGAGCCCGTTGCCGGTATTGAGAATCGCCACACCGAGAAGGAGGGCAGCTACGGATGCAAGGAGTGCCAGCATTGCCTTCACCTCGACGCATCTTTGCCGGCGCCGAGCGTGGGCGCGGGGACTCCCTTATGCCGGAAGCGCGCGGCGGGTCGGGGGCCGCGCTAGCCCTCCACCACGGCGACGCCGCAGTCGTGCGCGGCATCCTCGAGCCAGTTCCATAAGTACTCGGCAAGGCTGCGTTGCACGTAGATGTCGTAGCGCGGCTCGTCGTCTCGTTGATGGATGATGATCGGCACGCGCGCGAGCAGCGTCTGGGCCACGTGCCCGGGTGCCATGACGCGCGGATGGAGGTCGAGTGCCGTGCCCTGGCTCAGCACTTCCCGCGCGCCCGTGCCCGCAAGCCCGATCACGGCGCGCGCCTCGCTCACGTCGGTCACCGAGAAGCTCTGCCCGGCGAGATTGTCGATGAGCGCGCGCGTGAGCCCCTCCACCTTGTCCTCGGCGGCCACGACGAGCCATTCATCCGGGCCGAGCCAGAGCACGCGGATGTCCACCCCCTCGCTTGCCCGATTGGGCTCGAGCGGAAGAGGCGCCAAGAGCGCCGCGACCGCCGCCATGCGGAAAGCGCCGTCCCCGCTGCCGCGCAAGGCGAGCTGGCCCATGAAGCCGCCGTCGCTCATCTTGACCCCGGCCGCGGCGGCACTCCCCGTCACGCGCGCGGCGAGCTGGAGATTGGCAAGCGGGCTTTGCCGCAAATAGCGCTCAACCATTGAGGCGTTCTCCGCTCTTGTCGTAGAAGCGCGGATCGACCACCTCGGCCTCGATCACCGTGTCGTCTGCGAGCGGCAGGCGCACCACCTCGCCCATGCGCTTCCGCCCGCCCTCGAGCAGCGCCAAGGCGATGGAGCGGCCGAGGATCGGGCTGGCGTAGCTGGACGTGACGTGGCCGATCATCGGCATCGGCGGCCGCCGCCTCACTTCCGAGACCATCTGGGCACCCTCCGGCAGCACGAAACCGGGTTCCTTGGTGAGCAGTCCGACGAGCTGCTTGCGCCCTTCGCGCGCGAGCTCGGGTCGCGCCATGCCGCGCTTGCCGAGGAAGTCGGGCTTCTTCTTGGAGATCAGCCAAGCCATGCCGAGATCGCGCGGCGTTACCGTGCCGTCGGTCTCTTGGCCGACGATGATGTATCCCTTCTCGGCGCGCAGCACGTGCATCGCCTCGGTGCCGAAAGGCGTGATGCCGTAGCGCGCACCTGCGGTCATGCAGGCGGTCCACAGCGCGGTGCCGTAGCTTGCCGGCACGTTGATCTCGTAGCTGAGCTCGCCCGTGAAGCTCACGCGGAAGACGCGCGCCGGAATGCCGGCGACGTGGCCGCTCCTGACGCTCATGTGAGGAAAGGCGTCCGGCGCAAGTGCTATGTCCGTGCTGAGCTCGGACAAAAGCTTCCTGGCATGAGGGCCCGCGATGCCGACGGTCGCCCAGGCGTCTGTCGCCGAGACGCAATAGACCCGCCAGCCGAGATACTCGCACTGCAGCCATTCCTCGAGCCAGGCGAGCACGCGCGCGGCATTGCCGGTCGTCGTCGTCATCAGAAAATGGTTGGGCCCGAGACGCGTGGTGACGCCGTCGTCGATCACATAGCCCTGCTCGTCGCACATGAGCCCGTAGCGCGAGCGCCCGATCTCGAGGTCGCCCCAGGCGTTGGTGTAGACCAGGTCGAGCAGCTTGACCGCGTCCGTGCCCTGGATATCGATCTTGCCGAGCGTGCTCGCGTCGACGACGCCCACGCTTTGGCGTACCGCGAGACATTCGCGCGCGACCGCCTCATGCATCCCCTCGCCCGGCTTCGGGTAATACCACGGCCGCTTCCACTGCCCCACGTTCTCGAAAGGGGCCCCCGCCGCCTCGTGCCAATGGTGGATGGGCGTGCGGCGTATGGGATCGGCGAGCTCGCCCCCCTCGCGCCCCGCAAGTGCTGCGATGCCGACCGGCGTGTAGGGCGGGCGGAAGGTGGTCGTGCCGACGCTCGCGACCTCGGCGCCGACGGAGTGGGCGAGGAGGGCAAGCGCGTTGATGTTCGAGGTCTTGCCCTGATCCGTGCCCATGCCGAGCGTGGTATAGCGCTTGAGATGCTCGACCGAGACGTAGCCCTCGCGCGCGGCGAGCGCCACGTCGGCGGCCGTCACGTCGTTCTGATAATCGACGAAATGCTTGGCCAAGCCGCGCTTCTCCTTGAGCGGCGGCACCAGCCACAGCACCTCAGGCGGCCCTTCCTCGGGAGCCTCCGCGGCGGGTACCGCGTCCGCACCCGCGGGCACGGCGAAACCCGCGGCTTGAGCCGCCTCGGCGCCCGCGCGCGCGCCCTCCTCCAGGCACGCCGCGAGCGCGAATGCGCCGTTTGCGGCACCGGCGGAGCGCTCCGGCTGGAAGGACTGGCCGGGCACGAAAATGCCGCGGCCCTCCTCGTAGCTCAGCTTGCCGCGCGACTGGGAGAAGAGGTGCACGCTCGGGTTCCAGCCGCCCGAGACGCAGAGAAGGTCGCAGGCGACGCCGCGCCGCTCGCCCAAGAGCTTCTCCCCGCTGTGGTAGAACGCCCCGACCTCCACCCCATGCACGCGGCGCCAGCCATGGGCCACGGCCACCACATGCCCGGCCAAGACCTCGATGCCCGCCTCGCGCGCCTTCTCGACGAGCGCACCCACGGGCTCGGCGCGCACGTCCACGATCGCCGCCACGGCAATCCCGGCGGCCTTGAGGTCGAGGGCGGCAGCATAAGCGCTGTCGTTGGTGGTGAAGACCACCGCGCGCCGGCCGGGGCGCACGGCGTAGCGGTTGACGTAGCTGCGCGCGGCGGACGCCAGCATGATACCGGGAAGATCGTTGTTGGCGAAGACAAGCGGCCGCTCGATCGCCCCCGTCGCGAGGATGACCCGCTTCGCCCGCACGCGCCAATGGCGCTGGCGCGGGCCCGGCGCTGCAGCTCCCAGATGGTCGCTCGCGCGCTCGAGGATGCCGAGGAAATTATGGTCGTAGTAGCCGAAGACGGTGCTCCGCGACAAAAGCCGCACCTCGGGCATATCCGCAAGCTCGCGCGCGGCCGCCGCCACCCACGCGAGCGCCGGCTTGCCCTCGATCGTCTCGCTCCCGCCGAGGAGGGCGCCGCCGAGTTCGTTTTGCTCGTCGGCCAGCAGCACGCGCGCGCCGCTGCGCCCGGCGACGAGGGCGGCCATCAGCCCCGCCGGACCGCCGCCGACCACGAGCACGTCGCAGTGCGCGTTGCGGCGCACGTAGCGCGCAGGGTCCGCCTCGCTCGGCGCCTTGCCCATGCCCGCCATCTTGCGGATGACGGCCTCCGAGAGCCGCCAGATCGCCGGCGACCACATGAAGGTCTTGTAGTAGAAGCCGGCCGGCATCAACGGTGCTGCGAGACCGTTGAGGCTGCCGAGGTCGACGTCGAGGCTGGGCCAACGGTTTTGGCTCTCGGCCACGAGCCCGTCGTAGAGCTCGATCTGGGTGGCGCGGAGATTGGGCTCGCTGGCACCTCGCTCGCCGAGCTGAATGAGCGCGTTGGGCTCCTCGGCCCCCGCCGTGAAGATGCCGCGCGGGCGATGATACTTGAAGCTGCGCGCGACCAGCCTGACGCCGTTCGCGAGCAGGGCGGAAGCGAGCGTGTCCCCGGCAAAGCCCTGGAGCCTGCCGCCATCGAAGCGGAAAGCAAGCGGCTTGGTGCGGTCGATGCGGCCGCCGGTCGCCAGGCGTTCGATTTGCCGGCTCATGCGCCTCCCCTCACGGCTCGAGCTTGGGCGCCGGCTCGTCCATCCGGTAGACGGCCTTGATTTCGTGGCTCACGGTGTCGCGGATGAGGTTGAACCAGCGCCGACAGCCGTAGCGGTGCAGCCAGCGCTCGCGGTGCCAGCCTTTGGGATTGGCGCGCATGTAGAGGTAATCGGCCCATTCGGCATCGCTTCTCGCCTCCGGATCGGCGGGACGCATGATGTGGCCCTCCCCGCCGCAGGCGAATTCGCTCTCCTCGCGCGGCCCGCACCAGGGACAAGGAATGAGATGCATCGTCAGCACTTCTCCAACTATGTCAGAACAGCAAGAATCACCACGGTGGCACGGAGGACACGGAGAAGGCAGCTTCCGTCATTGCGAGCCGAAGGCGAAGCAATCCAGATTGCCGGGAAGTCTCCTGGGTTGCTTCGTCGGCTTTGCCTCCTCGCAACGACAACAGAACTTTTCTCCGTGTCCTCCGTGTCCTCCGTGGTGAGCCTGACTTCATCAGTGTGCCACTCCCGCCGAGCCGTGCTCGTCGAGAAGCCGTCCCGTCTCGAAGCGCTTGAGCGCAAAGGGGGCGGCGAGCGGATGGGGCTCGTCCGCGGCGATCGTGTGCGCGAAGACGAAGCCCGAGCCCGGGATCGACTTGAAGCCGCCGGTG
>DATNIJ010000242.1:0-7442 GCA_035604475.1 Alphaproteobacteria bacterium
TAGCCGGAGCTGGGTGAGGGGGTGATTCCGCGCCATCGGAACACGCTTTAGCCGAGCAGCATCCCCAGCACCGCGTTGAGGCGTTGGCGGCCGGCGGCGGTCGCGCGCAGGCCGCGCGCGTCGAGCAGGAGAAAGCCGCCGCCCGTGAGCTGCGCGAGCCGTTCGCGCTCGAGGGCCGTCTCCAATGCCATGCCGCAGGTTTTGAGGAAGCGCTCGCGGCTCACCCCTTCCGCAAGGCGCAGGCCCATCATCAGCATTTCCTCGCGGCACTCCTCGGGGCTGAGCGCAAGCTGCTGGCGCGTCGCGTGGCCGTCCTGCTCGACGCGCTCGAGCCAGGCCTCGGGTGCTCGGTGCTGGCGTGTGGCCCACTTCTCGCCGGCGATGGTCAAGCGGCCATGGGCACCCGGGCCGACGCCGACGTAATCGCCATAACGCCAATAGGTGAGATTGTGGCGCGACTCCTCGCCTGGCGCCGCGTGGTTCGATATCTCGTAGGCCGGTAGCCCGGCCGCTTCCAGCATCTCCTGGGTCGCTTCGTAGAGTGCCGCCGCATTTTCCTCCTCCGGCATGGCGATATCGCCGCGCGCGTAAGCCTCGGCGAAGGCCGTCGCGGGCTCGATGGTGAGCTGATAAAGCGAGAGATGTCCGCGCGCGTGCGCGAGTGCCGCGGCGAGCTCCTTGCGCCAGGACGCGAGCGTCTGCCCGGGCCGCGCATAGATGAGATCGAAGCTCGTACGCGGAAAATGCAGCACCGCGAGCTCGACGGCGGCTAGCGCCTCGGCCACGGAATGGCGCCGGCCGAGGAAGGCGAGTGCCGTATCGTCGAGTGCCTGCACGCCGAGCGAGAGCCGGTTCACCCCCGCCGCGGCGTAGCCGGCGAAGCGGCCGGCTTCGACGGAGGTCGGATTGGCCTCGAGCGTGATCTCGAGATCGGCGGCTGTGGGCCACAAGGCTTTCACGCGCGCGATGATCGCGGCGACACTCTCGGGTGCCATGAGCGAGGGTGTGCCGCCGCCGAAGAAGAGACTGGTGACCACGCGCGCACCCGTCTCCGCCGCGTAATGCTCGAGCTCGGCTGTGAGTGCGGCGCTCCAGCGCCCTTCCTCGATACGCGTGCGCACGTGGCTGTTGAAGTCGCAATAGGGGCATTTCGAGAGGCAGAAGGGCCAATGGACGTAGACCCCGAAACCCGCCGCGTCGCGCGCGGGAGCCCCTACCCCGCGCGTCTCCGCCACGCTTTGCGCGACCGCACTCACGGCGCGAAACAGGCGGCGATCAACTTGCGGAAGGCGTCCGCCCGGTGGCTGATCGCGAGCTTGGCGGCGGGTTCCATCTCGCCATAGGTCACCTGGTAGCCCGTCGGTTGGAAGATGGGATCGTAGCCGAAGCCCTTTTGGCCGCGCGGGGGAAAGACGAGCTCGCCGTCGGCGCGGCCCTCGAAGCTCTCAACATGGCCATCGGGCCATGCCAGGCTGAGCGCGCACACGAAATAGGCGCGGCGGTCATCCTTGCCGCGCATCGCCTTCTCCACGCGCGTGATCGCCTTGGCGAAGTCGCGCGTGCGCCCGGCCCAGCGCGCCGAATTGATCCCAGGTGCTCCGTCGAGTGCGGGAATGACGAGGCCGGAATCGTCCGCGAGCGCCGGGAGCTGGCTCGCGCGCGCGGCGGCCACGGCCTTGAGCTCGGCGTTCGCGACGAAGGTGGCACCGCTCTCCTTGGGCTCCTTGAGGCCGATGCCGCCGGCCGCACTCGCCTCGACGTCATAGGGCCCCAACAGCTCGGCGATCTCGCGCGCCTTGCCGGGATTGTGGCTGGCGATGACCAGCTTGCCGCCGGAGAACCGTCTCGACATGGGCAGCTCCGAATGGTCTTTGCGGTGCGGGAAGCTCAGGCGAGCCCGAGCACCTCGCGCTGGCGTTGCGCGAGCTCGGCAATGCCCTTCTCGGCAAGTGCGAGGAGTGCGGCGAAGGCCTTTCCCTCGAACGGGTGCTTCTCGGCCGTCGCCTGGATCTCGACGATGCGTCCGCCTGCGGTCAGCACGAAGTTGGCGTCCGCCTCGGCGTTGCTGTCCTCGACATAATCGAGATCGAGAACCGGAGTTCCCTCGAAGATGCCGCAGGACACGGCCGCCACCTGGTCCCTGATCGGCACCTGATCGAGAAGCCCGACCTTGATCAAATGCTGGAAGGCGAGGTGGAGGGCCACGTAGCTCCCCGTAATAGCGGCCGTGCGGGTGCCGCCGTCGGCCTGCAGCACGTCGCAGTCGATCCTGATCGAGCGCTCGCCGAAGCCGGCAAGATCGCTCACCGCGCGCAGCGCCCGGCCGATGAGGCGCTGGATTTCCATGGTGCGCCCGCTCTGCCGGCCGCGCGCCGCCTCGCGGTCGGTGCGCGTGCCGGTCGAGCGCGGCAGCATGCCGTATTCGGCGGTCACCCAGCCGGTGCCGCTGTTCCTCAGGTGCGGGGGGACGCGCTCCTCGATGGAGGCGGTGCACAGCACGTGGGTGTCGCCGAAGCGGGCGAGGCAGGAGCCCTCGGCATATTTGTTGAAGCGCGGCTCGAGGCTGATCGCGCGAAGCTGATCGGGGGAGCGGCCGGAGGGTCGCATGGACGGTTCCTGGATAGAGGGAAAAGGGCCGCTTAACCTATCTTCGCGCGGCGGGCCCTGTCCACCGGCTCGGCGGGCGCGCGGACGGGGCCAAGTTGACGCTTCCTAGGGGGCTCACTACATTCCAGGCCAATGTTTATCGGGCCTTCGGCCGGCGCCCTCGATGGCGCTGCCCGCGAAAGGCGCCGCGCGAGCGCGGCGGCACAGCGAGAGATGCAGACGACCCAGAGCACGGAGATACCCTTGAACGAGCGCGCGCGCGAGATCCTCCGCCGCATCATCGACGGCTATCTCGAGACCGGCGAGCCGGTCGGCTCGCGCACCATCTCGCGCCAGAAGGGCATCGCGCTGTCGCCGGCAACGATCCGCAACGTTATGGCGGACCTCGAGGAATCGGGCCTGCTCTACGCGCCGCACACCTCGGCGGGGCGCCTGCCGACCGAGGCCGGCTTGAGGCTCTTCGTGCACGGCCTCTTGGAGATCGGCGGGCTCGGCGAGGAGGAGCGCCGCCGCATCGAGAGCCAATGCAAGGCGGCCGGGCGCAGCCTGGCCCAGGCGCTCGAGGAGGCGACCGAGACGCTCTCGGGTCTCTCCCATTGCGCCGGCCTCGTCGTGGCCCCCAAGGCGGAAAGTCCGCTCAAGCACATCGAGTTCGTCAACCTCGGCCATGGCCGCGCGCTCGTCGTGCTGGTGAGCGAGGACGGCATGGTCGAGAACCGCATCATCGATCTTCCCGCCGGCTTGCCGCCCTCGGCCCTCGTGCAGGCGGGCAACTATGTCAACGCCAAGCTCGCCGGCCGCACCCTCGAGGAGGCGCGCAAGCTGGTGCTTGGCGAGCTCGAGGCGCGCCGCGCCGAGCTCGACGAGCTCACCCGCAAGGTGGTCGAGGCCGGACTAGCCGTGCCCGCGGGCGAGGGCTCCGCTGGCGTGCTCATCGTGCGCGGCCAGTCGAACCTGCTCGGCGACGTGCGCGCGGTCGAGGATCTGGAGCGCATCCGCGAGCTCTTCGCCATTCTCGAGACCAAGGAGAGCCTGCTGCGCCTCATCGAGTCCGCCGGCACGGCCGAGGGCGTCCAGATCTTCATCGGCGCCGAGAACAATCTTTTTGCCCACGCGGGCTGCTCGATGATCATCGCGCCCTTCGGCAACAGCCGCGAGAAGATCGTGGGCGCCATCGGCGTGATCGGCCCGACCCGCCTCAACTACGCTCGCATCATCCCCATGGTCGATTATACCGCCAAGGTGATCGGGCGCATGCTCGGATGAGCGACGGATAGAACGTTCAAGGAAAAGTAGCCATGGCGGAATCGAAGGAGTGGCCGCAAGACGAGGAGGGCAAAGAGCCCGCGGCGGACGCGGCGGCGGAGGTGCCGCCCGAAGCTGCGGCCGAGGAGGCTGGCGCGGCGGCGGCGAAATCGCCGGCCGAGCAGATCGCCTACCTCGAGGCCAAGTGCGCCGAGCTCAAGGACCAGCTCCTGCGCGCCCTTGCCGAGGCGGAGAACACGCGGCGGCGCACCCGCAGGGAGATCGAGGACACGGCCAAATACGGCGTCGCCAATCTCGCCAAGGATCTGCTTGCGGCCCCCGACAATCTGCGCCGGGCGCTCGATGCCATTCCGGCGGAGGGGCGCCAGGGCGACGAGCTGCTCGATCGGCTCGCGGCGGGCGTGGAGCTCGTCGAGCGCGAAATCCACGCCATTTTCGAGCGCCACGGCATCAAGCGGATCGACCCGCTCGGCCAGCCCTTCGACCACAACTTCCACCAGGCGCTCTTCGAGGTGGCCACGGCAGAAGAGCTCCCCGGCACGATCGTCCAAGTGCTGGCACCCGGCTATGTCATCCACGACCGCCTCTTGCGCCCCGCCCTGGTCGGCGTGGCCAAAGCGCCTCCGGTCGAGGCCGCGGCCGAGGATGCCGAGACGCGCGCCGAGACGACGCCATGGGGTAAGGCACAAGAGTGATCGCGTGCTGCTTGAGGGCACTCGTCGCGGAGCCGGTTGAGGCGCATGAGAGGGGCGGCGAGCTTTACTTACCCGCAGGCGGGAGGCGAGAGAAACTCCCCTGCCGGATCGTGCGCTTGATGGCGCCGGCGCGCGCGGCTGCGCGTGGCGACCGCATAGCAGTAGACGCAGCCGTGCGGGCAGCTGTCGTAGTCGCCGATGTCGCGGCTCTCGGCGCAGAGGCAGCCCGGCCGATTGCCCTTGGTCGGGGCTTCGATCTCGTGTCCCGCCACGGCCGAGAGGCGCTCGGCATCGATGCAGCGCGCCTCGCCCACGCCCTCGCCCTTGAGCTGCGGCTGGGCGCATAGCGAGAGGCGCATGCCGTGCTCTCTCGCTCGGGCTGCCAGCTCGCGCGCGAGCGCACGCTTCGCGTCATCATCCGGATCGTGCCAGGCGAAGCGGAAGCCGCTTGCGGAGCGATCCAGGTTGCGCCGGGTCTTGCGGTAAATCTGCGCGAACGAGATCACCACCTCGTCGACGGCGCCGGCGAGGCCTTGCGCGAGCTCGGCGAAATTGGCGGAATGCCATTCGAGCGGGGTCAAGGAGGTGGCGAGGATCGGATCGTAGCGCCACACCACCCTCTTGGCGCCGAACTCCCGCGCCAGGGTCTGCGCGAGCTCGATCGAGCGGTGCCTCTCGATCACCGAGCTCTCGAGCGCGCGGGGATAGCCGGTGATGGTGAGCTGCAGGATGAAGGGAAAGCCGCGCCGGCGGAGCTCGGAGAGTGCCTCCCCGAACGGCCCCGGATTGCGTGTCCAGAACACGAAGCCATCGACGGCACCCCGCGTGAGCGGCACCTCATAGACCTGCCCTCCGTAAGGGTTGACCATGCGGCAAAAGCCGGCCTCCAGCCGGGCCATGAACCAGCGGCCGTAAAACGCCGGGATGTCGGTCTTGTAGCTTGCCGAGATGATCATCTTGGGGAGGATATAGCGCTTGCGCACGAGCCCGGCGAGGCTTTGTCCCGGAAGGGAGGCCGCCGTGGCTGAGCACGGCCTCCGGGCTGGCGTAGGCGGCCGGCCCCGACGTCGGGCGGGGAAGGGCCGGCGGGGGGCGGTTGCGGCCCCCCGCCAGGCCGGCTGCCGCAGGATTCCGCCCCTCCCCGGCTTGTAGCGCCGCTTTCCCCTCCCCATATGAATGCGCGGGGTTCGCAACACATCGCGAGCGCAGCAAGCGCTGGCAAATCAGGGGGCTCCCAGGGCGCTGTTGCAGGCCCGGAGGGGTCCGCCGGAAGAGGTAGAAACGACATGGCAAAGCTCATTGGCATCGACCTCGGTACGACCAACTCCTGTGTCGCCGTGATGGAGGGCATGGAGGCCAAGGTCATCGAGAACACCGAGGGCATGCGCACCACGCCCTCGATCGTGGCGTTCACCGACAACGGAGAGCGTCTCGTCGGCCAGGCCGCGAAGCGCCAGGCGGTGACCAACCCGGAGAACACCTTCTTCGCGATCAAGCGCCTGATCGGGCGGCGCTATGACGATCCGATGGTGGAGAAGGACAAGGGCTTAGTACCCTACCGCATCATCCGGGGCGACAACGGCGACGCCTGGGTCGAATCGCGCGGCAAGAAATACTCGCCGAGCCAGATCAGCGCCTTCATTCTGCAGAAGATGAAGGAGACGGCCGAGGCTTATCTCGGCGAGAAGATCGACCAGGCCGTCATCACCGTTCCCGCCTATTTCAACGATTCCCAGCGCCAGGCGACCAAGGACGCGGGCCGCATCGCCGGCCTCGAGGTCTTGCGCATCATCAACGAGCCGACCGCGGCAGCCCTCGCCTACGGGCTCGAGAAGAAGGGCACGGGCACGATCGCGGTCTACGACCTGGGTGGGGGCACCTTCGACATCTCGGTCCTCGAGATCGGCGATGGCGTGTTCGAGGTGAAATCGACTAACGGCGACACCTTCCTGGGTGGAGAGGACTTCGACAAGCGCATCATCGACTACTTGGCCGACGAGTTCAAAAAGGAGCAGGGCATCGACCTGCGCAAGGATCGCCTGGCCCTCCAGCGCCTCAAGGAGGCGGCGGAGAAGGCCAAGATCGAGCTCAGCTCCTCGATGCAGACCGAGGTCAACCTGCCGTTCATCACGGCGGACCAGAACGGGCCCAAGCATCTCAACATCAAGCTCACCCGCGCCAAGCTCGAGGCCCTCGTCGAGGAGCTGATCGAGCGCACCATCGAGCCGTGCAAGGCGGCCTTGCGGGACGCCGGGCTCAAGGCTCCCGAGATCAACGAGGTGGTGCTCGTCGGCGGCATGACGCGCATGCCCAAGGTGATCGAGACGGTCAAGAACTTCTTCGGGCGCGAGCCGCACCGCGGCGTCAACCCGGACGAGGTGGTGGCCGTGGGGGCCGCGATCCAGGCCGGCGTGCTCAAGGGCGAGGTCAAGGACGTCCTCCTCCTCGACGTGACGCCGCTCTCGCTCGGCATCGAGACGCTCGGCGGGGTGTTCACGCGCCTGATCGACCGCAACACCACGATCCCGACGCGCAAGAGCCAGGTCTTCTCGACGGCCGAGGACAATCAGACGGCGGTCACCATTCGCGTGTTCCAGGGCGAGCGCGAGATGGCGTCGGACAACAAGCTCTTGGGCCAGTTCGATCTCGTCGGCATCCCGCCGGCCCCGCGCGGCGTGCCGCAGGTCGAGGTCACCTTCGACATCGACGCGAACGGCATCGTCAACGTGTCGGCCAAGGACAAGGCGACCAGCAAGGAGCAGGCGATCCGCATCCAGGCCTCGGGCGGCCTCTCCGAGACCGACATCCAGCGCATGGTCAAGGACGCCGAGCAGCATGCGAGCGAGGACAAGAAGCGCCGCGAGCTGGT
The DNA here is from genome assembly GCA_035604475.1 of Alphaproteobacteria bacterium. Lineage (GTDB taxonomy): Bacteria > Pseudomonadota > Alphaproteobacteria > JACZXZ01 > JACZXZ01 > DASPPM01. Next base: position 7,438 of record DATNIJ010000242.1, read on the forward strand.
CGAGG
>DATNIJ010000243.1:0-14180 GCA_035604475.1 Alphaproteobacteria bacterium
CGAGAGCCTCGTGTGCCGGCAGGAGCTCGAGCTCGCCGCCGCTCTCGCGCACCGCGCGGCGCGCGAGGCGATAGAGATCGCCGCGGTCGCAATCGGCAGTGCGGAAATGGACGGCGATGCTGCGGCCCTTATCCTCGACGAAGACCCCGGGCGTCGCGCTCGCGAATCTCCGCAGCTGCTCGCTTACAGCGGGAAGCTCCCGGCATGGCGCGCTCGCGAGAATGGCGGAGGGTACGGCCAGGCGAAGCTCGGCGCCATGTTGGACTGCCGCGGCCAGCACGAGAGGGGCGAAGAGGCGATCGAGGTTGGCGATCGAGCGGCCGCTTACGAGCGCTACCGCATGTCCCAACGAGGTGTCGAGGACCTTGAGCGACCGGCATAGTTCTCCCGGTACCTCGACCGCGTCGGGCGTTGCGGCGATGTCGAGAAGCGTTCCGTCAACATCGAGGAACAACGCCCACTGCCTTCCTGGCTTAGGGAGCGTCCTCGTCATCAGCATCCCCGAATTAGCCCGCGGCGACAGCTGCGGCTGACCTCTGCCCTATGCGGTTCCGCTCTGGTGCGGGGAAGGGCGACCGCCTTCCTGGCCCGGGCGGCGTCTCCCTCCATGGTATCGTGAAACGCCATGTCTTTACGCTGGACATAACGCGGGCGGCGTTCGCCCGCGCAAGACGCCGAGCAGCAAGGACACGACGAACAGCACAAGGAAGAGGAAGAACAGCAGGCGTGCGATCTGGGCGGCCGCCACGGCGATGCCGGTGAAACCGAAGACCACGGCGATTATGGCGATGACAAAGAAAATCACGGCCCATCTTAGCATAATATCCTCCGATGGCAGACTTATCCGGCGGCAGGGGATAAACGCCGAAGGGGCCGGCTTTCTTGCTTGGCCTCGGTAAAGATCTTGTCGAAGGCGCTGTCACACGACCGAACCCCTCCGGTGATCCCGGTTTCGTTGGCGACGCGCTGGGCGTTCGTTGACCAGCGCAGCGTCACTTTCCGGGCATTGCCGCCGCCGAGATAGAGCCGGTCGTAGTTGAGCAACGCCGCCAGGAAGTCAAGCGCGCGCTCGAGCCTCAGGTTCCAATTCCGCGACCCCTTGGCCTTGAATGCGGCGTGGCCGAGATACTGGTCATAGGTCTTCCTCTTCCACACCGGATGCTGGCCGAGCTGGAGCGCGCCTTCAGCGAAACTCAAAGGAAATCAAGAGAATGCGGACGGCTCTCGGCGCCAGGTCTGCGCGCGACAGCTAACCCGGATTCAAAGCTACCGCAGCCAAACGAAGAGTGTTCGGTAAAGGTGGTTGCGTGCCCCCGCAACCAAGTGCGTTCAAATCGCGCGGTTCCTGAGGCGCTTCTCGAGCGCCTCGATGTGCTGCTTGGCTCCCGAGAGATAAGGATTGATCTCGAGCGCGCGCTTGAAGGCCTTGAGCGCCGCCTCGTCCTTGCCGAGCTGCATATAGATGAGGCCCAAGCCCGAGAGCGCACCGAAATGCCTCGGCTCGAGCTCGAGCGTGCGCTCGATGTCGCGCACGGAGCCGTCGAGGTCGTCCATCAGGTACAGCAACGTCGCGCGACGATTCCAGGCTTCGGCGAAAGTGGGGGCAAGAACCACGAGCTTGTCGAAGTCGCGCAGTGCCGCATCGTAGTCCTCGAAGTCCATCTCCTCGATCCCTTCGGCGAGCAGCGCCTTGGCCTCGCCATTCTGCGTCTCGAGCCAGATGTGCCAGATCTTCCCGGCGATCGAGCCGCCTTGGAGCGCATCCTTCGCCGCCGCGAGCTGGGCAAAGAGCGCATCGAGCCGCTTGTCCGTCTGGTCCGCCCGTGCTGCGGCGGCCACGGCGGCGACGGCGATGAAGAGCACGATCAAGCGAAGGCGGAGCATGGCAAGAGTATGGCCTGCTAAGCCGCGAATCGCCAGTCCGCCAGCGCGCTCAGGAAGCGCTCAAGGTGCGAGGCTGGTCCCTCTCCGCGAATGCCGCAGGCTGCGGACCCCCCGTGGCCCAGTCGAGGAGCTCGACCGTGTGCACGACGGGGACGGCAACGGCGCGGCGCATCTGCGCGATGCAGCCGATGTTGCCGGTCGCGACGACGGCCGCCCCCGTGCTTTGGATGTTCCCCACCTTGCGCTCCAGAATCGCGTCGGCAAGGGCCGGCTGGAGCATGTTGTAGGTGCCGGCCGAGCCGCAGCAGAGATGGCCCTCCGGAATCTCGCGGAGCTCGAACCCGGCCGCCGAGAGAAGGGCCCGCGGCTGGGCATTGACCCTCTGGCCATGCTGCAACGCGCAGGCCGAGTGGTAGGCGACCGCGAGCCCGGTCGGGCGCACGGGTGCCTTCAAGCCAAGGCTCGCCATGACCTCGCTCACGTCCCTGGCAAGCCCCGCCACGCGGCTCCCGCGCGCGGACCATAGGGGATCGTTGCGCAAAAGGAAGCCGTAGTCCTTGACCATCGGGCCGCAGCCGGAGGCGTTGACGACGATGGCATCGAGCCCGGCACCCTCGATTTCACGGCTCCACGCCTCGACGTTGGCGCGCACGTCTTGCAGCGCCTGCCGCTCGCTCCCCAGGTGATGGACAAGTGCCCCGCAACAGCGCGCGCCGCGAGCCACCACGACCTCGCAGCCGTGACGCGTCAAGAGCCTGACCGTCGCCTCGTTGATCGAGGGGACGAGTACCTGTTGAGCGCAGCCGGCGAGGAGGGCAATGCGCATCCTTCTGGCACCCTCGGCCGGAAAGGTTTGCGGGCGATCGACCGCGGACGGCGAGGGAAGTGCTATCGGCACCAGCGAGAGCAATGCCCTCAGCCGGCCGGAGGTGAGCGGCTTGAACGGCTTGGCAAGCGCCGCGGCAAGAAGTGCTGCGCGCATTCGGCCCGGGTACGGCAGCACGCGCGCGAGAAAGGCGCGCAGGAGACGGTCGAGGAAAGGCCGCCTGTAGGTCTCCTCGATATGCACGCGGGCGTGGTCGACGAGATGCATGTAATGGACGGCCGACGGACAGGTGGTCATGCAGGAGAGGCACGAGAGGCAGCGGTCGATGTGCTTGACGATCTTCGCCGTCGCCGCCTTGCCGCCCTCGAGCATGTCCTTGATGAGGTAGATGCGCCCGCGCGGGCTGTCGAGCTCGTCGCCGAGCAGCACGTAGGTCGGGCAGGTCGCCGTGCAGAAACCGCAATGCACGCAGGCGCGCAGGATCTTGTCGGCCTCCTGGATGCTCGGATCGGCGAGCTGGGCGAGGGTGAAGTGGGTCTGCATGCCCGTCCCCGCTCAGCTGCCGGCGTAGAGGCGGCCAGGATTGAGGACGCCGCGCGGGTCGAAGCTCTCCTTCACGCGCGCGGAAAGCCGTGCCAAGCCGTCCGCGAGCGGCTCGAACACGGCTACTGCGGCGCGCACGGGGTCGGGCGCGCGCATGAGGGTCGCCTGTCCGCCGCACCGCGCAAGGGCCGCGCGCACGACGGCGGCACCCGCATCCCTGCTTGACGCCACGCCGAGCCAGACGAGGCCCCCACCCCAATCGTAATAGGCCTCCGCATCGAGCTCGGCTGCGATCCGTGCCGCGACCGCCGGCCCGCTCGCGGGCGGCACGCTGAGGCGCCATACGCAGCGCTCTCGCTCGCTCACGAAGGGGCGCACGTCGCGGACTTCGCGCCAAAAGGCCGCGGAATCCTCGCCTCCGAGCTCGCCGAGCGCGCCGCGGGGGGCGAGCAGCGCCTTGAGTGCTGCGGCGCGATGGGCGACCGAGGCCGGGAAGCCCTCGACGCGCACCGCACTTACCGGGGCATTGGCGCCGCTGATGACGGCGAGTGCGGAGCGTGCCGCGAGTGAGCGCGGCAAATGAGCCGCACCCGTGACCTCATTGACGCTGCCGAGTGCTGTTAAGAGCGCGTTTACGGCCGGCTCGTCGGCCAAGCCCAACACGAGCACGGTGCGCGCCTCTTCGGCGGCCGGAAGGACCTTGACGGTGACGTCGGTCATCGCCGCGAGCGTGCCGAGCGAGCCTGCGAGCAGCTTGCAGAGGTCATAACCCGTCACGTTCTTGACGACGCGCCCGCCCGCCTTGAAGAGCTCGCCGCGGCCGTTGACCGCGGAGAAGCCGAGCAAATGGTCGCGCGCCGCCCCCGCCTTGATGCGCCGCGGGCCGGAGAGGTTCGCGGCGAGCACGCCGCCGATGGTGCCCTCGCCCGCCTTGGCGCCGTAGAGCGGGCCGAGGTCGGCGGGCTCGAAGGCGAGCGCTTGGCGCTTCTCCGCGAGCAGCACCTCGATCTCGGCAAGCCGGGTTCCGGCGCGCGCGGAGAGCACGAGCTCTTCGGGCTCGTAGAGCGTCACGCCGGAAAGCGCGCTGAGATCGACGCTGTGGGTCGCCTGCACCGGCCGTCCGAGCCCGCGCTTGGTGCCCGCGCCCGCGAGCTCGAGCGGCATGCCCTCGGCGGCCGCCCACTCGACGAGCGCCCGCACCTCCTCGGCATCGCGCGGCTTCACATTCTCTGACATGGGCCCGCCTAGTTCCGGCCTAGAAGCGCGGAATGTCCGGGAAGCGCACGCTGCCGCGGTGCACGTGCATTTGTCCGAGCTCGGCGCAGCGATGGAGGGTAGGGAACACCTTGCCCGGATTGAGCAGCTGCTCGGGATCGAAGGCGCACTTGAGCCGCTCCTGCTGCCCCAGGTCGAGCTCGTTGAACATGGTGCCCATGAGGTCGCGCTTCTCGACCCCCACTCCATGCTCGCCGGTGAGCACGCCCCCCACCTCGACGCAGAGGCGGAGGATGTCGGCGCCGAAGGCTTCCGCCCGCTCGAGCTCGCCGGGCTTGTTCGCGTCATACATGATGAGCGGATGAAGATTGCCGTCGCCTGCATGGAACACGTTGGCGACGCCGAGCCCGTACTTGGCCGCGAGCTCGCGCGTGCGCGCGAGCACCTTCGAGAGCTCCTTGCGCGGGATCGTGCCGTCCATGCAGTAATAGTCGGGGGTGAGACGGCCGATCGCGGGGAAGGCCGCCTTGCGCCCGGCCCAAAACTTGAGGCGCTCCTCCTCGGAGTTGCTGACCCGGCTGTAGACCGCACCCTTCTCCCGGGCGACGGCGTCCACGCGCCCGATGAGCTCGTCCACCTCCGCGGGCGGTCCGTCGAGCTCGCAAATGAGCAGCGCCTCTACGTCTAGGGGGTAGCCCGCATGCACGAAATCCTCGACCGCATGGATCGCGGGCTTGTCCATCATCTCGAGCCCGCCCGGGATGATGCCGTTCGAGATGATGCCGGCGACGCACTCGCCCGCCGCCTCGTTGCTCATGAAGCCCATGAGCATCGCGCGCGCGCTCTGCGGCTTCCTCAATATGCGCACGGTCACCTCGGTAATGACGCCCAAGAGGCCCTCCGAGCCGGTGACGACGCCGAGGAGGTCGTAGCCGGGCGCATCGAGATGCTTGCCGCCGAGCCGCACGATCTCGCCGTCCATCAGCACGAGCTCGACGCCGAGCACGTTGTTGGTGGTGACGCCGTACTTGAGGCAGTGCACGCCGCCTGAATTCTCGGCGACGTTGCCGCCGATGGTGCAGGCAATCTGGCTCGAGGGATCGGGCGCGTAATAGAAGCCCGCGCTCTCCACGGCCTGCGAGATCGCGAGGTTGGTGACGCCGGGCTGCACCGTAGCCGTACGGTTGTCGTAGTCGATCTCGAGGATGCGCTTGAACTTGCCGAGCCCCAGGAGCACGCCGTCGCCGAGGGGGAGCGCACCGCCCGAAAGCGAGGTTCCAGCACCTCGCGGCACTACCTTGATGCGGTTGTCGCGGCAATAGCTGAGTACCGCCGCGACCTGGCGGGTGTCCTCGGGGAGGACCGCGAGCATGGGCGGCTGGCGATAGGCGGTGAGCCCGTCGCTTTCGTAGGCCTTGAGCTCGTCGGCATCGGAAATCACGCCCTCGCCGGGAACGAGCTGCCGCAAGTCGGCGGCGATCCCCGCACGTCGCCCGAGAGTGCCTTGGTCGAGGGCCGGCATCACCAAGCCCGACATCGCCCTTCTCCCGCTCGCCGCGCCAGCACCATCCCTCGGCTCGCTTCGCCCGCGCCTCGAGCCGCCTTGCGGCTCGAATCCGCAGAGACAAAGGGCTCAAGCAGTGGCCCTCGCCGCGAGCCTGGGACTATGCGCGCGGCCCATAGCTCGGTCAATTCATATTACCGATTTGCGAAAACTGCTGCTCGCACGAGACGTGGCGAATCTACGCTTGCCTCGAACGTCAATCTCCGAGGTGCGGCACGACAGGGTGCAAACTATGCTTCACGTACCAAAAGCGGACGAGGCGCGGTATGGATCCCGGGAAGCCATAAGCGTCGGCGAGCATATCGCAGCGGTCGTAATCGACTTGTGCTACTTCGCAGCCGTAGATGAAGGAGTCCCGCGCGCGGCCCAGCTGATAATCAAGAAAAAAGCCGATGCAGGCGAGGATCACAAGGAGACCGGCGCTCGCGAGGGAGACCCAAAGCACCGCTTTCTTCAGCCGCGAGTGATCGCGGGCCGGTTGGCCCTCCTCGACATCCACTGCGACCTGATACATCCGCTCTCTCCGCCTTGCTGACGGGCAGGCGCCCAGCAACCGATAATAGCGCGGAAAGGCACGCGAGGATACCGAAATCCAGGTCAAGCGGGCCGCCTCGCCTCATCGCCATTCCGGCGACGCTCGCTGGCATAGCGCGATAGACGGAGAAGGAGGGGGCGAGAAAAGAGGCCCGGCGGAATTTGGACGGGCTGCCTCAGCCCTGCCGCGCCTTCATGCGGGGGTTCTTCTTGTTGATCACGTAGACGCGGCCGCGGCGGCGCACGACGCGGCAATTCTTGTCGCGCACCTTGGCCGACTTGAGGGAGTTGACGATCTTCATCGCGTGCGTCCTTTGCCAAGCGGAGGGCGGAACATAAGGGGGGTGGCAGGCACTGTCAACTGCCCGGGAAGGGTGCCGCGCAAGCTGCCTCAGGCCGGCAGATCCTGGCGGCTCTCGGCCTCGCCCTTGACGCGGGCGATGAAGCCCTCGAGGGGCAGAGCGCCCAAGTCCTTGCCGCTCCTGAGGCGCACGGCGACGGTGCCGGCCGCGGCCTCGCGCTCGCCCGCCACCAGCATGTAGGGGATCTTCTCGTTCTGCGCGTTGCGGATCTTCTTCTGCATGCGCTCGTTCGAGAGGTCGACGTCGACCCTGAGCCCGCTCGTCCCGTTCATCACCGGCACCTCGAAGAGGCGCTCCTCGAGCTTGATCGCATAATCGTTCTGCCGGTCGGTGATGGGGATCACGCGGGCCTGGACGGGTGCGAGCCAGACCGGGAAGGCGCCGGCGAAATGCTCGATCAGGAAGGCGACGAAGCGCTCGTGCGAGCCCAAGGGCGCGCGGTGGATGACGTAGACCGGGTGCTCGGCGCCGTCCTCGCCGATGTAGTTGAGATCGAAGGTCTCGGTCGCCAGGAAATCGAGCTGGTTGGTCGAGATGGCGTACTCCGTGCCGATGGCACTTTTGATCATGAAGTCGACCTTGGGACCGTAGAACGCCGCGTCGCCTTCCGCCTCGACGAAAGCGTAGCCCGATTCCTTCATGGCGGCGCGGATGATCTCGAGGGCCGCGAGCCACTTCTCGGGTGCGTTCACGAACTTATCGAGCTTCGCGAGGTCCGGCAGCGAGAGCCGCATGTAGTATTCCTTGATCCCCATGAGGTCGTAGTAGCGCGCATGCAGGCGCATGACCTTGAGGAACTCCTCCTTGGCCTGGTCGTAGCGGCAATAGATGTGCGCGTCGTTCTGGCAGAAGCCGCGCACGCGCATGAGGCCGGAGAGGCCGCCCGAGGGCTCGTAGCGGTAGACCTGGCCGTACTCGGCGAGACGGAGGGGCAGCTCGCGGTAGGAGTGCTTGGCGGCGAGATAGACCTGGTGGTGGTGCGGGCAGTTCATCGGCCGCAGGTAGAAGTTCTCGCCCTCGATGTCGATGGGCGGATACATCTCGTCCTTGTAGTAAGGCAGGTGGCGCGAGCGGTAATAGAGGCTCTCCTTGGTGATCTGCGGGGTGGCAACCTTGAAATAGCCGTCGCGCCGCTCTTCCTGGAGGGCGAGGAACTCGAGCTCCTGGCGCAGCACCATGCCCTTGGGCAGCCAAAGCGGGAGCCCCGCCCCCACATCCGCCGAGAAGGCGAAGAGGCCGAGCTCGGCGCCGAGCTTGCGGTGATCGCGCTTCTTCGCCTCCTCGATCTGCCAGAGGGCGCGCTCGACCTCCTCCTTGGTCGGGAAGCAGAGGCCGTAGACGCGCTGGAGCTGCGGGTTGCGCGCGTCGCCCCGCCAATAGGCGCCGGCCAGCCGGATGAGCTTGAACTGGCCCACCTCACCCGTGTTGCGCACGTGCGGCCCGCGGCAGAGATCGACGAAATCGCCGGTCTTGTAGAGCGAGATGGTGGCGAGCCCGCCCGCCCCCTCGCCCACCCCGACCGCATCTTCATCGCCGGTATCCTTGGCCACCGCGGTCGAGCCCTTCTCCTTGAGGAGCTCGAGGAGCTCGACCTTGTAGCGCTGGTCGAGCCTGGACATGAGTTGGATCGCTTCCTCGATGCCGACCTCGAGGCGCTCGAAGGGGAGCTTCTTGTTCCTGAGCTGGCGCATGACGAGCTCGATCTTCTCGAGATCCTCGAGCTTGAGCGGCTCCGGCAGCTCGACGTCATAAAAGAAGCCGTTGTCGATCGCCGGTCCCACGCCGAAGCGGGCCTGAGGCCAGAGCTGTTGGATGGCGGCCGCCATGACGTGCGAGCAGGAATGCCGCATCCTGTGCAGAGCTTGCGGGTCCATGGCGGCTTGCTCGTTCATGGGGCGATATAGAGGGAGGCTCTCGGGCGGGTCAACCCCGATCTTGCGCCGCGGCGATGCGCGCGCGGAAGGCGGCGAGCGCATTTCCCTCCGCCGCAGGTGCCGCCTGCTCGCCGCGTGTGGCCGCAGCCTGGAGCGCCTCGGCCTGCACCTTGTCCACGGCGAGTGCCGACTTGACCTGCTTGGCGAGGCCGGCGTCCGCGGCCAGGACATGGCTCACGACGCGCGTGCGCTCGTGCGTGCGTGGTATCATCTGGTGCACGACGAGACTGTCCTCGCCGGGCTCGAGCGCCAAGGTGGGGAAATGCCAGAGCCGGCGCCTGTCCGCCTGCGCGAGCCAATGCTCGGCGAGGAGCTTCCAATTGCAGGCGATTTCGGTCGCGAGCTCGGCCACAAGGGGCAGCGGTGTCGCAGCGGCGGGACCGAGTGCTGCATCGAGCGGCGCGATACTCGCGGCGAAATCGGCGGGCTTGCCCTCGGGCGAAACGAAAAGGAGCCCGCGCCAAGCGAGGAGCGGCACGCTCCTCAGGCCGTGCTCGGGGCTCGCCGGATTCTTCGGCTCGTACTTGAGCGGCGCCTCCTTGAAGCTGCCGTCGAAATTGTAGGTCCAGCCGTGGTAGCGGCAGCGCAGCAGCGGGATGCTGCCGGCGCCCGAATCGAGCACGGGGAGACCCTGGTGGCGGCAGACGTTCACGTGAGCGCCGATGGCGCCCGACTCGTCGCGCATGACGAAGACGGCGAGGCCGGCAAGGTTGTGGCAGACGTAGTCGCCGGCGCCTAGAAGCGCTTCGCTGCGCGCGATCATCTGCCAAGCGTCGGCGAAGATCGCGCGCCGCTCGCGCACGAAGGCGTCGGGCTCGACGTACCATGCGCTCGGCAGTGGCGCGGTCATCCCCTCACTCTGCCCTCTCCCGCAAGCGGGAGAGGGAGGGACCCGTTGCGAAGCAACGGGAGGGTGAGGGACGGCGCCGACATCGGGCTGTCCCTCACCCTTCCCATCCCTTCGGGATGGGCCCCTTCCCTCTCCCGCGATGCGGGAGAGGGATGATGCTGCCGCCTACTCCGCCGCCGCCCTCGCCTGCGGCCGAGCCAGGTACTTGTTGCAGAGCCCGTCGAGATAGAGCCGGCGCATGAGCGTCGCCTCCTTGACCGAACGCACGCAAGCGCCCTGCGCCTCGGGTGTGGTCGCATATTTCTCGACGATCTCGAAGCCGCGCTCGCCATGCTCCTGGTCGGCCACGATATGGAGGCGGAAGAAGACGATCTCCTCCTCGGTGAAGCCGTATTTCTCGATGAGGGGCGGCGTGGTCTTGCTGTAGATTTTCGGCACCTGGGACTCAAGCCCGACGAGGAGCCCGGCGAGCGCCTCGACGTACGGCCGATGGGCCTGGGCCGCGCACCAGGATTGCAGGCCGAGGGTCTCGGGCAGAAGCTCGCCCTGCACCTGCGCCTGCACGATCTCCTCGCGGCTCTTGCCGCAATGCTCTGCGAAATCGAGCAGGAGCTTGTTATGGCGCACCGCGGGGAAGCCCGCCTGGCCGGTGACACCCTCCTCCTCGCTGATGTTCTCGAGGAGGAAATCGCGCACCTCCTCGACGGGGCAGCTGCCGTAAACCGTCGCCAGCCATTCGGAGAAGTGGCTGACATAATGGTAGTGCTGCTTCACCCATTCGCCGAGCAGGGGCTTGCTGAGCTTGCCGCTCACCCACGCCTCGCTCCACGGATGCACGCTCGAATGGCGCGCCGCGATCGCCGCCTCGAGCGCCTCGCGGAACTTGCTCTTCGCCATGGCCCGACTCCTTTCTCTGTGCCTCGTCTTTTGATAATGTATATTGTATACGATCTTGTCCGATGTCAAAGCCACCCCTACGGGCTGGGCGTCTCCGCGGCCTCGAGCATGACGGCGCTCGCCATAGGACCCGCTTCGCCGCCGGCAGCGGCCTCCGTCGCTTCAAGATGACGCTCGCCGGCCTGGAGCACGTGGCGCGAGGCAAGGAGAGCGGCAAGCTCCTCGTCGCCGACGATGACGGCTTCGAGGATTGCCCGATGCTCCTCCCATGTTTGCGCGGCACCATTGGCGCTCCGGGGGGCGAAGACGAGGTTGGTGCGCTCCCGCAGTTTGCGCATGAGATCGCCGAGAATGCGGTTGTGGCCCGCGGCCGCCAACAGGTCATGGAAATGTGCATTGAGGCGGACGAGCTCCGCGGGATCTCCCTCCCCGGCCCTCTGTTGCCCCTCATTCAGGCAATTCATAAGCGTTGCGATCATGCCGGGATCGCGCCGGCGCGCAGCCAGCCGCGCGTTCATCGCCTCGAGCGTCGCGCGCACCTCGATCATCTCGCGCGTCTCCGCCGTGCTGAAGCCCGCGACCGTCGCCCCGCGCCGGGGGGTCACCGCCACCAGCCCCTCGGCGGCAAGCGCGCGTATTGCCTCGCGTACCGGGTTGCGCGAGACCTTGAAATCTTCCGCCAGGCGATCCTCGACCAGGCGCTCGCCCGACTTGTAGCGTCCGGAGAGGATGTTGGCGCGGAGGCGGTCCACCACGAGGTCGCGCAACGGCGCGTGAAGCTCGCCCACGGGCGGACCCTCCGCCTCGAGAACCCCCTTCTCCCGCCCACTCGTGATCGCTTCGCTCATCAAGCCCTCGACATCTTGTATACAAGATAGGCCGTCGAAACCGCCTGGTCCACAGCGGATTGGAAAATGAATTCCGGCGCAAGGCAATGACCGAAGCTTCAGGCGCGGCTGACCCGATTTGCGCCCACCGACTGATTTCGTTAGCGTCGCAACGAGGATTTGCGATGGGCTGCGGCACCTGGGAGGATCGAGGATGATCAAAGGCACCTGCGTACTGCTGGCTCTCGCCCTTGCGATCGCGCTTTCGGCTCCCGCGACGGTCGCCGAGGAGATCACGGTCGGCGTGCTCCATCTCGCCTCGAGCGGCCCGATCTTCATCGCCGCCGACAAAGGCTACTTCAAGGACGAGGGACTCGAGGCCAAGCTCGTCTTCTTCGAGGCCGCACAGCCCATCGCGGTCGCGGTCGTCTCGCGCGACCTCGACGTAGGCGTCACCGCCTTTACCGCCGGCTTCTTCAGCCTCGCCGGCAAGGGCGGCATCACCGTGATCGGCGCGCAGAGCCGGGAGGAGCCGGGCTATCACCTGATCGCCTACGTGGCCTCGGACAAGGCCTACGATGCCGGCTTCAAGAGCCTCAAGGACTTCCCCGGCAAGAAGATCGCGATCACGCAAGTGGGCTCGAGCTTCCATTATTCGCTCGGGCTGCTTGCCGACAAGCTCGGCTTCAAGCTCTCCTCCGTCGAGCTCGCCCCGCTGCAATCGATGCCGAACATGGCTTCGGCACTGGAGGGCAACCAGGTCGACGGCGCGCTCATGCCGGCGAGCCTCGCGATTCCCTTGATCGAGCGCGGCAAGGCGCATCTCCTCGGCTGGGTCGGCGACGAGACGCCCTGGCAGCTGGGCGCCCTCTTCACCTCACCCAAGGAAGTGGCCGAGCACCGCGCGAGGCTCGAGCGGTTCGTGCGCGCCTACCAGAAGGGAGCGCGCTATTACTACGACCAGCTCCTCGCCAAGGACGCGAGCGGCAAGGTCGTGGGCGGCCCCGAGCGCGCGGCGGCGCTCGCCATCATCGCCAAATACATCAACGAGACGCCCGAGCAGGTCGCCAAGAGCGTCGCCTTCATCGACCCGCAAGGTCGGCTCCTGGTGGGCGATGTCTATCGCCAGGTCGCCTGGTATCAGGCGCAGGGCCTGCTCGATCGCTCCGTCGACGCCAAGAGCTTCCTCGACCTCGGCTTCATCAAGGGTCATCTCGATCTGCCCCAGTGACGCCGCCAAGGAAAGCGCGTGACCATGGACCTTCTCGTTCAAGGGGTCGGCCATTCCTACGGCAAGGTCCGCGCGCTCGAGCGCATCGACCTCACGGTCAAGGCGGGCGAGATCCTGGCGCTCGTCGGGCCGTCGGGCTGCGGCAAGTCGACCCTGCTCGGCATCATGGGCGGCATCCTGAAGCCGAGCGAGGGCAGCGTCGCCTTGCGCGGCAAGCCTTCACAACGCTCGCTCAACCCCTTCACCTACGTGTTCCAGGATTTCGCGCTGCTGCCCTGGCGCACGGTCGCGGGCAATGTCGAGCTCGCACTCGAGCACCATGGGCTCGGCACCGCCGCGCGCCGCGAGCGCGTCTCGGCCGTGCTCGCGCGCACCAAGCTCTCGGAGTTCAGAGAGGCCTATCCGCGCCAGCTCTCGGGTGGGATGCGCCAGCGCGTCGGCGTTGCAAGGGCACTCGTGGTCGAGCCGGAGATCCTCTTCATGGACGAGCCGCTCTCGGCACTCGACGCGCAGACGCGCGAGCTCCTCATGGAGGACTTCTTGGCACTCTGGGAGGGCACCGGGGCCACGGCTGTCTACGTCACGCACAATCTCGGCGAGGCCATCCGGCTCGCCGACCGCATCGTCATTCTCTCGCGCCGCCCCGGCCGCGTGCGCGAGATCGTGCAAGTGGAAATCCCGCGCGCTGCGCGCGGCGAGATCGGCGCCGCCGGTGCGATCGCCGGGCTCGAGCGGCACCTTTGGCAACTCATCAGGACGGAGGCGCTCGAAGCCGAGCGCGAGAGGATCGATGACTGAAATCGCCACAGCCAACCCGCCCGCCGCGACCACGATGCCATTCCGCGGCGGCGGCTTCGAGATCGCCCCGCGCCCGCTCATCGCCGCCGCGAGCCTGGTGCTGCTGCTGCTCGCCTGGGAGGGTGCCAGCCGCTTCGGCCTCGTGAGCGATCTCTTCCTGCCGAGCCCCGTCGCCGTGTGCGCGGCCCTCTACTCGATCGCCGCCGACGGCACGCTCTGGCTCCATCTCTCGGCCTCCCTCACGCGCATCATCGGCGGCTGGACGCTCGGTACCGCCTGCGGCCTCGCCCTTGGGCTCGGCATGGGTATCTTCAGCGCCGTGCGCGCGGCCGGGCTGCCGATCGTGTCGGCACTCTTTCCCATCCCGAAGATAGCCCTTCTGCCGCTCCTCATCCTCTGGCTCGGCATCGGCGAGCAGGCCAAGATCGCGACGATCGCCCTCGGCGTCTTCTTCCCGACCGCGATCACCGCCTTCTCGGCCGTCGATTCCGTGCCGCGCAACCTGATCCGCATGGCGCAGAGCTTCAACCTGCCCTGGGGCGCGATCGTGCTCAAGGTGATCCTGCCGGGAGCACTCCCCGGCATCCTCGCGGGCTTCCGCATCACGACGTCGATCGCCCTCATCCTCATGGTCGCCGCGGAGATGATCGCGACCCGGCACGGCGTCGGCGCCTTCTTGCTCGAAGCGGGCAATCTGCTGCGCGTCGACCAGCTC
>DATNIJ010000244.1:0-29552 GCA_035604475.1 Alphaproteobacteria bacterium
GGCGGGCAAGACGGCGCGCCTGCCGCGCTCCTACTGGAGCTGGGAGGAGATGCTGGCGGCGAACGCGGGCGGCTTCTTCCCCTACACGCCGGCGACCAACCTCTTGTTCGGGCTCAGGGAGGCGATCGCCATGCTGCTCGAAGAGGGGCTCGACAACGTCTTCGCGCGCCATGACCGCCATGCGGAGGCGACGCGGCGCGCGGTCAGGACCTGGGGCCTCGAGGTGCTCTGCCTCGATGCGCGCGAGTATTCGAGCTCGCTCACGGCGGTGCTCATGCCGCCCGGCCACGACGCGGACGCCTTCCGCAAGACGACCCTCGAGCGCTTCAATCTCTCGCTCGGCAACGGGCTCGGCAAGCTGCAGTGCAAGGTATTCCGCATCGGGCACTTGGGCGACTTCAACGACCTCATGCTCGCGGGCACGCTCGCGGGCGTCGAGATGGGGCTCCTGGCGGCGGGTGTAGAGGTCAAGGCAAGCGGGGTCGCGGCCGCACTCGCCTATCTCGGCGGAAACTACGCGGCCGCACCCGCCTCGGCCGCGTGAGCGGCGTCTTCCGGCGCGCGGTACCCAGGCGATGGGGAAGCGGTGCGGAAGCCGGCACCGCCGGCACGCGCCTTCAGGCGGCGCTCACCACCTTGAGCTCGGGCTCCGCGCTGTCGATCAGCCGGTCCGGTCTGCAGTATTGGCGCAGCTTGCTCACGTCGGTGAGCCGGATGCGGTGGCCGCGGACCTCGACACCCATCGTGCGCAAGGAGGAGAAGGCGCGCGACAGGCTCTCGGGCGTCATGCCGAGCCGTGCTGCGATGAGGCGCTTGTCGTGCGGCAGCTCGACCTGGCCATCGGCCCCGTTCTCCGCGGCAAGCGCCAAGAGATAGCAGCCGAGGCGCTGGGTCGAGGTCCTGAGCTTGAGGTCCTTCACTTGGCGCAGGAGTGCGCGGTACTGGCGCGACAGCGAGGCGAGCATGGCGAGCGACATATTCGCGTCATGCGCGATCGCCTGATGTACCGCCGCCGCCGGCACCATCAGGATGCGCGCCGGATGCACCACCTTCGCCGAGACCAGATAGGGCGTGTTGGTCACCACCGCCGCGGGCATGAAGGCGTCGATCGGCTTCAGGATTTCCACCACCGTCTCGCGCTCGTCGGGGGCGGTGCCGGTGAATTGCACGCTGCCCTCGAGCAGGACATAGAGGAAGTCCGGCAGGTCGCCCTGGCTGAACAGCACGGTCTGGCTCGGGAAGCGTTGCAGGAAGGCGCCCTTCGTCAGCGCGCCGAGGGTCTCCTCGGAAAGCTCTGAAAAGAGCGTAACGTCACGAAGTCTCTCGCAATCCTCAGGCTGCATTGCGCTTACTCCTTGGCAGTCAAATGGTCCCGAGCGGGTCCGTACCTCGCCCGCTCCCATCGCATCGACCCCTCGTTGAGCGCATCGCCCGCCTTGCGCGGCCGGCCACCGAACGGCCGGCCCGCCCGCTATACGAGCCTTTCCCCACCACTTACCTATTACATGGGGCCCGCGGACAAAAGTCAAATTAACTTGAGTTCATTTGCTCGCATGGCGCCTGAGGAGGCGCGGCGCCGCTCAGGTGGGCCGCGCGGTGCTCAGTTGGCGACGATCTTCTTGGGCAGATAGCGGCCGTTCTCGATGCCCGAGAACATCTCGTTCAGCTGCGGATGGGAGAGCGGGCGGCCGCTCTCGTCCGAGACGAGATTCTGCTCGGAGACGTAAGCGATATAGCTGGTCTGCGCGTTCTCTGCGAGCAGATGGTAGAAGGGTTGATTGCGATGCGGCCGGACGTCCTCGGGAATGGACATCAGCCACTCCTCGGTATTGGAGAAAACCGGGTCGACGTCGAAGATCACGCCGCGGAACGGGTAGATGCGGTGGCGCACGATCTGCCCGATATGGAACTTGGCCTGCCTCATGGCCCAATCCTCCAAGGTATTGACCCGAAAGGCAACACCGGCCGCGCGGCATGACAATCGGGATGCGCCACACGAAGATCGTCTTCGAAGTGACATAAAAGTGTCAATATATCGCAGTAGGATCGTCACGTAGTTGCAACTGGCGGCGCCTACCATCCGGGCACCCGTCAGACGACCCCTCGCCCGAGGGGTCGTGGGCGGCCCACTCCGTTCAGGGGAGACATTTCATGATGAAACGCGTTGCCATGGGCGCCCTCGCGGGCGCCGCCCTGCTCTTCGCCGTCGGCCAGGCCGGGGCAGCGGAAATATCCGGTGCGGGCGCCACCTTCCCTTATCCGATCTATGCCAAGTGGGCGGATGCCTACAAGACCAAGACCGGGATTGGTCTCAACTACCAGTCGATCGGCTCCGGCGGCGGCATCAAGCAGATCGAGTCCAAGACCGTCGATTTCGGCGCCTCCGACATGCCGCTCGAGCCCAAGGACCTCGACAAGGCGGGCCTCATGCAGTTCCCGATGGTGATGGGTGCCGAGGTCGCCGTGGTGAACATCAAGGGCATCAACTCGGGCGACATCAAGCTGACCGGCCCGGTGCTCGCCGACATCTATCTCAAGAAGATCACCAATTGGAACGATCCCGCCCTCGCCAAGCTCAATCCGGGCGTCAAATTGCCCGATCAGGCGATCACGGTTGTGCATCGCTCCGACGGCTCCGGCACCACCTTCATCTTCACCCATTACCTCTCGCAGATCAGTCCCGAATGGAAATCGACGGTGGGCGAGAACACATCGGTGCAATGGCCGGTGGGCGTGGGCGCCAAAGGCAATGAGGGCGTTGCCAACTACGTGAAGCAGATCGACGGCGGCATCGGCTACGTGGAATACGCGTATGCGCTGCAGAACAAGCTGGTGTGGACCGAGCTCGCAACCTCGACGGGCAAGTTCCTGAAGCCGACGACCGCGAACTTCATGGCGGCGGCCGCCAACGCCGAATGGGAGAAGACGCAGGACTTCTACCTCTTGCTGACCGATCAACCGGGCGATACCAGCTGGCCGATCACCGGTGCCACCTTCATCCTGATGTATAAGAGCCAGGACAAACCCGAAGTGGCGGCCGAGGTCCTCAAGTTCTTCGACTGGGCCTATCACGACGGCGGCAAGTTGGCCGAGGAGCTCGACTACATCCCGATGCCGGCCAGCGTGGTCAAGCTCGTGGAGCAGACTTGGGAAAAAGAGATCATGTCCAAGGACGGCAAGCCGGTCTTCACGGCGAGCATGGTCACGAACTGAGCTGGCGCTCGTCCGCGGCAGCGGGCGCCTCCCTGCTGGGAGGCGCCGCTCGCCGCGGCGCGTGCCGGCGCCACCCGCCGGCGTCGACAGCGAGCGCTCGCTCCTCCTCCCCATGGTGAGGAAGCCGATGGCCGTCGCCGAAACCGCCTCCGATCGGCCGCGCGTGGAGAGGCTCGCGAAGTCCGCAGCCGGCTCGGGCACGTTAGGGGACAAGGTCTTCTTCGGGCTGACCTATTCCTTCGCGGCCTTGGTCCTCCTCATCCTTGCGGGTATCCTCCTCTCGCTCCTCATCGGCAGCTGGCCCGCCTTCGAAAGGCTCGGCCTCGGCTTTTTTACGAGCGTCTCCTGGAATCCGGTGACCGAGAAGTTCGGCGCCGTGGCCCCGGTCTACGGGACGCTCGTAACCTCGCTGATAGCACTCCTCTTCGGCGTCCCGATCAGCCTCGGCATCGTCATCGTGCTGACCGAGCTCGCCCCGGAGCGCTTGCGCCGGCCGATTTCGACCGCGATCGAGCTCCTCGCCGCGATTCCGAGCATCATCTACGGCATGTGGGGCCTTTTCGTCTTCGTGCCTTTCTACAAGGCCTATGTGCAGCCCGCGCTCGGTTCCACGCTCGGCAAGGTCCCCCTCGTCGGCGCGCTCTTCAGCGGCCCGCCCTTCGGCGTCGGCATGCTGACGGCCGGCCTCATTCTCGCGATCATGATTCTGCCCTTCATCGCGGCGGTGATGCGCGACGTGTTCGAGACGGTGCCGCCGCTCTTGCGCGAATCCGCCTACGCGCTGGGCGCCACCACCTGGGAGGTGGTCTGGCACGTCATTCTGCCCTACACGCGCACGGGCGTGGCGGGTGCGATCATGCTCGGCCTCGGCCGCGCGCTCGGCGAGACCATGGCGGTCACCTTCGTGATCGGCAATTCCAATGAGATCAACGCGTCGCTCTTCATGCCGGCGACGACGATCTCCGCGACCATCGCCAACGAGTTTACCGAGGCGGTCGGCGACGTCTACTACTCCTCGCTCATCGCCCTCGGCCTCACGCTCTTCTTCATCACTTTCGTCGTTCTCGTGCTTGCCAAGCTCATGCTGCGGCAGCTCGCGGGCAAGGTTCGGTGACCATGATCTCGCTCTATCGCCGACGCCGGCTTTTCAACTATTTCCAGATGACCGCTTCCGTGCTGGTAACCGCACTCGGCATCTTCATCCTCGCCTCGATCCTGTGGACGCTCATCTCCTACGGCTTTCGAGGGTTGAGCCTCAGGATGCTGACCGACATGACGCCGCCGCCGGGGAGTGCGGGCGGCGTGCTCAACGCGATCGCGGGAAGCGTGGTGCTCACCGCACTAGGCATCATCATCGGAACCCCCATCGGCGTGCTCGCCGGCACCTATCTTGCCGAGTACAGCGAGCGCGGCAAGATCGCGGAGGCGACGCGCTTCATCAACGACATCCTGCTCTCCGCACCCTCGATCCTCATCGGGCTGTTCGTCTACGAGATCGCCGTAGTGCCGACGCATCATTTTTCGGCATGGGCGGGCGCCATCGCGCTTGCCCTCATCGCCATCCCCGTGATCGTGCGCACGAGCGAGGACATGCTGCGCCTCGTGCCGAACGACCTGCGGGAGGCGGCAACAGCGCTCGGCGCGCCGCGCTGGAAAATGATCGTGCAGGTCTCCTACCGGGCGGCGCGCGCGGGCATCTTGACCGGCATCCTCCTGGCGCTCGCGCGCATCGCCGGCGAGACGGCACCGCTCCTCTTCACCGTGCTCAACAACCAGTTCTGGTCGAGCAACCTCGACGCGCCGATGGCCAACCTGCCGGTCGTCATCTTCCAGTTCGCACTCAGCCCCTATACGGACTGGCAGCAGCTTGCCTGGGCCAGCGCGCTGCTCGTCACCGCCAGCATCCTCGGCCTCAACATTTTCGTGCGCTTGACGCTCGGCAAGCGCGAGAAGCGTTCGTGAAGGAAAAAGTCATGCTTGGAACTTCCGCGTCCCCGGCGAGCCAAGAGGGCGATAGCAGGATCGAGTTGCGCGCGCCGGCGCCGGCGGCAAGCGCCGAGGATGCCGAGGCGGTGCTGCCTGCAGTCAAGATCGAGGTGCGGGATCTCAAATTCTATTATGGCCAGGCGCTCGCGCTCCGCTCGATCAGCATGCACATCTACGACAGGCGCGTGACCGCGCTCATCGGCCCTTCGGGCTGCGGCAAGTCGACGTTCTTGAGGACGCTCAACCGTATCTACGAGCTCTATCCCCATCAACGCGCCGAAGGCGAGGTCATCCTCGACGGCGAGAACATCCTCGGCGCCAATGTCGATCTCAACCGCTTGCGCGCCCGCGTAGGCATGGTGTTCCAGAAGCCGACGCCGTTCCCGATGTCGATCTACGACAACATCGCGTTCGGCATCCGCCTCTATGAGCGGCTCCCCACCGTCGAGATGGACGAGCGCGTCGAGCGGGCGCTCACCAAGGCGGCACTTTGGGGCGAGGTGAAGGACAAGCTGCGCGCCTCCGGCCTCAGCCTCTCCGGCGGCCAGCAGCAGCGCCTTTGCATCGCGCGCGCGATCGCGCTCAACCCCGAGGTGGTCCTCCTCGACGAGCCCGCCTCGGCCCTCGACCCGATCTCGACCCAGCGCATCGAGGAGCTCATCAAGGAGCTGCGCGAGGACTATACGGTGGTGATCGTCACGCACAATCTGCAGCAGGCGGCGCGCGTCGCCGATTACACGGCCCTCATGTATTTGGGCGAGCTCGTCGAGTTCGACGATACCGAGACGATCTTCACGCGGCCCAGCAAGAAGCAGACCGAGGACTACGTCACCGGCCGCTTCGGCTGAGCAGGAAGGAAGCGGGCGCGCGCCCTCGCTATTCGCCCGCACGCGGCTGGGCGGCGGGGCGCTTCTTGAAGAGGCGCCGGCCTTCGACATATTGCCAGTGGGCGACCGCGGGGAGGCCGAAGATCAGCTCGCGCAGGCGCTTGGCGAGCGAGAGCGCCAAGCCCGCCTCGGGCGGCACGCCGAGCATGGCGCCGAACAGCATGTAGCCGCCTTCCTGGACGCCGATCGCACCCGGCACCACGAAGCCGGCGCTGCGCGCGGCCTGGCCCAGACTCTCGAGGATGAAAGCGTCGCGCCAGCCGATCGCCACGCCCATGAAATGGAGGGCGAGCCACACCTCGATCGAGCCGATCATCCAGGCGAGCAGGTGCCAGGAAGCGCTCTCGGCGAGCGCTAAGGGGTTGCGGTGGATCGCCTGGATCGCCTCGTGCAGTCCCTTGACCCGTCCCAAGGAGAGCCAGCGGGTCTTATCGGCCACGCGCCCAAGCGCCTTCTCGATCAGCTTGAAGACTCCCAGACGCTGGGAGACGACGAAGGCCGCGAGCAGCACCGCCGCACCGGCGAGGCCGAGGGCGAGGCCGGCAATGCCGCTTCCGCCCAGGTCGGCGCGCGTAAGCAGGGCGAGGCCCGCGAGGGTGAAGAGAAGCTGGGTCGCGACTTCGGTGGTCAAATCGACCACCACGGATGCTCCCGCCCGGTCGCCGCTCAAGCCCTGGAACGCGAGCATGCGCGCGCCGATGATTTCGCCGCCGATGTGGCCGAGCGGGAGCAGACTATTGGTGCCCTCGCGGATCCAGCGGATGCGCATGAGGCGGAAGATGGGGCGCGCAGCACCGCGGCTGATCAGCGGGCGCCAGCCGAGCGCGCAGAAGAGAAGCTGTGCTGCATGGACGAGAACGAGGGGTAGGAGGCCCCAGCCCAGGGTCGAGAGCGTGCCAAACACCTCTCCCGCACCCTGATAGGCGATAAGGCCCACCGTCAGTGCCAGGCCGGCGAGCAGCGCAAGGCCAAGACCGAGCTTCATGACTCCTCATTCCCGCATGCGCGGCGGACGCGAGCGCCGGGACAAGCCGGCGGCAGCGGCGCTCAGGCGTGGTTCTCGCGCTGGCGCAGGAAGTGGAAGAACTCGACCCCCTCGCGCAAGCGGCGCTTCATCATCTCCGCACTCGTCAGCATTTCCCAGCTCAGCTCGGCGATCTTGCCCGGACGGAAATAGAAGCGCTTGTAGAAGACCTTGAGCGCGTCGAAGATCTCCTCGCTGGAAAGGTGCGGATACTGCAGCGAGCTGATCTGCAGCCCGTCGGCGGCGACGAGGCTGTCGCTGTTGTCATGCAGCCAGCCCTTCATGACCGCTTCGCGGTAAAGCTCGGTGCCCGGGTAAGGGGCCGCGAGCGAGACCTGGATGGTGTGCGGGTTCACCTCCTGGGCGAAGCGGATCGTCTCCTCGATGGTCCCCTTGGTCTCGCCCGGGAGTCCCACGATGAAGGTGCCGTGGATGGTGATGCCGAGCGCGCGGCAATCTTGCGAGAACTTGCGCGCAACATCGATGCGCATGCCCTTCTTGATGTTGTGGAGAATCTGCTGATTGCCCGATTCGTAGCCGACGAGAAGCAGGCGCAGCCCGTTCTCGCGCAAGATCTTGAGCGTCTCGTAGGGCACGTTCGCCTTGGCGTTGCACGACCAGGTGACGCCGAGCCGGCCCAGTCCGCGGGCGATCTCCTCGGCGCGGGGGCGGTCGTCGGTGAAGGTGTCGTCGTCGAAGAAGAACTCCTTCACCTGCGGGAAATGGCGTTTGGCGAGGGCGATCTCGTCGACCACGTTCGCCGCACTGCGCGTGCGGTAGCGGTGGCCGCCGATCGTCTGGGGCCACAGGCAGAAGGTGCAGCGCGACTTGCAGCCCCGACCCGTATAAAGCGACATGTAGGGATGCAGGAGATAGCCGATGAAATAATCCTCGACCCTGAGGTCGCGCTTGTAGACCTCGGTGACCCAGGGAAGGGTGTCCATGTTCTCGATGATGGCGCGCTCGGGATTGTGCACCACCTCGCCACGGCACTTGTAGCTCACCCCGTCGACCTCGCCGAGCGGGCGCCCTTCAGCGATCTCCTTGATGGTGAAATCGAACTCGCTGCGGGCGACGAAATCAACGGCGTCGGAGGCGGTGAGCGAAGGGCCGGGCGAGACGGCGACATGGGCGCCCACCATGCCGATCACGAGTCTCGGATTGGCGGCCTTGAAGGCTTCCGCGACCTTCACGTCGGAGGGAAAGGAAGGCGTGCTCGTGTGCAGCACGAGGAGCTCGTGCTCGGCGGCGAGAGGCAGCACGTCCGCGAGCGCCAGGCCCCGCGCGGGCGCGTCGATGAGCCGGCTCTCCGGCACGAGGGCCGCCGGCTGGGCGAGCCAGGTCGGGTACCAGAAGGAGCGGATCTCGCGCTTGGCCTGATAGCGCGAGCCGGCGCCGCCGTCGAAGCCCTCGTAGGAGGGCGGGTTGAGAAACAGGGTTTTCATCGCGGCACCTCGGACGCCCTCAATTATTGATGACCAGCTGCCCGTCGGCCTGGACCGAGAATTTCTGCTGCCCCCACTCGACCCTGCGGCCGACGAAGCTGACCGCGCGAATGGCGAAGGTCAAAAGGTCGCGCAAGGGGACGAGCCATGGCCACGAGAAGCCTTCGCTGCCAAGGGTCGCACGCGCCGCGAAGTGCATGAGCACGCGCAAGAGAAGCGCCAACCCGATGAGAATGAGCCCGCTCGAATGGAGCCCGGTCGCGATGCCGACGAGGATCGAGAGCGGCAGCGCATCGGTCACGAAGCTCAAGGCGTAGCCTTTCGGACGCACCGCGCGCATCGTGCGCGCCCAGCGCAGCTCGTGGAGGAAGAGCGACTTCAGGCTCGGCTCGCTGATGGTGACCTCGACGATGTGCCGCGCCAACGCCACCCGGTATCCGCTCCCCGCCACCAGCCTGCCCAGCATATGGTCATCGGCAAGGTAGGAGGCAAGCGTCTCGATCCCGCCGATTGCCTCGAGCGCCTTGCGGCGCACGGCCATGGTGGCGCCGAAGCAGTATTCGAGCGGCTCCGAGAGGAGGGCCACCAGCACGGAAGGCACGAACCAATCGTTGATGAACATGGCGCCGAGGCGGTCGGCCAGGCGCTTGCCGAGCGGAGCCCCGCGATAGAGGCAGGTCACGGCACCCACCTTGGGGTCGGCAAAGACGGCGGCAACGTCGGCGAGGTAGCGCGGGCCCACCTTGCAGTCGGCGTCCGCGATCACCAGGATGTCGTGGCGGGCGCGGCCGATCATGTTGGCGAGGTTGCTGATCTTGTAGTTGCTGCCGATCACGCGCGGATCGATGACCAGTGCTGCACCGCGCGCGGGGAACTCCGCGATCAGACGCTTGATCACGGGGATCGCGGGATCGCTGCAATCGCGCACGCCGAAGAGGATCTGAAACTCGGGATAGTCCTGGGCGCAGAAGGAGCGCAGATTCTCGTAAAGCCGGGGCTCGAGCCCGCAGACGGGCTTGAGCACGGTGATCGGAGGCAGGAAGAGGGCGGAGGTCGGGCTCTTGGTGCGGAAGAGGGCGACGCGCAGGAGGGCTATCGCCGAATAGACGAGCGAGGCGACCACGGTCGCATAGCCCGCGAGTATCGACATAACCATGACGAAGTGCAGCACAGGCGGGCCTCGCTCCCCTCAGCGGTGTCGCCGTTGCGGACCCGCACCCCATACATATGTCCGCATGGCCGGCGCCGCCCGCGACAAGGGATCAGGAGTCGGGAGTCGAGAGCCTTATTACCCCGGCAAACGCCCCAACGGGAAGCGAATCTTTATGAACAAAGCGTGATCATCGCCGAGCCGGGCAGGCCGGGCAGGCTCCGTCCGGGCGCCACACAGCGGCGCCGGATAATACGGAGGCGCTGCCGCAGGACCGGCCTGGAAGGCTGGCGGCAAGGCTCCTGCTAGGGTGGAGTCCGATCACGTTGAATCGGCCATTCGCATCGTCATCCCCGCGAAAGCGCGAATCCAGGCAGCTTCTGGACCCCGCTTGCGCGCTACGGTATTCACACAAGTCCGAGGATCGCCGGCAAATGGCGGCATTGGGTTGTGCAAAGGCGTCTCGGACGGGCTGTGGTGCGGCCTTCGAGACGCTCGCTGCGCTCGCTCCTCAGGATGAGGTTAAGTCTTTATGCCACGCACAAATTTGCCTCATCCTGAGGAGCGCCCCGGAGGGGCGCGTCTCGAAGGACCCACGGCGACTCTGCAAGCGTCCTCGAGATGTGTGCATCCTCTAGCGCTTGCGCTGGGGTGACGACCCGGGTGTTTCAACTTGATTGGGTCATGCCCTAGGAAAGCAGGGCGAGCTCGGCCATCAGCTCCGGGTACTGGAGCGCGGTGGCGAGCGATAGGGCGGCGAGGAGCACAAGGATGAGCACCTCGGGTCTCAGCAGCGTGAAGATGAGCCTGGCGGCAAACGGCGCCCGGGCTGCGGCCTCGAAGGATTGCATGCTCATCGATCCCCCTCCCTTGATCATGGCCGGCCTTGTAGCGCGAGAAGGGCGCGCGCGTCAGTGACGGCGGTCACGCCCGCGACCGCCGTGGCGACCGCGCCGGCCGTGCGGCATCATAGCACTCCGGAGCGAGCGTGCTCTTCCGTCCGCGGTGCATCCTGTTAAAGTGCGAGGCGCGTTTCTTTCGAGCGGAGAGGGCAATGTCGTCGCCGATCAGGACGGACTACGTTCCGGGCAAGCCGCGGCTCGCCTACGATCACGCGGGCGAGGGTCCGGTCGTCGTCTTCATGCACGGAATCGGCGGCAACCGCACGAACTGGCACGATCAGCTCGCGGCACTGGCGACCGAGTTCCACGCCGTCGCCTGGGATGCGCGGGGCTACGGGCTCTCGGACGATTACGAGGGAGCGCTCGATTTCGCCGATTTCAGCCGCGATCTCGTTCGTCTCCTCGACCACCTCGCGGCCGCGCGCGCGCATGTCTGCGGGCTCTCGATGGGCGGACGAATAGCGCTCGATTTCCATGCGCGCCATCCCGCGCGGGTGGCGAGCCTCGTGCTGTGCGACACGTTTGCGGGCTTCGATGCGAGCTTCACGCCGGAGAAGCGCGCCGAGTTCGTGCGCCTGCGCAAGGAGCCGCTCGTCTCGGGCAAGGAGCCGCGCGACATCGCACCCGCGGTCGCCGCCACGCTCATCGGCCCTCACTCGACGCGCGCCGCCTATGAGCGCTTCGTCGCCAGCATGGCAGCACTCCACAAGGAGTCCTACATCAAGGCGATCGAAGCCACGACCGGATATGAGAGCGTGGCGACGCTTGCGGAGATCAAGGTGCCGGTCCTCCTCGTCTATGGCGCCGACGACCAGCTCACCCCCGTCAAGCTCGGGCGCGACATGGCCGCGAGAATCCCCGACGCGCGTCTCGTCGTGATCGAGGAGGCGGGTCATCTGCCCAACATCGAGCGGCCCGATGCCTTCAACGCCGTCCTGCTCGAGTTTCTTTTGAGCCGCCGCGCGCTTGCGCGCTGATCCGCGCGGCGTCCCCCTCTTGCACCGCTACTTCTTGCCGTAGTTCTGCGCGAGGCAGGCGGCGATTGCCGGGCCGGCCTCTCCCGAAGGTTTTGCCAGGAGCATCCCGATGGAGGCGTCAATTACCGCATCCTTCGCTTCCGCGTGCGTCCAAAAAATGCTACCATCCACACCGATTCAGAGTCTTGTGGGGATTGTCGGCCAAGGCGGCTCGGAGACCGCCAAGAGGGAGGCCATAACAAGCTCAATCACATCACTGGCGTTCGCATCCAGCGCGGACGCGCAGTCCGTGTTGGGCTAATGCGCCGTTTCGGCGATCGGCATTCGAGGTCGCAGCGACGGGAAGCTGGCGCATAGGAGCAGGAGGAAAGCATCGATGCAAAACCAGGCGTTCATTTCCAAAGCACTGACGCGCCGGCGCTTGCTGGGTCAGGCCGGGATCGCGGGATTGACGGCTCTGGCCGCTCCCGCCTGGGCCCAGACGATGGTGACCTTGCCGTTGCCTGGCGGACCGGGCGAGCGGTCGGTAACGACCGGCTTTCCGCAGAAGGGTGCTATGATCCTCCAGCGCACGCGACCGCCGCTCTT
Source organism: Alphaproteobacteria bacterium (assembly GCA_035604475.1). GTDB lineage: Bacteria > Pseudomonadota > Alphaproteobacteria > JACZXZ01 > JACZXZ01 > DASPPM01. The sequence continues at coordinate 12,173 of DATNIJ010000244.1, forward strand.
GGAGACACCGTTCGAGGTCTTCGACAAGGGCGTGTTCACGCCAAACGACCGCTTCTTCGTGCGCTGGCATTGGTCGGTCATCCCGACGAGCATCGACGTCGACAGCTTCCGGCTGAACGTGCACGGCCATGTGAACCAGACGCTGTCGCTGACGCTGAAGGACATCCTGGCGCTGCCGCGGGTCGAGCTCGCCGCGGTGAACCAGTGCTCGGGCAATTCGCGCGGCTTCTTCCAGCCTCGTGTTCCCGGCGGCGAGTGGGGCAATGGCGCAATGGGCAATGCGCGGTGGACCGGCGTCCGCCTCAAGGACGTGCTTGACCGGGCGGGTGTCAAGCCCGGCGCGGTGCAGGTCCGGTTGAAAGGGCTGGATACGCCGCCGGTGCCCGACGGGCCGGACTTCATGAAGTCGCTGGCCGTCGACCACGCACGCGACGGCGAGGTGATGATCGCCTACGCCATGAACGGCGAGCAGCTCCCGCTCCTGAACGGTTTCCCGCTGCGTATCATCGTGCCGGGCTGGTACGCGACCTACTGGGTCAAGATGCTCAGCGACATCGAGGTCCTGGACAGCCCCGACACCAACTTCTGGATGAAGACGGCCTACACGATTCCGGATACGCCGCATGCGGACATGAAGCCCGGGCAGGCGGACGTGAAGATGATCCCGATCAACCGGCTGAATCCGCGCTCGTTCATCACCAATATCACCTCGGGCACGACCATTCCGGCGGGCAAGCCGGCGCCGGTCCACGGCATCGCCTTCGGCGGCGATTCCGGCGTGAAGCGGGTTGACTTCTCGGCCGATGGCGGCAAGACCTGGCATGCCACGCATCTCGGCAAGGACGAAGGCAAATACAGCTTACGGCGGTGGGAAACACGTTTCACGCCGACGGCGAAAGGAAATTATACGCTCATGGTCCGTTGCACGAACAATAGCGGCGAAGCGCAGCCGGCGCAGGCCAACTGGAATCCGGCCGGCTTCATGCGCAACATCATCGAATCAACGCCCGTTTCGGTGGCGTGAGGGGGCTCCGCACATGAAGCGCAAAATTCTGCCGCTAGCACTCCTTGCCGGCGCCGCCCTGGTCTCGCTGGCGGTGCAAGCGAAGGTCCCCACCAGCTTGAAATCCGTCGATGTGACGCTGCCCGAGAGCACGCGAGCGCTGCCTGACGGCCCCGGGGTAGACCTCGTGCACGACAACTGCCTCGCCTGTCATTCCGCGGGCATGATCCTGGCCCAGCCGACGATGCCGAAAGCGGCGTGGGAGGCCGAAGTCAACAAAATGCGCAACGTCTTCAAGGCGCCGATCGACGCCAAAAACGTTCCGGCGATCGTCGACTATCTGACGGCGGTCAAAGGCCCGAAATAGCCGGCGTGGCCCGTAGGTCATACCGGCGTGGCGTGGCACCGGCCGCCGTGCCGCCCGTGCTGCGTGCGTATGAGCAGTTTTACTTGGATCAATGCCTTCCTCCGAGGTCGCCCCAATGTAAAACCCGATTTGGCGGCCGACCGAAGCGCTGAAGCACAAGACCTTCAGCATCGGCCTCGCCTTTCACACGCCGTTCACAGCAACCTTTCATCGGGAGAGCAAGATGCGCCGATCGGGAGTCTTGAAGGGTCTCACCATTGCCACCCTTGCCGCCGCGGCCTTGTCGCTTTGGGCCTATGTCGGGACGCGCGCCGCCGAGCCGCTCAAGATCGCCTTCGTCTATGTGAGCCCGGTGGGGGACGCGGGCTGGACCTACCAGCACGACTTGGGCCGCAAGGAGATGGAGAAGGCGCTCGACGGCAAGGTGAAGACCAGCTTCGTCGAAAGCGTGAATGAGGGGGCGGATGCCGAGCGCGTCATCCGCGAGCTGGCCCAGGCCGGCAACAAGCTCATCTTCACCACCTCCTTCGGCTTCATGAACCCGACCCTCAAGGTGGCGAAGCAGTTCCCCAACGTCATCTTCGAGCACGCCACGGGCTACAAGCGCGACAAGAACGTGGGGACCTATTCGGCGCGCTTCTACGAGGCGCGCTATCTCACGGGCATGGTCGCCGGCAAGATGACCAAGTCGAACACCCTCGGCTATGTCGCGGCCTTCCCCATCCCCGAGGTCGTGCAGGGCATCGATGCCTTCACGCTCGGCGCGCGCGCGGTCAACCCGAAGGTCCAGGTCAAGGTGATCTGGACGAGCAGCTGGTACGATCCGGGCAAGGAGCGCGAGGCGGCGGAGGCCCTCGTCTCGCAAGGGGCCGACGTGCTGACGCACCACACCGACTCGACCGCCGTCGTGCAGGCCGCCGAGGCGAAGCATGTCTGGGCCATCGCCTACCACTCCGACATGGCGAAGTACGGCCCGCACGCCGAGCTCACCGCCGCGACGCACCACTGGGGCAAGTACTACATCCGGGAGGCAGAGGCCGTGCTGGACGGCACCTGGAAGTCGGGCGACGTGTGGGGCGGCATCAAGGACGGCATGGTCGGGCTCGCCCCCTTCAACGCCGCCGTCCCCAAGGATGTCGTCGCCCTCGTCGAGGCCAGGAAGGCCGCCATCGTCGCCGGCAGCTTCCACCCCTTCCAGGGCCCGATCAAGGACAACGAGGGCAAGCTCCGCGTCCCCGAGGGCAAGCACCTGAGCGACCCCGAGATCCTGGCGCTCGCCTGGTACGTGGAGGGGGTGCAGGGCAAGCTACCTACCAGATGACAGAGGACAGATGACAGAAGACAGAAAAGGCTAGAACCCGTTCTGGCATCTGGCATCTGTCATCTGCCTACAGCGTAGCCCTGCATGTTGCGCGGGTTGGCGCCTGCCTTGAGGAACGCTCCGTCCTTGCTGCAGGCGCAGATGCGGCCGAGCGACCAAGGGGGCGCAAGCGTGACCTTGTGGCCGCGCGCGCGCAATCCCTCGACCGTCGCCGCGGGGAAGCTCTCCTCGAGCGCCACTTCGCCCGGCTTGGACTCGCGCGGAAAGAAGGAGTCCGGCCAGTGGAACGACTGGAAGCTCGGCTGGTCGATCGCCTCCTGAAGATTGAGGCCGTGGTGGAGGTGGCGCAGGAAGAAGTGGAGCGCCCACTGGTCCTGGCCGTCCCCGCCCGGAGAGCCGAACGCCATATACGGCTCGCCCTCGCGCAGGACGAGACCCGGGCTCAAGGTCGTGCGCGGACGCTTGCCTGGTGCTAAGCTCGCGGGAAAGCCTTCCTCGAGCCAAAACATCTGCGCGCGCGAGCCGAGGCAGAAGCCGAGCTCCGGGATCGCCGGCGAGCTCTGCAGCCAGCCCCCGCTCGGCATGGCCGCGACCATGTTGCCCCAGCGGTCGATCACGTCGACATGCACGGTGTCGTTGGCGACGACGCCGCGTCCGGCAAGGTTCGGCTCGCCCGTCCCCGCCACGGCGAGCCGGCCCGGTTCGCCCGTGCCCGCCGAGGCGGCGGCACGCGCGGCGATAGGGATGCCGCGGACGGCACTTGGCAGGCGCGGCTCGCGCGCGCCGGCCGCACCCGGGCGCAGCTCGAGGGAGGCTTCTGCGCTCACCAGGCGGCGGCGCGCGGCGTTGTAGCCCTCGCTGAGCAGTATCGCCATCGGCACCTCGCCGAAGTCGGGGTCGCCGTACCAGGCCTCGCGGTCGGCAAAGGCGAGCTTGGCGCACTCGATGACGGTGTGCAGGAACTCCGGGCTCTGCGGCCCCATTGCCGCGAGATCGAAGCCGGCGAGGAGGGCGAGCTGCTGGAGGAACACCGGGCCTTGGCCCCACGGGCCGGTCTTGGCCACGCGATAGCCGTGATAGTCGTAGCTGAGCGGCTCCTCGTAGCTCGCCTTGAAGCGCGCCAAGTCGTGCGCCGCGAGCACGCCCTTGTGGCGGCGCCCGGAGCTGTCGAGCACCTCGTTCGTGCGGCAGAAGCGCTCGATCGCCTCGGCGACGAAGCCGCGATAGTAGGCCGCGCGCGCGGCCTCGATCTGCTTGATGCGATCCCCACCTGCAGCCTCCGCTTCCTTGAGGATGCGCTCGTAGGTGTCGGCAAGGCCTGGGTTCTTGAAGAGGCTGCCGGCCGGTGGCGCCTTGCCGCGCTCGAGATAGACCGCAGCCGAGCTTGGCCAGGCGCGCGTGAAAAGCTCGGCGACCCGCGCGATGGTGTCGCTCATCACCTGCGACACCGGATAGCCGTGGCGCGCGTAGTGGATGGCCGGCTCGAGCACGTCGCGCAGGGGCTGCGTGCCGTGGTTGCGCAAGAGCAGCATCCAGCCGTCGAAGACGCCCGGCACCACGGCGGCGAGGAGCCCCGCGCCGGGAACGAGCTCGAGACCGAGCGAGCGGTAATGCGCGATGCTAGCACCCGCGGGGGCCGGGCCCTGGCCGCAGATCACCTCGACACGCTTGCGCTTCGCACTCCAGAAGATGATCGGCACGTCGCCGCCGAGCCCGTTCTGGTTGGGCTCGATCACCTGCAGCGTGAAGGCCGCGGCAGCCGCCGCGTCGAAGGCGTTGCCGCCTTTCTCGAGGCTTGCCATGGCGACGGAGGCGGCAATCCAGTGCGTCGTGGAGACGACGCCGAAGGTGCCCTTGATCTCGGGCCGGGTGGTGAACATCAGGGATGCGGATCCTCGCGTTAGCGGGAGGTTGGCGGGCCGGGAGCCGCACTATAGCGGCCGGGGCGGGAGGCGGCAACGTCGGCGCATGATGCAACGCCGCCGGCTTTTCGTTATCATCCCGCGCCGCCTGAGCATGCCTAGATCGAGGTGATCCGTGAACATCGAGCGACCCTATCTTCTCTTCCTCGGCGACGCCCATGACGATCTCGCCGCCAAGACCGCGAGCGGCATCAAGGACTGGCGGCCCGAATGGTGCGTGGGCCAATTGCGCTTGGACGGCTGCAAGACGACCCTCGGGCTCCCCGACCTCTCGCTCGAGGACGCCGCGCGCAAGGGTGCGAAGACGCTCGTCATCGGCGTCGCCAACCGCGGCGGGGTGATCGGGCCAGCATGGGCGAAGAGCCTGCTCCGCGCCGTCGAGGTCGGCTTCGATCTCGCGAGCGGGCTGCACAGCCGGCTCGAATCCGTGCCCGGCCTCGCGGAGGCGGCAGCCAGGCGCGGGCGGAAGCTCCACGACGTGCGCCATCCGGCCCAGGAGTTTCCGCTCGGCACCGGTCAGAAGCGGCCGGGAATGCGCCTCCTGACCGTGGGCACCGATGCCTCCGTCGGCAAGATGTACACGACCTTGAGCCTCGAGCGCGAGATGCAGAAACGCGGGCTCAAGGCCGACTTCCGCGCCACGGGCCAGACCGGCATCTTCATCGCCGGCAGCGGCGTGTCGATCGACGCCGCAGTCTCGGACTTCGTCTCGGGTGCGGTCGAGTGGCTGACGCCGGCGAATGAGCCCGATCACTGGGACCTGATCGAGGGACAGGGCTCGCTCTGTCATCCCTCCTTCGCAGGCGTGACGCTCAGCCTCATCCACGGCGCGCAGCCGGACGCGCTCGTGCTGTGCCACGAGCCGACGCGCAGCCATATGCGCGGGCTGCCGCGACAGCCCATGCCGAGCCTCGAGGAGACGGTGGAGCTTTGCCTGAAGACGGCGCGGCTCACCAACAAGAAGGCGCGCTTCGTGGGCGTCAGCATCAATACCTCGAAGCTCGAAAGAGACGCCGCGCAGCGCGTGCTCGCGGAGATCGAGAAGAGGCTCGGGCTTCCGGCGATCGATCCGATCAGGGTCGGGGTCGCGCGCATCGTCGATCAGCTCCTCGAGGAGTAGGTGCGGTGCGCCGGCTCACGGTGCGTCGCGAGCGCTTTCCCATGCGCGGCGTCTTCACCATCTCGCGCGGCTCGCGCACCGAATCCGAGGTCGTCGTTGCCGAGATCGCGGCGGACGGTATTACCGGGCGGGGAGAGTGCGTGCCCTACGCGCGCTACGGCGAATCAGTCGAGAATGTCGTGGCCCAGATCGAGGCGCAGGCGCCGGCACTCGCCGCCGGACTCGGGCGGCGCGAGCTCGAGGAGGCGCTTCCCCCGGGGGCCGCGCGCAACGCGCTCGATTGCGCGCTCTGGGACCTGGAGGCGAAGGAGAAGCAGGTCCCCGTCTGGCGCCTTGCCGGCATTCCCGAGCCCAAGCCCGTGGTCACCGCCTATACCTTGAGCCTCGCGAGTGCGGCCACGATGGGCGAGGCGGCGGCGGCCAACGCCCATCGTCCGCTGCTCAAGATCAAGCTCGGCGGCGAGGGCGATATCGCGCGCGTCGAGGCGGTGCGCGCGGGAGCCCCTCGGGCGCGCCTCATCGTCGATGCCAACGAGGCGTGGACGCCGGAGATGCTGCCCGAATACCTGCCGGCGCTGGCGCGGCTCGGGGTAGCACTCGTCGAGCAGCCGCTCCCGGCCGGGCGCGATGAGGCGCTCGCCCGCCTGGCGCACGCGGTGCCGGTCGCCGCCGACGAATCCTGCCACACCAGCGCCGACGTGGCAGGGCTCGTCGGGCGCTACGACGTGGTCAACGTCAAGCTCGACAAGACGGGCGGCTTGAGCGAGGCGCTTCGGCTCGTGCGCGCCGCCGAGAGGTTTCAGCTCGGCATCATGGTCGGCTGCATGGTCGGCACCTCGCTCGCCATGGCGCCCGCGCTGATGATCGCGGGCATGGCCGCCTTCGTCGATCTCGACGGCCCGCTCCTCCTCGCCCGCGACCGCGCCCATGGCCTCGTCTACGAGGATGGCCGCGTTCATCCGCCGGTGCGGGAGCTGTGGGGCTGAGGCGGACGCGGCAAATCTCGCAGGCCCGAGCGTCACCCCCACCCGATCGGCCGCTCCTCAACGGGCGGCCGATCCCCCTTCAAGGGGGAGGGGGTGATTTGTTACCCTGAAGCACATTTCCCCTCCCCCCTTGAGGGGGAGGGCAGGGAGGGGGGTCGCAGGCGTAGCTCGCCTCGCTGGCAGAGGAGGTCGCCATGAGTACCGCAGTCAAAACGGAGCTTGAAGGCTTCAAAAGCTGGATCGGGCGGCGCGAGGAGACCAAGGACGTGCTCTTGGCCCTCCACGTGGCCGGCCTCGAGGCGATGCTGGACCGCGACGCAGCACTGCCGCCGGAGGGTGCCGCGGCACCGCCCGGCGCGCACTGGCTCATCCGGCCGCGCTGGCTGCGCCAGTCCGAGCTCGGTCCCGACGGCCATCCGCGGCGCGGTGGCTTCATGCCGCCGGTGCCCCTACCACGCCGCATGTGGGCGGGGAGCGAGCTTCGCCTGCTGCAGCCCTTGCGCGTGGGCGAGGAGATCACGCGCCGCTCGGAGATCGTCGATGTCACCGTCAAGGAGGGGCGCGGCGGGCACCTCGTCTTCGTGAAGGTGCGCCACGAGTTCCACGGCTCGAGCGGCCTCGCCGAGAGCGAGGAGCAGGACGTGGTCTACCGCGAGGCGGCCGATCCCGCGCGCCCCGCACCTGAGCCGGAGCCGGCACCTGCCGACGGCCCCTGGCTGCGCACGGTGATACCCGACCCGGTCATGCTGTTCCGCTATTCAGCACTCACCTACAACGGACACCGCATCCACTACGACCAGCCCTATGTGACGAAGGCCGAGGGCTATCCCGGCCTCATCGTGCACGGGCCGCTGCTCGCGACCCTCCTCCTCGATCTCGTGCGGCGCGAGGTGCCGGGCCGCGCGCTCGAGCGCTTCAGCTTCCGCGCCCTGGCCCCGGTGTTCGACACGGCGCCCTTCACGGTGAGCGGCGGCCCGGAGGGAGACGGGCGCCATGCGCTGGTGTGGATCAAGCACCCGGACGGCGGGCTCGCGATGCGCGCGCAAGCGAGCTTCAAGGCGTAAGGCGGCGCCCTCCCTCACCCTTCCCATCGCTTTCGCGACGGGCCCCTTCCCTCTCCCGCAAGCGGGCGAGGGAATGAGGGCTGTCTTCCCCTCTACCGCTTGCGGGAGGGTGAGGGAACGTGACGCGTCAAGGATTGCTTGCGAGTGCGGTGATCGCCGCGAGGAAGCGCTCGAGCTCGGCCTCGCTGTTGTAGTAGTGCACGGACGCGCGCACGAGCGCGTCGAGCCCGCGCGCCTCCATGTCGAAGCGCGTGCTCGATGCCGTCGAGACGGCGACGTTGATCGTCTGCAGCACCAATCGTTCCTTGATCTCGTCGGCACGCTTTCCCTCGACGGTGAAGGTCACGATGCCGCAGCGCTCGGCACCGAGATCGCGCACGACCACGCCGGGGATGCGCGCGAGCCGCTCGCGCAGGGAGTCGGCGAGCGTGCGCACGCGCGCGTAAATCGCATCCAGGCCCCACTCGAGCGCATAGTCGACGGCGGCGGCGAGAGCCAACTTTGCCGCGACGTTCGTCTCCCAATTCTCGAAGCGCCGCGCGTCCGGCCGCAGTTCGTAGTGCCGTGCCTCGGTCCAGCGCGCGGCATGGAGGTCGAGGAAGGGTGGGGTGAGGCGCTCGATGAGGCTCTTGCGCACGTAAAGGAAGCCGATGCCGCGCGGCCCGCGCAGAAACTTGCGCCCCGTGGCCGAGAGCATGTCGCAGCCGATCGCCTCGACATCGAGCGGCATCTGGCCCGCCGATTGACAGGCATCGAGGAGGAACGGCACGCCCCACGCCTTGGCCACCCCTCCGATGGCCGCCGCTGGGTTGACCAGCCCGCCGTTGGTCGGCACATGGGTGACCGCGATGAGCCTGACGCGCTCGTCCATCAGGCGCTCGAGGGCGGCGAGGGAGAGTTGCCCCGTCTCGTCGTTCGGCACGACCTCGAGCGTGGCACCGGTGCGCTGCGTCACCTGCAGGAAGGAGATCACGTTGCTCGCATATTCGGCGGCCGCGGTCAGGATGCGGTCGCCCGGACGGAAAGAGAGGGCATAGAACCCCATGTCCCAGGCCCGCGTCGCGTTCTCCACGACCGCGATCTCGTCGCGCCCGCAGTTGAGCAGGCGCGCGAGCGCGTCATAGGCGTGCTCGATCCTGGCACTCTCCCGCTCGGCGGCCTCGTAGCCGCCGATCCGGCTCTCGAGCTCGATATGGTCGACGAGGGCCTTGATCACCGGGCGCGGCATGAGCGCCGCACCCGCATTGTTGAGGTGGATCACTTCGGCCGTCCCGGGCGTCTCCCGCCGGGCGCGGGCGAGATCGATCGTCATTTTGCCGGCTTGATCTGGTTCCCGGTCCTGAGCGTCCATTCGACGATGCGGCGCATGCAGCGGCCGAGCGCGCTGTTGTAAGCCTCCACGATCGCCTCGAGCTTGTCGTTCGCCGCATCCTCCTTGTAGTCGCACGAATTGTCCGAGACGATGATCCGCTCGGGCATCTGGACGAGCTTGGACACGATGCGCACGTGGGCCGCGGCATGGCCGCCCTCGCTTTCGACCTCGAAGTTGCGGATATCGGTCCTGAGCGCGAAGTCGGCGCGCAGGCTCGCCGACTCGCGCCCGACGCCGACGATCTTTCCCGTATTCTCGAAGGAGGAGACGAGAAGCGTCAGCACCATCGGGGGCACGCGGTCGGCCCATGCGGCGCCGGCATAGTAATCGAGCTCGAGCGGGCTCTTCCGCACGGCGATGCGGACGGTATCGATGCTCGCGGGGGCTTGCGGGGGATCGACGACGAGCTGCCAGTCGGCCTTGGGCAGGTCGCTGTCGAAGGTCGTCTTGGGATGAGGGGTGAACAGGCGCGGCGGCGGTCCCTGGCCCTCGACGAGGGCGCAGCCGCCGAGAAGGAGGAATGCCGCGGCGAGGCACGCCCATGTGCCGGCGGGGCTACGCAAAAATGCACGCTTCATCGCGCTTTCACCCCGTTTTGCTGCTGGCCGCCCAAGAGGAGCTCCGAGGGGTTCTCCTCGAGCTTGTTGGCGAGCCGCGTGATGGCCTCGGCCGCTATGCGTGCCTGGGCGATGAATTCGGTGAGCTCATACAGGCCCTGCGAGCTGAAGTCCTTGAGCGGCCTGCGATTCTCCTCCACCACCGCAGTGAGATCGGTGGCGAGCGTGCCGATCGACTCGCTTGTCTTGCGCAGCTCGGCGATCGTCGGCTTGAGCTCCCCCGCGAGCTGCGTGGTCTGCGTATTGAGGTTCGCGGCAAGCGTATTCAGCGAGTGCATCGTCGCCGAGGAATCGTCGATCAGGCTTGCGATCTGCTTGCTTTTGTCGGCGAACGTCGCCGTGACGGTGTGGAGGTTCGCGAGCGATTCGTCGATCGTCTTGATGTTCTCGTCGCTCAGGACTTTGGCCGCGCGATCGACCAGCCCATTGATCTTGTCGAGGAGCTCGGGTGCCGAGTTGAATACGCGCTGGAGCGGAGAGGGGCGCGACTTGATGGTGGCGATCTTCTTGCCGGGCTTGGGCTCCAGCGGGGGGGCTCCCTGGGTGCCGCCCTCGAGCTGCACATAGGCGACGAAGGTCAGTCCCTGGAAGCCGAGCGAGGCAACCGTGTCCTCCTTGATCGGGGTGTCGGCATCGATGTCGATGGTCACCTGGATCTCCTCGACGCTCTCGGGATCGATCCCGATGTGGGTGACCGAGCCCACCGGAATGCCGCGGTAGAGCACGCGGGCCGCGTCCTGGAGCCCGGTCACCGCGTCGCGGAAGTCGATATGGTAGATCTTGGTCTTATGGGGGCTTGGAACCGCGGTAAGCCAGATCACGAAGAGGAATATCCCGGCGACGAGCGCGAGCACGAAGCTCCCGACGATCAGATAGCTGGCTCTGGTTTCCATCCAAGTCCCTTATTCGTGAAGTGCCGCCCGGCCTCGCGGCCCGTGGAAATAGCTTTGCACCCAGGGATGGGTATTCTCGAGCAGCTCATCGAGGCTGCCCACGAGCACCTTCTTGTCGACGAGCACGGCTATACGGTCGCAGATCGCCACAAGGCTGTCCAGATCGTGGGTGACCAGGAAGACCGTGAGGTTGAGGCTTTGCTGGAGCGCGCGCACGAGCTGGTCGAAGCCGGCCGCGGCGATGGGGTCGAGGCCGGAGGTCGGCTCGTCGAGGAAGAGTATCTCGGGATCGAGGGCCAAGGCGCGTGCCAAGCCCGCGCGCTTGCGCATGCCGCCCGAGAGCTGGGAGGGAAACTTGGCCCCTGCGTCCGGCGGCAGACCCACCATGTCGATCTTGACGGCCGCGATCTCCTCGATGAGCCGAGGTGGCAACTCGGTATGCTCCTTGAGCGGAACGGCGATGTTCTGGGTGACGGTGAGCGAGCTGAAAAGGGCGCCGTCCTGGAAGAGCACGCCCCAACGCTGCTCGAGCGCGTGCTTGGCGGCATCGTCGAGCTTCGCCGGCTCCTCGCCGAGCACCTCGATGCGCCCGGCCGCCGGCCGGTTGAGGCCGATGATGGTGCGCAGGAGGACCGACTTGCCGGCCCCCGAGCCGCCCACGACGCCCAGCACCTCGCCGCGCCGGACCTCGAGGTCGAGATGGTCGTGTACGGTCTGGCTGCCGAAGCGGTTGACGATGCCCTGAACGCGGATGACCGGTGCTTCCGTCCGAGACTGGGCGCGGTCCCGCGGCGGCGCCACGTGCTTCGCTGCGTGCGGATCGGACGAGGGGGATGCGTGTTCCATGCGATTGCGGCTCAATATTGGATCTTGGTGAAGAAGATCGAGAAGACCGCGTCCAGCACGATGACGAGAAAGATCGCCTCGACCACCGACTTGGTCGTCTGCCGCCCGACGCTCTCGGCACTGCGTTCGACGTTGAGGCCCTCATAACAGCCGACCATGGCGATCACGAAGGCGAACACGGGGGACTTGTACATGCCGACCCAGAAATGCTCGATCGCGACGGAGGTCTGAAGCTGCTTGAGGAACTGGGCGACAGTGAGATCGAGCGTGGAGATGGCCATGAGGCAGCCGCCGGCGAGGCCCATGATGTCGGCGTAGAAAGTGAGCAGAGGAAGGGTCAACACGAGCGCGAGCGTGCGCGGCATCACCAGCACCTCGATGGGATCGAGGCCGAGCGTGATCATCGCGTCGACCTCCTCGTTCACCCTCATGGTGCCGATCTCGGCGGTGAACGCGCTGCCCGAGCGGCCGGCCACGATGATCGCGGTCAGTAGAATGCCCATCTCGCGCAAGATCGAGATGCCGAGGAGGTTGACGACGAAGACCTCGGCGCCGAATTTTTTCAGCTGGTCCGCCCCCTGATAGGCGATCACCACGCCGATGAGGAAGCTCAAGAGGCCGACGATCGGCATCGCGTCTAGGCCGGTGCGCTCCATGTGGCTCACCACGGAAACGAAGCGGATGCGCGCCGGCTTCAGCATGCTGCGCGCGATCGAGAGCCAAAGCAGCCCGAAGAAGCTGAGCAGGCCGGCCGCCACGTCCCGCAAGGCGAAGGCCCCTACGCCCAAGCGGACAAGCATATTGATGATGGGATGGCCGGCGGGCGCTTCGGGGGGGTGCGGGCGGTCGGCATGCGCCGCCTGCTCGAGGAGGGTCTCATATTCCGGCCGCGTACGCGCGAAGCTGGCGGCAATCCCCTCGCGCGCGAGCTGCTTGAGCGTGCGGTGGAGCAGCCAGGCGCCGGCGGTATCGAGAGCCTCGATCTCGCCCAGGTCGATCGCGACCGCATGCGCGGCCCCGGCTTCAAGTGCGCGCAGCGGCGCGTCGAGTGCGGCGAGCGTGGCTGTCGTCCAGCGGCCGCCGGCCGCGACCAGGAAGCGGTCGTCCTCGCGTTCCGCCTTGAACCAGCCGCCCCCCTCCGCCATGGCGGCCTCCGTCAGCGGCCGAGATGCCGCTGGCTCGCCCGGCAATCGGCGAGCAAGCAGAGCATCTCGAACATCATGGTGGCGCCGACGATCGCGGTAAGCCCGCTCGGGTCGTAGGGCGGAGAGACTTCGACCACGTCGCCGCCCACGAGATCGAGGCCCTTGAGGCCGCGCACCATCTGCTGCGCCTCGAAGGTCGAGTAGCCGCCGATCTCCGGCGTGCCGGTGCCGGGGGCGAAGACGGGATCGAGGCCGTCCACATCGAAGCTGACGTAGGTGGGTCCTTCCCCCGCCACGCGCCGCGCCTCTTCGATCACCTTTTCGTAGCCGAGCTTGAAGTACTCCTCGATCGCGACCACGCGCATGCCCGCATCGTAGGAGAACTGCCAGTCGTCGCGCTCGTAGAGCGAGCCGCGGATGCCGATCTGGATGGTGCGCCTGGGGTCGAGCACGCCCTCTTCGACGGCGCGGCGGAAGGGCGTGCCATGGGTATATTTGTAGCCCCCGAAATAGCTGTCGGCGGTGTCGCAATGGGCATCGAAATGCACCATGCCGACCGGGCGCTGGCGCCCCAGCGCCCTCAGGATGGGAAGCGTCATGAGATGATCGCCCCCTGCCGAAAGCGGCGTCGCGCCGGCGGCAACGATGTCGTCGTAGAAACGCTCGATGCGGCCGAGCGAATCCATCACGTCGATGGGGTTGATCGGCACGTCGCCCACGTCGGCCACCTGGCAAAGCTCGTAGGGGGCGATGCGGCTCACGGGGTGGATGCGGCGCATGAGGCTCGAGTAGTTGCGAATCTCGCGGGGGCCGTGGCGGGCGCCGGCCCGGTTGGTCGTCCCGCCGTCCCACGGCACGCCGATGAGGGCGATGTCGAGCTTGCTCGCGTCCAGCACCTCGGGCAGGCGCATGAAGGTGCAGGGGCCTGCGAAGCGCGGCATGACGTTGCCGGCAATCGGCTGATTGTAGTTCGCATCGTTGCCCATCGGGCTCTCCCGGCCGCCATTCCGCGCTTCTATTATAGCATGTCTCTTTCTGCCGAAGGGAAAGTGGGGGCGTTCCTCGCTAACGCTGCTCCAGCATCGGCAGGTTGAGCCCGGCCTCGCGCGCGCACGCTATGGCCTCCTCGTAGCCCGCGTCCGCGTGGCGCATGACGCCGGAGGCGGGATCGTTGGTGAGTACGCGTTGGAGGCGCCGCGCCGCAGCGGCACTGCCGTCGCATACGATCACCATGCCGGCATGCTGCGAGTAGCCGATCCCGGTGCCGCCGCCGTTGTGGATCGAGACCCAGGTGGCCCCGCTCGCGCAATTGAGCAGCGCATTCAAGAGCGGCCAATCGGCGACCGCGTCCGAGCCGTCGCGCATCGCCTCGGTCTCCCGGTTGGGGCTGGCGACCGAGCCGGAGTCGAGATGGTCGCGCCCGATCACGATGGGGGCCTTGAGCTCGCCCTGCGCCACCATCTCGTTGAAGGCGAGGCCGACCTTGGCGCGCGCGCCGAGGCCGAGCCAGCAGATGCGCGCCGGCAGCCCCTGAAAACGCACCCGCGCGGCCGCCATGTCGAGCCAATTGTGCAGATGCCGGTCGTCCGGGAGGAGCTCCTTCACCTTGGCGTCGGTCCTGAAGATGTCCTCGGCCTCGCCCGAGAGGGCGGCCCAGCGGAAGGGGCCCACACCCCGGCAAAAGAGCGGTCTGATGAAGGCCGGCACGAAGCCGGGATAGTCGAAGGCCTGGGCGACCCCTTCCTCCTGCGCCATTTGGCGCAGATTGTTGCCGTAGTCGAAGGTGGGAACGCCCATGCGGTGGAACTCGAGCATGCCGCGCACATGCGCGGCCATCGAGCGGCGCGCCGCCTGCTCGACCGCCGCGGGGTCGCTTATGCGCTTCTCCTCCCACTCGGCGAGCGTCCAGCCGAGCGGGAGATATCCGTTCCGCGGATCATGCGCACTCGTCTGGTCGGTGACCGCGTCGGGTCGGGCGCGCACGTCGCCTGCGGCCGCCCGGCGCGCGAGCGCCGGGATGACTTCGGCGGCATTGCCGAGGAGGCCGACCGAGACGGCTTTGCCTCCGGCCGCGGCATCGGCCATGATGGCGAGCGCCTCCTCGAGGTCCTTGGTCCAGCGGTCGAGATAGCCGGTCTCGATGCGCTTCTCGATGCGGCTCGGCTGGCACTCGACGGCGAGAAGCGAGGCGCCGGCCATGGTGGCGGCGAGCGGCTGCGCGCCGCCCATGCCGCCGAGCCCGGCGGTTAGGATCCATTTTCCCGCGAGCTCGCCGCCGTAGTGCTGGCGTCCGAGTGCGGCGAAGGTCTCGTAAGTACCCTGCACGATCCCTTGGCTGCCGATATAGATCCACGAGCCCGCGGTCATCTGACCGTACATCATGAGCCCGGAGCGGTCGAGCTCGTTGAAGTGCGCCCAGTCGTTCCAATGCCCGACCAGATTGGAGTTCGCGATCAGCACGCGGGGCGCATCCGGATGCGTCGCGAACACGCCCACGGGCTTGCCCGACTGCACGAGGAGCGTCTCGTCATCCTTGAGCGACTTGAGCACCTCGACGATGCGATCGAAGGAACGCCAATCGCGCGCCGCGCGGCCCATGCCGCCGTAGACGACGAGCTCCTCGGGCTTCTCGGCCACCTCGGGATCAAGGTTGTTCATCAGCATGCGCAGCGCGGCCTCGGTCTGCCACGACCGCGCAGTGAGCAGCGGACCGCGCGGGGCGCGGATGCGGCGGGTGTTGTCGACGCGGGCGGATTCGTTCATTGCACTCTCCATAAGGAAGCAAGGCCTAGCGCCGAGGACGCAGGGGATTCGCAGAGGACGCTGAGGATAATATTCCTCCGTGTCCTCTGCGAATCCTCCGCGCCCTCTGCGTTAATAACTTGCTTGCTTCTAAAGACCACGGTCACGCGCTCATCAGCCGCTCGGCGGTGCGGCGATAGGCGAGCGCGATGCGCTTCTCCTCCGCATGGCGTCCCTCGCGCACCAGCCAGCGCCCGCCCACCATGACGTCGCGCACGGCTCCCTTGGCACTTGCGAAGACGAAGCTGTCGAGTGCCGAGGCCTCGCGGCGGCCGGCGAGTGCCGGGTTGTTCTCGTCGAGCACGATGAGGTCGGCCGCAAGCCCGACCGCGATGGCGCCCGTCCCTTGCGCGAGCGCTTGAGCGCCGCCCGAAAGCGCCTGGCGCCAAAGCCGCGTGCCGAGCGAGGTGCCCGGAGGGTCGAGCTCGAGGCTGCGCCGCTCCCGCAAAATGCGCTGGCCGTAATGAAGCCAGCGCAGCTCCTCGCTCGGATCGACCGCGATGTTGCTGTCGGTGCCGATGCCGAAGCGGCCGCCGGCACTCAGATAGTCGCGCAAGGGGAAGAGCCCGTCGCCGAGATTGCCCTCGGTCGAGGGACAAAGGCCGGCGACGGCACCCGAGCGCGCCAGGCGCGCGGTCTCGTCCGCGTCCATGTGGGTCGCGTGCACGAGCGTCCAGCGCTCGCCTATGGGCATGTTGTCGAGGAGCCAGCGCACCGGGCGCGTGTTGGCCCAAGCGAGGCAGTCGCTCACCTCGCGCTGCTGCTCGGCGGCATGGATGTGGATCGGGGCGCCGGCATCGAGGCGATCGAGGGCACGTACGGCTTCCGCGAGCGCTGCCGGCGGGACGGCGCGCAGCGAGTGCGGGGCCAAGCCAAGGCGGAAGCTGCCGCGCGCCGCAGCAACGCCGTGGAGCCGCTCGAGGAGGGCTGCGAACTCCTCGCTCGTGGTGAGGAAGCGCCGCTGCCCCTCGCTCGGCGGAGCGCCGCCGAAGTTGCCGCTCTGGTAAAGCACGGGGAGAAGGGTGAGCCTTATGCCGGTCGCCTCCGCCGCCGCGACGATGCGCTCGGCGAGCTCGGCCAAGTTGGCATAGGGCCTGCCGGCCGCATCCTTGTGCAGGTAATGGAACTCGACCACGGCCGTGTAGCCGGCCTTCAGCATCTCGAGATAGAGCTCGGCGGCGATCGCCTCGACGTCGTCGGGCGAGAGCCGGGCCAAGAAGCCGTACATGACCTCGCGCCAGCTCCAGAAGTCGTCGCCCGCGGGTCCGGCGCGCTCGGCGAGGCCCGCGAGCGCGCGCTGGAAGGCATGGCAGTGGAGATTGGGCATGCCGGGGAGGACGAGGCCGTCGATCCGTTCAGCACCTGCGGCCGCAGCGCGTTCGCCGAGGGCTGCGATGCGCCCGCTGGCGTCGATCTCGATCACGAGCTCGGCGGTCCAGCCGGTCGGCAGGAGGGCGCTTTTGGCGAGGAGACGCTTGGCTGCGGCCATCGCGGAATGGGCTCTACTCTGCGGGTCACGCGTTCGCGAGCGCTAACTTATCCGCTCGCCCCAGGGCGGGAAAGTGCCGCCTGCCTAAATCGAGGGCATCCTTGCGGGCCAGCGGTCGCGGCCCCGCGGCTTGTCCCGGGCGCGAGGGTACAATAGTATGCGGCTGATTGCGGCACCAAAGCCTCGCGCGCAAGGCAGTCGTCTCCCGCGGGGGATGAAGCTGCCGGCGTGGCGTGAGGGGCTCTGCGGAGGAGACCCAGGCGTGCTGCTCACGTCCCGAAACTCCGCGACAGGCGCCGTCGGCGCACCGAACGGCTTCGTCCGCCGGGCGGCAGTTCAAGCTCAGGGAGGCATCGAGAATGGGTAAATTTCTAAGCGCTTTGCTGGCGCTCGCCGCCGGCATCGTCATCGGCAGCTTCGCGGGGCCGGCGCC
>DATNIJ010000245.1:0-7577 GCA_035604475.1 Alphaproteobacteria bacterium
CACAATCCCGGCATGACGGCGATCTATATCGAGCGCTTCTTGAATTTCGGCATGACGGTCGAGGAGCTGCGCGCGGGCCGGCCGATCATCGGCATCGCGCAGACGGGGAGCGACCTCTCGCCCTGCAACCGCCACCATCTCCAGCTCGCCGAGCGCGTGCGCGACGGCATCCGCGATGCGGGCGGGGTGCCCTTCGAGTTCCCCTGCCACCCGATCCAGGAGACCGTCAAGCGCCCGACCGCGGCACTCGACCGCAACCTCTCCTATCTGAGCCTCGTCGAGGTGCTCTACGGCTACCCCATCGACGGGGTGGTGCTGACCACGGGCTGCGACAAGACCACCCCTGCGGGCATCATGGGGGCGGCCACGCTCGACATTCCCGCGATCGTGCTCTCGGGCGGGCCGATGCTCGACGGCTATTACAAGGGCGAGCTCGTGGGCTCGGGCACGGTGGTGTGGAAGGCGCGCGAGGAGCTCGCCGCCGGCGCCATCGATTACCACGAGTTCATCGACAAGGTCGCGGCCTCGACCATGAGCGTGGGGCACTGCAACACCATGGGTACCGCGACCTCGATGAATTCGCTCGCCGAGGCGCTTGGCATGTCGCTGACGGGCTGCGCCGCCATCCCCGGACCCTACCGCGAGCGCGGCCAGATCGCCTACGAGAGCGGAAAGCGCATCGTCGCGATGGTGCGCGAGGATTTGCGCCCCTCCAAGATCCTGACGCGCCAGGCCTTCGAGAACGCGATCGTCGCCGCCTCGGCGCTTGGCGCCTCCACCAACTGCCCGCCCCACATCATCGCGATCGCGCGCCACATCGGCGTCGAGCTCTCGATCGAGGACTGGGACCGCATCGGCTACAATATTCCGCTCCTCGTCAATCTGATGCCGGCCGGCAAGTATTTGGGCGAGGGCTTCCACCGCGCGGGCGGCGTGCCGGCGGTGATGAACGAGTTGCTCAAGGCCGGCAAGCTCCACGGCAAGGTCATGACCGTCACCGGCAAGACCATGGCCGAGAACGTGAGGCGCGCGGAAATCAAGGACCGCGACGTGATCCGTCCTTACGCTAAGCCGCTCAAGGAGAAGGCGGGCTTCGCCGTGCTCAAGGGCAATCTCTTCGATTCGGCGATCATGAAGACGAGCGTGATCGAGCCCGCCTTCCGCAAGCGCTATCTCGAGCGCAAGGGCGACGAGGGCGCCTTCGAGGGCACCGCCATCGTCTTCGATGGCCCCGAGGATTACCACAAGCGCATCAACGACCCCTCGCTCCCCATCGACGGCGACGCCCTCCTCTTCATCCGCAACTGCGGCCCCGTGGGCTACCCTGGCTCGGCCGAGGTGGTCAACATGCTGCCGCCCGATCGCCTGGTGCAGAAGGGCATCGCGTTCCTGCCCTGCATCGGCGACGGGCGGCAGAGCGGCACCTCCGGCAGCCCCTCCATCCTTCATGCCTCGCCCGAGGCCGCTGTGGGCGGCGGGCTCGCGCTCCTCAAGACCGGCGACCGCGTGCGCATCGATCTGAAGAAGCGGCGCGCGGACATGCTCATCTCGGCGGCCGAGCTCGCGCGCCGGCGCAAGGCCTGGAAGCCGCCCAAGCTCGACCATCAGACGCCGTGGCAGGAGCTCTACCGCGCCCACGTCGGCCAGCTCGAGACGGGCGGCTGCCTCGAGTTCGCCACGGGCTACCAGCACATCGACGCGAGCAAGGGCGTGCCGCGCCATAATCATTGAGGGGCGCGCGCGACCATGCGTAGTCCTTAATCTTCTCCCTCTCCTCCTGAAGGAGGAGAGGGAGAAGCATTCTACAGGGAAGTGCGACAGGCGCGGCGGCGTTTTGCGCTGCTCGGGCATTTGACCTTTTTGTAACAGCGAGCATGGCAGATGCCATGGCGCTGTGCTAAGCTCGCGGCAAGAACGGACGCTCGTCGTCACGCACAGGGAGAACGCCATGACAGCCATTTTGAGAACGGTCCTCGCCGCGTCGCTCGCCTTCTTCCTCGTTGCTTCGGCCGAACGGGCGGTAGGTGAGACCATCACCGTCACCCATTGGGGCGATGCCTTCTACGGCGGCCCCTATGCGGTCGCGATGGCGAAGGGCTTCTTCAAGAAGGGCGGCGTCGACATCACCGGCATCTTGACCTCGACGGGAGGCGGGACCTCGGTGCGCAACACGCTCGCGGGCGACCTTCCCTTCGGCGAGGTGGCGCTCTCCGCCGCGATCGAGGCCATCGAGGCGGGCCAGCCGATCAAGATCGTCTGCGCAGGCGTCGAGAGCATCGCCGACATCCTGTGGATCGCCAAGCCGGATTCGCCGCTCAACTCGATCAAGGACATCGTGGGCAAGAAGGTCGCCTTCACCTCGCCCGGCTCGGTCACCAACATGCTGATCCTCATGGCGATGAAGGCCCAGGGCATCCCGGCCGACAAGGTGACGCTGATGCCCGCGGGCGGCATCGGCGCCAATCTGACCGCCGTGCTCTCGGGTGCGGTCGACACCGCCATGAGCGGCGAGCCCATCTGGTCGCGCGAGAAGGCGAAGGTGAAGCCGGTCTTCTGGGTCAAGGACGTGCTCCCCGCCAACATGACCCAGACCGTCGGCATCGTCACCGAGGAGTTCGCCAAGACGCAGCCGGACAAGATCCGCGCTATCATCGCGGGGCGGCGCGAGGGCGTGCAATTTATCGCAGCGCACCCCGACGAGGCGGCCGACATCTCCGCCAAGGCGATCGGCTTCGATGCCGCCCTCGTGCGCGAGGTGTTCCACCATTTCCTCGCGATCCACTACTGGAGCGAGGGCGCCTTCGACTACGCGGCGATGGACCGCATGGCCGAGGGGCTGCAGATCGTGGGCAAGCTCAAGGGGCCGATGGAGTGGGGCAAGGTGGTCGACACGTCGTTCCTGCCGAAGGACCTTCAGGCCAAGACTCATTGACCGGTCTCTAGCCCGACGCCTCCGCCGTGGCGGCCAGCGCAGAGGAAGAGAAGCCGAAAGCCGAGGGCGGCGCGCGCGCGCGGCCGGGCTCGGCGGCACTCCATGCGCAACTCAAGGGCATCGCCAAATCCTATCCGGCTGCCGAGGGGCACGGCTTGGTGCATGCGCTCGGCCCGCTGGACCTCGATCTCTACGCGGGCGAGTTCATGGCGGTGGTGGGCCCGTCGGGCTGCGGCAAGACGACCCTGCTCGAGACGATCGCGGGGCTGACGGCGCCGAGTGCGGGTACGGTCGCCTTCGAGGGACGCGAGGTCAAGGGGCGCGTGCCCGAGGGGGTCGGCGTCGTCTTCCAGGAGGACGCCTGCCTGCCCTGGCTCAGCGTGTGGGACAACATCGCCTTCGGCTTGCGGCGCGCGGGCGCCGCCGCCGAGGACATTCGCGCGCGCGTCGATTACGCCGTCTCCTTCATGGGGCTCGGCTCCTTCGCCGGTACCTATCCCGCGCAGCTCTCGGGCGGCATGCGCCAACGAGTCTGCATCGCGCGCACGCTCGTGCTCGAGCCGCGCCTCATCCTCCTGGACGAGCCCTTCGGCGCGCTCGACCAGCAGACCCGCCTGCTCATGGGCGACGAGCTCCTCCGCCTCTGGCGCGAGACCAAGGCGACCATCCTCCTCATCACCCACGCGATCGACGAGGCGGTCATGCTCGCCGACCGGGTCGGCGTCATGTCGGCGCGGCCGGGGCGCTTCATCGAGCTCGTCGAGACCGGCTGGCCGCAGGCGCGCGACTCCCGCATCGTCGAGGAGGAGGCCTTCGGCCGGCTCGCCGCGCACGTGTGGTCGAAGCTGCGCGGCGAGTCGATGAAGGCGCTCGGCCGCGAGGACGACGGCGGCGCGGGAGGCCGGCCATGAGCCGGGCGTCGTTCGTGCGGCTCGCGGTCGTGGCGGGCTTCCTCCTCCTCCTCGAGCTCCTGACGCGCACGGGGGCGATCGACAACCTCGTCTTGATCCCGCCGAGCGAGATGGTGACGCAACTCTGGAGCATGTTCCGCTCGGGGGCACTCGACGCGGCGATGGCTGAGAGCTTCAGCAACATAGCACTCGCCTTCCTCCTCTCGGTGACGTTCGGCTTCACGGCGGGCCTCGTCATCCACGCGCTGCCGCGCTTGAGGCGCCTCGCCGATCCGCTGCTCGCCTCCTACTATGCGGTGCCCTTTTTCGTCTTCTACCCGCTCCTCATCGCCATCTTCGGGCTCAACCGCTGGCCGCTCGTCGCGATCGGCTTCGCCTTCGGTGCCGCGGCCATGGTGATCGCGACGCTCAACGGACTCGACCGAGTGCCGCGCGTGCTGCGCAAGGTGGCGCGCGTGCACCGGCTCGGGCGCGGCGAGGAGATATTCCTCATCATCCTGCCGGCAGCGAGCCCCCATCTCTTCACCGGGCTCAAGTTAGCACTTGCCTACAGCTTCATCGGCGTGCTCGCGGGCGAGTTCATCCTTTCGGGCGGCGGGCTCGGCTATTCGATCGCCTACGCCTACGACGCCTTCGACAACCAGACCATGTACGCGCTCATGTTCTTCGTGCTGGCGCTCGCCGTCCTCCTCAACGCGGGCCTGCACCTTTGGGAGCAGCGTCTCCTCCGGCGGAGGCGGCGCGCATGAGCACCGCGGTCGCGGGTGAGCGGCAATGGCTGCGGCGCGCGCTCGACGCGGCGATGATGCTGGTTCTCCTCGTCATCGCCTGGCAGGCGCTCTATGCGGCCGTGGGCGAGGTGGCGATCACGTCTCCGCTCGGCACCGTGGTCAAGCTCGCGGCCCTTCTCCACTCGCCGGCCTTCTGGCGCAACGTGAGCGCCTCGGCCACCGCACTTGCGGTCTCCGTCGTCATCGCGTCTGCGGCCGGCGTCGCCGCGGGCCTGGCACTCGGCTTTCACCGCTTCTCCGGCATCGTCGCCGAGCCCATCCTGACGGCACTCTATACGCTCCCCAAGGTGACGCTCTATCCCCTCGTGCTGCTCATCTTCGGGCTCGGCATCTCGGCCAAGATCGCCTTCGGGGTAATGCACGGCGTCATCCCGGTCATCCTCTTCACCATGAGTGCGGTGCGCAACATCGAGCCCGTGCATTTGAAGACCGCGCGGGTGCTCAAGCTGACGGCCGTCCAGACCGCCGCGACCATCCTAGCTCCCGCGGTGGTGCCGGAGATCTTCACCGGGCTCCGCGTCGGCTTCGCGCTCACGCTTTTGGGCGTCATCATCGGCGAGATGTTCGCCTCCCAGCGCGGCCTCGGCTTCTTGATCATCAACAGCATGAACACCCACGACGTGCCCACCATGATGGCGGTGATCATGCTGCTCATCGTCTTCGCCGTGATCGTGAGCTCGACCCTCTTGGCGCTCGACCGCAGGCTGCATCGGCTGGGGTGACGTCAAAACCCCTCTCCCGCAAGCGGGAGAGGGAGGGGCCCATTGCGCAGCAATGGGAGGGTGAGGGATCCCTCATGAGTTCGGAACATAGACCTCCGCCTCAGCCACGCCCCGAAATTTCCGACCGTGCCCGGCGGCTTCGCCGCGACGAGACCGAAGCCGAGCGTTGCGTGTGGCGGGCGGTCCGCGACCACCGGCTCGGCGTCAAATTCCGCCGGCAGGTGCCGATTGGTCCTTACTTTGCAGACTTCGTCTGTGTCGCGCGAAAGCTTGTCGTCGAGCTCGACGGCGGGCAGCATGCCGAGCCCACACGATACGAGGAGGAACGCGCCCGTGTGATCGCTGTCAACGGCTATCGCGTCCTGCGCTTTTGGAACAACGACGTGATGGACAATCTTGACGGGGTGGTGGAGGCGATCCGCTTGGCGCTCGAGGCGTAGGGGAAATCCCTCACCCTCCCATCCCTTCGGGATGGGCCCCTCC
The DNA here is from genome assembly GCA_035604475.1 of Alphaproteobacteria bacterium. Lineage (GTDB taxonomy): Bacteria > Pseudomonadota > Alphaproteobacteria > JACZXZ01 > JACZXZ01 > DASPPM01. Next base: position 5,840 of record DATNIJ010000245.1, read on the forward strand.
CTCTCCCGCTTGCGGGAGAGGGGTATGACAGCTAGGTGAGATTTTTCTCGAAGGCGGTGATTTCCTTATCGAACCCCAGCGTGAAGCCGATCTCGTCGACCCCTTCCAATAGGCAGTGCTTGCGGAAAGGGTCGATCTCGAAGGAAAGGCGCGTGCCGTCGGGGCCGACGACCCTCTGGGCCGCGAGGTCGACGGTCACCTGTGCCCCCGGCTTTGCGTTGAGTGCCGCGCGCAAGGCGGCCGCCGCCGCTGCCGGCAGCACGATCGGCAGTAGCCCGTTCTTGAAGCAGTTGTTGTAGAAAATGTCGCCGAAGCTAGGTGCTATGACCGCGCGGAAGCCGTAATCGTAGAGCGCATAGACCGCGTTCTCGCGCGAGGAGCCGCAGCCGAAGTTGCGCTCGGCGACGAGGATGCGGGCACCACGGAAGGCGGGGCGGTTGAGCACGAAGGAGGCCTTCTCGCTGCCGTCGTCGTTGAAGCGCAAATCGTGGAAGAGAAAAAGCGCCGTGCCGGCCTTGCGCGGCTTCCTCAAGAAGCGCGCCGGGATGATCTGGTCGGTGTCCACGTTGGCGCTGTCGATGGGGACGGCCGTCGCCTGGACGCGTTGGAACTTCTCCATCACGAGCCTCCGGCCAAGAGCTTGCGCACGTCGCTCAAGCGGCCGCTCAAGGCCGCCGCCGCGGCCATGGCCGGGCTCAGGAGGTGGGTGCGCGCCCCCTTGCCCTGGCGTCCGGCGAAGTTGCGGTTGGAGGTCGAGGCGCAGCGCTCTCCCGCCGCCACCAGGTCGCCGTTCATGCCGACGCACATGGAGCAGCCCGCCTCGCGCCACTCGAAGCCCGCCGCCTTGAACACACGGTCGAGCCCCTCGGCCTCGGCCTGCGCCTTGACCAGGCCCGAGCCGGGCACCGCCCAGGCGGGGACGACCGCCTTCTTGCCCGCGACCACCTTGGCGGCCGCGCGCAAGTCCTCGATGCGGCTGTTGGTGCAGGAGCCGATGAAGACGCGGTCGATCGCGATATGCTCGAGCGGCGTGCCGGGCTTGAGCCCCATATAGGCGAGCGCCTGGCTCCAGCCGGCCCGCGTCTCCGCATCCGGGGCTTGCGCCGGATCGGGCACGCGGCCCGAGATGGGGGCGGCGTGCTCGGGCGAGGTGCCCCAGGTCACCATGGGCGAGAGCTCGCCGGCCGCGAGAGTGACCTCGCGATCGAAGCGCGCCCCGGGATCGCTCGGAAGCTGGCGCCAATAGGCGAGCGCCTTGTCCCATTCCTTGCCCTTCGGCGCATAAGGACGGCCCGCGACATAGGCGAACGTGGTGTCGTCGGGGGCGATCATGCCGGCGCGCCCGCCGGCCTCGATCGACATGTTGCAGACGGTGAGCCGACCCTCCATGCCGAGGCTGCGGATGGCGGAGCCGGCATATTCGATGGCATGCCCGACGGCCCCCGCGGCGCCGATCTTGGCGATGATGGCGAGGATGATGTCCTTGGCGAAGACGCCTTGGGGGAGCCGCCCCTCTACCGCGATCCTGAGCGTCCTGGGCTTCTGCTGCCAAAGCGACTGGGTGGCGAGCACGTGCCCCACCTCGGAGGCGCCGATCCCGAAGGCGAGTGCGCCGAGGGCGCCATGGGTCGAGGTGTGCGAATCGCCGCACACCAAGGTGATGCCCGGCTGGGTCAGGCCCTGCTCGGGACCGACGACGTGGACGATGCCCTGGCGCGGGTCGCCCAGGTCGAAGATG
>DATNIJ010000246.1:0-12434 GCA_035604475.1 Alphaproteobacteria bacterium
CACCAAAGCAATAGTTAGGGCGACAGCTAACGCCCGCCTCACCGGCCGCCCCTGCGTGAATGGTTGTTCGCTCAATGCTCGCTGGTACGCTCTACCAATTCCTCGATAGACCATACCCGTCTGCCGTCGAGGACATCTTTATGGGTTGCTTCGTCCCCCGCCCCGGATCCAGTCCGGGGCAGTCCGGGGTCGCCTCCTCGCAACGACGAATGGCGTCATTGCGAGCCGAAGGCGAAGCGGCCATGGGGTGCCGCCGGCCCGGTTACGGCTCAGATGTTGAAGCTCTCGCCGCAGCCGCAGCGGCTCTTCTCGTTGGGATTGCGGAAGACGAAACCGGATTGAAGCTTGTCCTCGACATAGTCCATCTCGGTGCCGAGCAGGAACATGACCGAGGTCGGGTCGATGAAGATCTTGACCCCCTTCTCCTCGATCACGTCCTCGAACTTCTTGGGTGCGTCCGCGTATTCGACGAAATAGCTGTGCCCCGAGCAGCCGCGCGTCTTCACGCCGATGCGCAAGCCTTTGGCGGGCTTGTCGGCCTTGGCCATCAGCCTCTTGACCCGCTCGGCGGCGGCCTCGGTCAAGGTGATCATGGGTGCGGCCATGGCGATCGCTGCTCCTCGAACTTGCATAAGTACAGAAAATATAAGTCTTCGCTCAGGGAATGTCCAAGACCATGCGCGCGTCCTCCGACATGCGCTGGGGCGTCCAGGGCGGGTCCCAGACCAACTTGATCTCGACCTCCCCCACGCCCGGCACGCGGGCGACCGTGTCCGCCACTTGGCCGGGAAGCGTGCCCGCGACGGGACAGGCGGGTGCGGTGAGCGTCATCTCGATTTTGACCCTGCCGTCGCTCGCCACATCGAGCTGATAAATGAGGCCGAGCTCGAAGATGTTGACCGGGATCTCGGGGTCATAAACGGTCCTGAGCGCGTCGGCGACGGCCTCCCACGACGCGATCGGGGTCCCCGGCTCGAGCGGCTTTCCCGCGCGCGTGAGGTCGCCTTCGGTGCGCGCGGCGCCATCCGGCTCCGCATCGCCCGCGCCGGCAATTGCCTCGGAACTCCAGGTTTGCTCGTTCACGTCACTCCTCGCTACTCCGTCGAAACCTCTTGGGTGCCGCTCAGCGCGGCGTTCATCGTGTGCCAAGCGAGCGTTGCGCATTTGACCCGCATGGGAAATTGACGCACGCCCGCGAGCACGCGCAGCCTCTCCACATCCTCCTCGAGCTCGGCCGGCAACGAGCCGTCCTCGCCCACCGTGCAGAGACGGTGGAAGGCCTCGAAGAGCGCCTTGATCTGATCCTCGTTCTTGCCGCGCAGGAGCTCCGTCATCATCGAGGCGGAAGCCGTCGAGATCGCGCAGCCGCGCCCCTCGAAAGCCGCATCGCGGACGACGCCATCTTCGTCGCGCTTCAAATAGACCGTGAGCTGGTCGCCGCACAGCGGATTATAGCCGCGCGCCTCCAGGTTCGCGTCCGCAGGATGGCGGAAATTCCGCGGATGCTTGCCGTGATCCAGGATGACCTCCTGGTAGAGCTCGCGCAGATCGTCCGTCATCGCCCGAAAATCTCCTCGACCGAACGAATGGCTTCCGCCAGGCGGTCGACCTCCTCGTGGGTGTTGTAGAGGCCGAAGGAGGCGCGCGCGGTGCCCGCGACGCCCAAGCGCTCCATCAGCGGCTGGGCGCAGTGGTGCCCGGTGCGCAGCGCCACCCCCGCGCGGTCGACGATCGTGCCGATGTCGTGGGCGTGCGCCGTCTCCAGCGTGAAGGACAGAATCGCCGCCTTCTCGGCCGCCGCACCGTAGATCCTGAGGCCGGGGATGGCCGAAAGCAGCCGCGTCGCGTAGTCGAGAAGCTGCTGCTCGTGCGTCGCGATCGCGTCCTGGCCCAGTTCCGTCACGTAATCGATCGCGGCGGCGAGCCCGATGGCCTCGACGATCGCCGGCGTTCCCGCCTCGAAGCGCTCGGGCGGGTCCTTGAAGGTGGTGCCGGAGAAGCTGACCGAGCGGATCATGTCTCCTCCGCCCTGGTAGGGCGGCATCTTGGCGAGCAGCTCGTACTTGCCGTAGAGCACGCCGATCCCCGTCGGCCCATAGAGCTTGTGGCCGGTGAAGCCGTAGAAGTCGACGTCGAGCGCCTTCACGTCGACGGCACGGTGCACCACCGCCTGGGCGCCGTCGAGCAGCACCGGAATTCCGCGCCCGTGCGCGAGCCGCACGATCTCGGCGGCGGGCGTCACGGTGCCGAGCACGTTCGAGCAATGCGTCATGGCGACAAGCCTGGTCTTGGGCGAGAGCAGGCTCTCGTACACGTCCATGCGCAGATCGCCCGCGTCGTCCACGGGCACCACGCGGATGCGGATGCCCCTCTCATTCTCGAGCATCTGCCACGGCACGATGTTGGCGTGGTGCTCCATCGCGGAGACGACCACCTCGTCGCCTTTCTCGAGGAAGCGGCGGCCGTAGGTCGCGGCGACCAGATTGATGCTCTCGGTAAAATTGCGCGTGAAGACGATCTCGCGCGGCGCGGCATTGAGGAACCGCGCGACCGTCTCTCGCGCCGCCTCGTAACGCTCGGTCGCGCGCTGGGAGAGGAAGTGCACGCCGCGATGGACGTTCGCGTAGTCCTCCTCCATCACTTGGCGCATGGTCTCGATCACCCGGAGCGGCTTCTGGGCCGAGGCGCCGTTGTCGAGATAGACGAGCGGGCGGCCGTGCACGGTCCTCGTCAGGATCGGGAAATCCCGGCGCACGCGCGCCACATCGTAGGCCGGCGTGTTGACCCGCGTTTGCGCGCTGGCGGCAGCGCCCGTCGACATCGTCATTCTCTCGCACCTCCGGCCTTGCGCGCGAGTGCTGCCGCGACGATGCCTTGGAAGGCCTCGCGCACCGGCTCGCTCGCGATCTGCTCGACGACCTCGCCGAGGAAGGCCGCGATGAGCATGTGCCGCCCCATTTCCTCGGGGATGCCGCGGCTTCTTATGTAGAAGAGCGCCTCCTCGTCGAGCTCGCCCGCGACCGCACCGTGGCTGCACTTCACGTCATCCGCGTAGATCTCGAGCTGCGGCTTGGTATCGATCTCCGCACCCTCCGAAAGGAGGAGCGTGCGGCTGGTCTGCCGGCCATCCGTCTTCTGCGCGTCGGGCCGCACCAGGATGCGGCCCTGGAAGACGCCGCGCGCGTAGCCGTCGAGCACGCCCTTGTAGAGCTCGGTGCTCGTCGTCTGCGGCCTGGCGTGGTCCATGAAGGTCGTGTTGTCGATGTGCTGTCGCGCGCGTCCCATATAGGCGCCGTCGAGTGCGCAGGCGGCACCGGGGCCGTCGAGCCGCACCCGGATCTCGTTGCGCGCGAGCCGGCCGCCGTCGGCCAGCACGAAACTCTCGTAGCGCCCGCGTGCCGCGACCCGCACGTGAGCGATCGCGATGTGGAAGGCCTGATCGCCCTCGGCCATGAGCTTATAGTGACGGAGTGCGGCACCCTCCTCGATGAGGATCTCGCTCGCCACGTTGGCGAGGTAGGGGCCTTGGCCTCGGCCGACGTGCTGCTCGAGGATGGTGGCGCGGCTCCCCGCCTCGGCGATGATGAGGCCGCGCGGGTGGTAGGCGACGGGCTCAGCCCCCGGAAGTGCCACGAAGAGGAGCTCGAGGGGACGTTCGAGCGCAGCCTCGCGCGCGAGGCGGAGGACGAAGCCATCCGCCATCAGCGCCGTATTGAGCGCGAGCATGGGCTGTTCCGCGAGCGCCCCCAAACTGCAAAGACGCCCGGCGAGGAGCTCCGGTTCCTCGGCGAGTGCGGAAGCGAGGCTCGTCAGGGCGACGCCCTCGGGGAGCCGGCCGGGTGCCGAGAGGTCCGGGCGCAGCCGGCCATTGACGAAAACGAGGCGATGGCCGTGCGTCTTGGCCGGCAGGAGCCAGGGAAGAGATGCCGCACTGAGACCGTTCTTGACCGCGGCCGCAGGCACCAAGGCGAGCCGCGCGAGAGGAGCCAGGCTCGTATACTTCCACTCCTCGCTCTTCGGCGTCGGCAGGCCCTTGGCGGCGAAGCCTTCGAGTGCCGTTCCGCGCAAGGCCCCGAGCCAGCCGATGCCGGCTCCCGGCAAGGCGGCCTTCTGGGCCTCGTAATGCGCGACGAAGCGCTCGCTGATGTTGGGCTCGCTCGTCATCTCGATCTCCGCGCCCTCACGCCGCCTCGACGAATTCGGCATAGCCCTTGGCCTCGAGCTCGAGCGCCAGCTCCTTGCCGCCCGAACGCGCGATGCGGCCGTGAGCAAGCACGTGCACCCGGTCCGGCACGATGTGGGACAAGAGGCGCTGGTAATGCGTGATCACCAGCATGGCGCGCGCCGGCGAGCGAAGCGCATTGACGCCGTCGGCCACGATGCGCAGGGCATCGATGTCGAGGCCGCTGTCCGTCTCATCGAGCACGGCGAGCGTCGGCTCGAGCACGGCCATCTGCAACACCTCGTTGCGCTTCTTCTCCCCGCCGGAGAAGCCGACATTGACCGCGCGCTTCAGCATTTCATCGGTGATCCCGAGCGCCTTGGTCTTCTGGCGCACGAGCTTCAGGAACTGCATGGCATCGAGCTCGCTCTCGCCGCGATATTTGCGCACGGCGTTGAGTGCGGTCTTGAGGAAATTAGTCGACGATACGCCCGGGATCTCGACCGGATATTGGAAGGCGAGGAAGAGGCCCTCGCCCGCGCGCTCCTCGGTCGACATGGCGAGGAGGTCGCGGCCTTTGTAGCGGACGGTGCCCTCCGTGACCTCGTAGCCCTCGCGCCCGGCAAGCACGTAGGCGAGCGTGCTCTTGCCGGAGCCGTTCGGCCCCATGATGGCATGGAGCTCGCCCGCGTTGATGTCGAGATCGATGCCCTTGAGGATGGGCTTGCCGTCGACCGTGACGCGCAAATTCCGAATTTCCAGCATCGCGTTCCTATTCCAATGCGTCCTTTGTTTCTCCGCGCTCAGCCGACGCTGCCCTCGAGGCTGATGCCGACGAGTTTCTGCGCCTCGACCGCGAACTCCATGGGCAGCTCCTGCAGCACCTCGCGACAGAAGCCGTTGACGATGAGCGCCACCGCGTCCTCCTCCGGAATGCCGCGCTGACGGCAGTAGAAGAGCTGGTCCTCGCTGATCTTGGACGTGGTCGCCTCATGCTCGACTTTCGCGGTCCTGTTGCGGCTCTCGATATAGGGCACCGTGTGGGCGCCGCACTTGTCGCCGATCAGAAGCGAGTCGCACTGGCTGTAGTTGCGGGCACCCGCAGCCCCGTGGCCCATGCGCACCAGTCCGCGATAGGTATTCTGGCCGTGGCCGCAGGAAATGCCCTTGGAGATGATGCGCGAGCGCGTGTTGCGGCCGAGGTGGATCATCTTGGTGCCGGTATCGGCCTGCTGGTAATTGTTGGTGACGGCGATCGAATAGAAGGCACCCGCGGAGTTGTCGCCCTCGAGGATGCAGCTCGGATATTTCCAGGTGATCGCCGAGCCGGTCTCGACCTGGGTCCAGGAGATCTTGGCGTTGCGCCCGCGGCAGGCGCCGCGCTTGGTCACGAAATTGTAGATGCCGCCCTTCCCTTCGGCGTCACCGGGATACCAGTTCTGCACGGTCGAGTATTTGATCTCGGCGTCGTCGAGGGCCACGAGCTCGACGACGGCGGCGTGGAGCTGGTTCTCATCGCGCATGGGCGCCGTGCAGCCCTCGAGATAGCTCACATAGGAGCCCTTGTCGGCGATGATGAGGGTGCGCTCGAACTGGCCCGTCTTCGCGGCGTTGATGCGGAAATAGGTGGAGAGCTCCATCGGGCAGCGCAGGCCCTTCGGCACATAGACGAAGGAGCCGTCGGTGAAGACCGCCGAGTTGAGGGTGGCGAAGAAATTATCGGAGTAAGGCACCACCGAGCCGAGATAGGTGCGCACCAAATCCGGGTGCTTCTGCACCGCCTCGGAGATCGAGCAGAAGATGATGCCGACCTCCTCGAGCTTGCCCTTGAAGGTCGTCGCCACCGAGACGCTGTCGAAGACCGCATCGACGGCGACGCCGGCCAACATCTCCTGCTCCCTGAGCGGAATGCCGAGCTTCTCGTAGGTCTTGAGGAGCTCGGGATCGACCTCGCCCAGGCTTTTGGGACCCTCCTTCGCCTTGGGTGCGGAATAGTAATAGTGCTCCTGATAATCGATCGGCGGATAGTGCACGAGCGCCCAGCTCGGCTCCTCCATGGTGAGCCAGTGCCGGAAGGCCTTGAGCCGCCACGCGACGAGCCACTCGGGCTCGCTCTTCTTCGCGGCGATGAAGCGGACGGTGTCCTCGGAGAGACCCTTGGGCGCGCGCTCCTCCTCGATCTCGGTCACGAAGCCGTACTTGTACTTGCCCTCGGTGACCGAGCGGAGCTGCTCGACCGTATTTGCGGCACCTGCCATTGCACCTTGCTCCCTGGATTTCTCCTCTGCGCGCCGAGCCGTCTCAGCTCAGCGCCTCGGCGGGCGCTGCCTCGCGCGAGCCCGCGACCGCACCGAGCGGAGGGAATACCGCCGGAGCCGCCAACTCGGCAAGTGTGAGCCCCTCGAGCGCCTTGCGGATCGCGCTGTTGATCTTCTCCCAACTGCCGCGCATCGGGCAGAGCGACTCGACGTCGCAATGATTGCCCGAGCCCTCCACACAGGCCGTGAGCGCGATCGGCCCCTCGAGCGAGGCGATGATCTCGGCGACGGTGATCTCCTCGGGCGTCCGGCTCAACGCGTAGCCCCCCATGGCACCGCGGTGGGAAAGAATGATGTGGTCCGCTGCAAGCGTCTTCAAGAGCTTGGCCACCGTGGGGAGCGGCACGCCCGTGTCCTGGGCGAGCTGGGGCGCCGTGCGCACGGCGCCGCCGTCCCGGCCCATCTGGGAGAGGACGACGATTGCGTAATCGGTAAGCCTGTTTAGCCGGATCATGCTGCACCGCACCTAATCAGGACCGTATTGGTACTGATTAAATAAACCATGCGCCGGGGAAATCAACAGCGAAGTTGTCGGCTCAATGCCCTTGAAAGCCAGGCTGCTTGGCATATACTGATGTATATGCCGGGCCAGATCAAGGTGGCATCATGCAGCGAAAAGCCAAGATTTTCATGAATAACCGCAGCCAAGCGGTGCGCCTCCCCAAAGAGTACCAGTTCGACACGTCGGAAGTGTTCATCCGCAAGGTTGGCGACGAGATCATCCTGTCGCCCCGCCCGGCGGATTGGTCGTCTTATTTGGCTAGCGGACCGACGGCCTCGGCGGATTTCATGGAAGGGATCGAGGACCTGCCGGTGCAGGAGCGCGGGCATTAATGCCGCGCTACATGCTCGACACCGATATGTGCTCCTACATCGTGAAGCGCTCGAACGACGCGGTCCTCAACCGACTGCGGCGCGTCCCGGTCGATGATGTCTGCATCTCGGTCATCACGAAAGCGGAGCTTTTGTTCGGGGTCGAGCTGTCTCCCCGACGGCAGCAGGACAGCGCTGCCGTCGACGCCTTCCTGCGCCACCTCGCCGTCCTCGACCTCCCGAGCGAAGCGGCAGTCCACTATGCCGATATCCGTGCCGACCTGAGGAGGCGGGGTGAAATGATCGGTGCGAACGACCTCTTCATTGCCGCCCATGCGCGCGCTCTCGATCTGACCTTGGTGACGAACAACAGGCGGGAGTTCGGCCGAGTCCGGAGGCTGGTGACCGAGAACTGGGCGGAGTAGCCTTCTTTCCACCCGTGCGGCTTTCGAGCTCGGGAATGGCGGAAACTGCGCGATGCACCGGTTGCGGGTTCAGGCAACGATGCGCGCGCGCGCCTCAGCCTCGCGGCGGGCCTTGCCCACGGCCGTCTTCGCCGCGTCGTTTTGGGTGAACATGTCGAGCGTGTCGAGCTCGTGCGCGGCCACGGGCGTGATCGCCTGGTCCATGTAGTCCCGCGCGTGCGGGTCGCTTTGGATCTGGCGCCGCACGCGGTTCAAGCGGCGGATCAGGCGCACCATCTCTACGTGCTTCCACACGGTCTCAGAGAGATAGCGCGGATAGAAGACGAAAGCGCTCTCGCGCGGGAAGCCCGGGCGCCGGTCCCTGCGGTACTTGCGCCTGAGATAGCCGCCCTCGAGGGGGTGGATCCTCTCGACCGAGATGCAGAAGTGGAACCACTGCATGACGAACTGGGTGGTGGGAAGCCAATGCCCGTGCGCCGCGGCACGGCGCAGGATCGTGGTCATGTGCTCCGGCGAATAGTAAATCTCCCAGGCGCGGCGGTAGGCCGCTTCCCATTCGGCCTTGGACATCCGCGGGTGGCCCATGGTGACGTGCTCGAGGTCGTATTTGTTGAGGTCGGGATCGATCTCGACCCCCTTCTCGAAGAGATGCTTATGGTCCTCCGAGCCGGGCAGCGGGGTCAGGCAGAAGAACTCGAGCATGTCGAGCGGCAGCTCGCGCTTGATGATCTCGACGTCGCGCACGATGGTCTCGAGCGTGTCGCTGGGGAAGCCCAGGATGTAGCCCGCGCAGGTCTGCACGCGCGCGCGGCGCCAGGCGAGGATCATGTCGCGGTATTCGGTGATCTTGTTCTGCCGCTTCTTGGCGCCGAGGAGCGCGTCCGGGTTGATGCTCTCGAGCCCGATGAAGACCCGGTTGACGCCGGCGCGGCCCGCTTTGGCGATGAAGTTCGGGATGCGGTGGCAGAGCGTGTCGACCTGGATGACGAACTTGATGTCGGCCCCCTCGCCCTCGCGCATGGAAATCAAGCGGTCGAAGATGGGCTCCCAATCCTTGTTGCGCGCGAAATTGTCGTCGGTGATGAAGAAGCGGTTGATGCCCTGCGCCAGATTGCGCCGGACGATGCCCTCCACGTCGTCGGCCGAGCGCCGCCGCGACTGGCGCCCCTGCACGTTAATGATGGTGCAGAACGAGCATTGAAAGGGGCAACCGCGCCCGGCGTCGAAGCTGGTGAGCGCCCCTCCCGTGCGCTTGATGCGGGTCGCCGGCAAGTGCGGCAGCGGCACGCCCTCAAGTGCGGGCAGATCGTCCATGTAGTTGTAGAGCGGCTTGAGCGTGCCCTGCCATGCGTCCTTGAGAACCTGATCGAACCGCCCTTCGGCCTCGCCGGCAAAGAGCGAGATGCCGAGGCGCTGCGCCTCCGCGAGCTCGGGCGGCATCCCCGGCAGCATCGCGAGCGAGCCCGAGACGTGGAAGCCGCCGATCACGACCTGGGTGCCGCATGCGCGCAAACGCCGGGCAATGTCCATGGCGCGGGGGAACTGGTTCGACTGCACGCCCACCAGCCCGACCATGCCGACCCCCGCGCGGGCAATCTCGCGCGCGATGCGCTCGGGCCGGATGCGCGTGTTGGTCTCATCGAGCGCCGTGATGACGATCTCGACGTCCTCGCCCAGCACGCGGCGCTCGGCACAGTCGCGCGCCAGCCCGTAAAGCGAGGCCAGCGTGTTCGACGGGATCGCCGAGCGCAGCCATTGAATGACGTAGCCGTCGTCGTCGTAGTGCGACGGCTTGATCAGAACCAAGGCAAACCGCTGGCGCCGTGCTGGCGCCGCCACGATGCCGTCCTCCATATGCCTCCCCGCTCCAGGCCAAGCTGGCGCGCGATGATAGCACGACAGCGCCGTGTCGTGTATAGGCCGCGGCGCCACTATAACGATGCCGCCTCCGCCAATGCCAGCCCCGTGGCTAGTCCATTGCGAGGCGGCGGTTGATCCTGTATGGGAGGCGGCGCGCGCTCCAGAGCGCCCCGGGAGGTGACCGAAATGACCACGCCCGCTTCGGCCTCCGTCACACTCGCAGCACCCGCGTCCGAGAGCGAGCGCTGGTCGCGCCAAAGAGTGGCGACGCTCTTCGCGCTCTCCTTCCCCGAGCTCGTCTTCCGCGCGCAAAGCGCGCATCGCGCGCATTTCGATCCCAGCCGGATCCAGCTTTCGACCTTGCTCAGCGTCAAGACGGGCGGCTGCCCGGAGGACTGCGCCTATTGCCCGCAAAGTGCCCGCTACGAGACCGGAGTCGCGGCGAGCAAGCTTCTGCCGCTCGAGACCGTGATCGCCGAAGCGCGCCGGGCAAAGGAGAATGGCGCCATGCGCTATTGCATGGGGGCCGCCTGGCGCAATCCCAAGGACAAGGATCTCGACGCGATATGCGCAATGGTGGCGGGGGTCAAGGCCCTCGGACTCGAGACCTGTGCCACGCTTGGCATGCTCTCGGCGGCGCAAGCCCAGCGCCTGAGCACAGCCGGGCTCGACTATTACAATCACAACCTCGACACCTCGCCCGAGCATTACGGCGCGATCATCACCACGCGGACCTATGCGGACCGGCTCGAAACCCTCGCACACGCGCGCGCCGCGGGGCTGAAGCTCTGCTGCGGCGGCATCGTGGGGTTGGGTGAGAGCCGCGAGGATCGCATCGGGCTCCTCGCGACCCTTGCCAACCTGCCGATCCCGCCGGAAAGCGTGCCGATCAATCTTCTCGTCCAGGCTCCCGGCACCCCGCTCCACGGCACGTCCAGCCTCGATCCGCTCGAGTTCGTGCGCACAATCGCGGTCGCGCGCATCCTCATGCCGAGCTCGGTCGTGCGCCTTTCGGCCGGCCGCGAAGCGATGAGCGACGAGACCCAGGCGCTCTGCTTCCTCGCCGGCGCCAACTCGATCTTCATTGGCCCGCGGCTTCTGACCACGGACAATCCGCTCCCCGAGCGCGACCGCAACCTCTTCTGCCGCCTCGGCCTGCAACCGCTCGAGGCCCCCGATGCGTAAGAGTCCCGGCGGTCTTGCCCCAATTCCGAGCACCGCTGAGCTCGGCGAACGGCCGACATCGCGAATTCCCATCCGCCTATGCCTGTGATATTGCTCTTCCATGCTGGGAGGCGGACGCCCTCGAGGGCGCCCCCAATGCCAAGAAGCAAGAAGGCGCCATGCGCGGCATGGGGAGAATATTCGATAGAGGGTGCCGGAGTGCCGAGCTCGCACCCGCTTGCTTGGCAGGCGCGGCACCGCCGCCCCGGCCGCAGACCACGGCCCGCATGCTCGCCCGCGGCAGTCGCTCTTGCTATCGCCATCAAGACAATTTTAAGGAGGTTGCCATGAGACAGCGTATCGTCTCTCTGCTCGCGGCCGGCGCCGCAGTGGCACTTGCCGGCAGCTGGGCCGGGGCGGCATTCGCGGATGAGAAGCCGATCTTGATCGGCATCACCACGGCGATCCAGGTCCAGGTCGGGCGCGATTGCGTCGACGGCGCCAAGCTCGCCATCGACGAGATCAACGCCCAGGGCGGGGTCAACGGCCGCAAGCTTCAGATGGCCGTCGCCGACGAGGGCGAGGCAGCGGCCGAGGGTCCGAAGACGGGCATCGCGGCGGTCAACAAGCTGACCGGCGAGGACCACGTCGACGTGCTCATCGGCGGCTACGACAGCGGGGTGACGCTGGCCGAGCTGCCGCACATCTCGCGCGCCAAGACGATCTACCTCGGCATCGGCTCCGCCTCGCCCGCGATCCAGCAGAAGGTCAAGGACGACTACGAGCACTACAAATACATCTTCCGCGTCAATCCCATCAATTCGGCCAAGCAGGCGAAGGGCCTGCTCGACTACATCACGGGCATGCTCAAGGGCGAGCTCGGCTACAAGCGCATCGCCATCCTCGGCGAGAACGCGAAATGGGTGCAGGACATGGTGCCGGCGATGAAGACGGGAGCCGAGGCGGCGGGGCTCCAGGTGCCGATCGCGGAGTTCTTCGACGTGCAGACCGCCGACTTCTCGCCGATCTTCGCCAAGGTGAAGGAAAGCGGCGCGCAATATCTCATGATCATCCTCTCGCACGCGGCGTCCGACGTGTTCGTCAAGCAGTGGTACGACGCCAAGGTGCCGGTGCCGATCGGCGGCATCGACGTGAAGGGCCAGGACGCCAACTTCTTCGACCGCGTGGGTGGCAAGGCGATCAGCGAGGTATCGACCAACTTCGTGCTGCGCGCACCTCTGACGCCCAAGACGATTCCCTGGTGGGACAGCTTCGTGAAGGCCTACAATCGCGCCCCGGTCTATACCGCAAGCGGAGGCTACGACGCCGTCTACATCTACGCGGGGGCCGCCAAGCGCGCCGGCTCGACCGACACGGACGCCGTGATCAAGGAGCTCGAGAAGACGGACTACATGAGCGCGCGGGGCCGCGTGCAGTTCGACGATCTGCACGAAGTCAAGGACGGCCCTGGCTTCGTCAACGAGCTCTTCGTCCAGTGGCAGCAGAACGGCGAGCGCAAGGTGATCTGGCCGAAAGACGTCGCCAACGGCAAGATGATCATGCCGCCGTGGCTCGTGCAGAACTGAGGGGCTGACCGGCTTTGGCCGAGATCCTCGTCTATGGAGCCGTGATCAGCGCGATCTACGCCATGTTGGCGGTGGGGTTCACCCTCATCTTCGGCGTGGCGCGCAT
>DATNIJ010000247.1:0-5939 GCA_035604475.1 Alphaproteobacteria bacterium
ACCGTGTTCATCGCCTCCCCGCGCACGACGACCTTGCCGGTTCGCCTCTTTCTCTACATTCAGGATAACATCGATCCCCTGGTGGCGGCGGTGTCGGCTGCACTCATCGGCCTTACCGTCGTTGCCATGATAATCTTGGACCGGCTCTACGGCCTCGAGCGGCTCTTGATCGGCCGCGGCCGCGCGTGAGGGGGAGATGGCAGGGAGCGAGCGGCGCGACTACGACCTTGCGGTCATCGGCGGCGGCCTCGTCGGCTCGGCCGTCGCCTGGGGGGCTGCGCGCCGCGGGCAGAGGGTCGCCGTCCTCGACGAGGGCGACCTCGCCTATCGCGCCTCGCGCGGCAATTTCGCGCTCGTCTGGGTGCAAAGCAAGGGCCTGGGCATGCCCGAATACGCCGCCTGGACCAAGCGCTCCTCCGATGCGTGGGGCGGCTTTGCGGATGAGCTGCGCGCGGCTACGGGCTACGACGTCGCCTTCGAGCGGCCGGGCGGCTTCCACCTTTGCCTGTCGGAGAAAGAGCTCGAGGGCCGGGCCGCGATGCTGAGGCGCCTCCACAACCAGCCGCGCATGGTGCAGTACCCTTACGAGATCCTCGACCATGACGCGGTCGCCAAGCGACTGCCCGAGATCGGTCCGGCGGTCGTAGGGGCGAGCTATTGCCCGCTCGACGGCCACTGCAATTCGCTGCGCCTCTTGAAGGCGCTCCACGCCGGCATGAAGTCCGAGGGGGCTGCGTATCTCGCCAACCGCAGTGTGGAGGTCCTCGAGCGGCGCGCGGGCGAATTCCGTATCGGCGCCCAGACGGGAGAGCTGCGCGCCGGCAAGGTGCTGCTCGCGGCGGGCAACGGCAATGCCCGGTTGGCGCCCATGGTCGGGCTCAAGGCGCCGGTCCGGCCGCAGCGCGGCCAGATCATCGTCACCGAGAAGGTGCGCCGCTTCGTCGACTATCCGATCGCTACCCTGCGGCAGACCGATGAAGGGAGTGTGCTCATCGGCGATTCGGTCGAGGAGGCGGGTTTCGACGACACCGTCGGCCTCGGCGTGCTCTCGACGATGGCCGCGCGCGCGGTGCGCATGTTCCCGCGCCTTGCAGCACTCAACGTCGTGCGCACCTGGGCAGCCCTCCGCGTCATGACCAAGGACGGCTTTCCCGTCTACGATCAGTCGGAAAGCTGTCCCGGCGCCTTCGTCGCGACCTGCCACAGCGGGGTCACGCTGGCGGCGGCGCATGCGCTCTTCCTAGCCCCCATGCTGGCGGCGGGTGCGCTTGTGCCCGAGCTCGATGTCTTCAGCGCCCGGAGGTTCGATGTTTCGCAGGCTGCATGAAACGGACGGCAAGGCCGTGAGGCTCACCGTCGACGGCAGGCCGGTCGCGGCGCGCCAAGGCGACAGCGTCGCGGCAGCCCTCCTCGCGGCCGGCATCGCGGTATGCCGGACGACCCCCGTCTCCGGTGCGCCGCGCGCACCCTATTGCATGATGGGCGTGTGCTTCGAATGCCTCGTCACCATCAACGGACGCGGCAACCGGCAGGCCTGCCTCGTGCGCGCCGAGCCCGGCATGACGGTCGCGACCCAGGCGGGCAAGCGGGAGTTGGGAAAGTGAGCGCCGCGGTGCCGCTCAAGGACGCCTACGAGCTCGTGGTCATCGGCGCCGGGCCCGCCGGCCTCGCCGCCGCCGCGCTCGCGAGCGGGCTCGGCATCGACACGGTGCTGTTCGACGAGCAGCCGAGGCCGGGCGGGCAGATCTACCGCGCGATCGGCGAGACGCCGCTCCGCGAGCGAAGAGTGCTCGGCGAGGATTATTGGCACGGCTCGGCACTCGTCGAGGCGTTCCGCACCAGCGGAGCGCTGTATGTGCCGGGTGCCAGCGTATGGAGCGTGTCGCGCGCGCGCGAGATCGGCGTCTCGGTGGGTGGTGCCGCGCGGCTCCTGCAGGCCAGGCACGTCATCCTGGCGACGGGTGCCCTCGAGCGGCCCTTCCCGATAGAAGGCTGGACGTTGCCCGGCGTGATGACCGTGGGTGCCGCGCAGATCCTGCTCAAATCGTCGGCGCTCGCGGCGAGTGGGGAGGTGGTGCTGGCCGGAAGCGGCCCGCTCCTCTGGCTGCTCGCGGCACAGTATGTGCGCGCGGGTGTTGCCATCAGCGCATTCCTGGATACGACGCCGCGCGGCAACTTGCAGACGGCACTGCCGCACCTTCCGGCGTTCCTCGCCTCCGCCTATTTCCGCAAGGGCCTGCGCCTCACGAGCGAGGTCAAGCGCCGGGTGAGGATCGTCCGCCATGTCGCAACACTCGCCGCGCGCGGGGAGGGGCGGCTCGAAGCGGTCGTCTATCGCGGTGCGGACGGAGTCGAGCAGCAGCTTGCGGCGGTCACTCTCCTCCTCCACCAAGGTGTCGTACCCAACGTGAACCTCGCCAACGCGATCGGTTGCGCCCACGTGTGGGACGAGCGCCAGCTCGCCTTCAAGCCCGTTGTCGACGAATGGGGCATGAGCTCGGTCGAGGGCGTCGCCGTCGCGGGCGACGGCGCCGGCATTTCGGGTGCGGAAGCCGCCGAGCATCGCGGGCGGCTCGCAGCCCTCGACGCGGCGGAGCGGCTCGGCCGCATCGACCGGGCCCGCCGCGACCGCGAGGCGGCACCGCATCGCGCGCATTTGAGGCGCGCCGAGCGCGGGCGCGCCTTCCTCGATGCGCTCTATCGGCCGGCCAAGGCGTTCCGCATCCCGCAGGACGACGTGGTCGTCTGCCGCTGCGAGGAGGTGACGGCGCGCCAGGTGAGGGAGAGTATCGAGCTCGGTTGCACGGGGCCGAACCAGATGAAGGCCTTCCTTCGCTGCGGCATGGGCCCGTGCCAGGGCCGTCTCTGCGGGCTCACGGTCACCGAGCTCATCGCCGAAGCGCGCGGTATTGCCCCCGGCGAGGTCGGCTACTACCGCCTGCGCCCGCCGATCAAGCCGATCACGCTCGAGGAGCTTGCGGGCCTTCCCAAGACGGCCGCCGCGGTCGCGGCCGTCGAGCGCTGAGGCGGTCGTGGGGCAGCCCGACGTGCTGGTGATCGGCGGCGGCCTCCACGGCTGCTCGACGGCCCTCCATCTCGCACGGCGCGGTGTTAAGGTCACCATGCTCGAGAAGGACCATGTCGCCCGCCATGCCTCGGGCGTGAATGCCGGTGGGGTGCGCCGGCTCGGCCGCCACCTCGCCGAGATTCCGCTCTCGGTCGCGTCGATGGAGCTTTGGCACGGCATAGAGGCACTCGTCGACGACGATTGCGGCTTCGAGTGCCACGGCCAGGTGAAGGTCGCCGAAAGCGAGGCGGAATACGAGCTGCTGCGCCGGCGCGCGGCCGAGGTCGCGGCCCTCGGCTTCGGCCACGAGGAGCTCGTCGGCCGGGCCGAGCTGCGCGCGATCCTCCCCGCCATCTCCGAGCATTGCGTGGGCGGGATCGTGGCGCGGGCCGACGGTGCCGCCAACCCCTACCGCACGACGATGGCGTTCAAGCGCAAGGCCGAGAGGCTGGGTGCCGTGATCGTCGAGGGCTGCCGTGTCGTGAACCTCGCGCGCGACGGTAGGACGTGGTGCCTTGGCACGGAGCGGGGCGAGCGCTTCGCGGCCCCGGTCGTGGTCAATTGCGCGGGTGCCTGGGCCGACCGCATCGCGAGCATGCTGGGCGAGCCGGTGCCGCTCGAGGTGTGGGCGCTCATGCTGATGATCAGCGCGCGCCTGCCGCCCTTCATCAAGCCGGTCGTGGGGGCTCAAGGCCGGCCGCTTTCCTTCAAGCAGTTCGCCAACGGCACGGTGCTCATCGGCGGCGGCTACAAGGGCAAGGCCGAGCGCGACCGCAACCAGACGGAGCTCGATTTCAACGGGCTCGCCGAGAGTGCGAGGACCGTGTGGGAGCTCTTTCCCGCGATGCGGGGGGCCGAGATCGTCCGCGCCTGGGCCGGCATCGAGGCGCGCATGCCCGACGACATTCCCGTGATCGGGCCGAGCTCGACCGCGGAAGGCGTCTTCCATGCCTTCGGATTCTGCGGGCACGGATTCCAGCTGGGCCCGATCGTGGGTGCCGTGATCGCCGAGCTGGTGACGACCGGGGCCACCAATCTTCCGATCCAGCCCTTCCGCATCGAGCGCTTCAAGCGCGCGCAAAACTGAGCGTGCGTGGGCAACGCGCCGCACGCCCACCGGAGGCCGCGCGAAATGACTCTTCCCCACTCCACCAGACCGTGGCATTGTCGGCGCTAAAGCGGAAGCGCGCGCGCGCGCGACATTGTCGCGGGTGCGGCGCGGGCCAAGGACGAGGAAGGACTCCGAGTGGCAAACGGAAGGCGGTCACACAAGTTTAGCTGGGTCCTGGGGCTCCTCATTCTCGTGGGCCTCATCGCCTGGTATACGCTCACCCCGCGCCACGCAACCGAAGTCGCCACGGGGGGTGCCGAGGGCGAGAAGAAGGCCGCCGCCGAGGCCTCGGCCCCGAGCGGCGCGCCGGCCACGCCGGCATCACCTGCGGCGAGCGCTCCGCAGCAAGGGCAAGCCCCTGCGGGCGCAGCGCCAAGCACTGCCGCACCCGCTGCTCAACCCACACCAGAGCAAGCGGCGCAGCCGGCCCCAGCGCCGGCGGCGACTGCCACGCCGGCAGCTCCCGCAGCGCCTGCCACCCCGGCGCCCTCCGCCGCACCTCCTGCCAAGCTTGCAGCGACACCGCCCGCAGCCCCTGCCAAGGCGGCCGAGCCGCAAGCCAAAGCCGCAGCGGCCGCCGTCTCGCCGGAGAAGGCCGCGGCGGTGGCGCCTGAAAAAACCTCCGCACCCACGAAGGCGAAGGCCGGCGGCGAAGCTTCCTCGGAGCTCGCCCAAATCCAGCGCCTGCTCGACCGGCTCGGATACGAGCCCGGGCCGGCCGACGGCCAGATGCGGGCGCAGACGACGCGCGCCATCCGGCTCTTCCAAGGCGATACCGGACAAAAGGTCGACGGCCGTCCGACGGCCGAGCTTCTCGCTTATATGAAAAAACTGGCTGGAAAGAGCTGAGCCCCGGCCTCGCCGGCACCCCGCGCGCGCTTCCGCCCTGCCTGCGTCAATTTCCCTCGAAGACCGGCCGCTGCTTGGCGACGAAGGCGCGATAGGCGCGGCCGTAGTCCTTCGTCTGCATGCAGATCGCCTGCGCCTGCGCCTCGGCCTCGATCGCGTCGTCGATCGACAGGCTCCATTCCTGATGAATGCAGCGTTTGGTCATGGCGTGCGCGAAGGTCGGGCCGGCGGCGAGCGCGCGGGCGAGCTCGAGCGCCTCCGCGTCGAGCCGCTCGGGAGCGCAAAGACGGTTGTAGAAGCCCCAGCGCTCGGCCTCGCTGCCGTCGATGGCGCGGCCGGTGTAGAGAAGCTCCGCTGCGCGGCCGGCGCCCACGATCCGCGGCAGGATGTTGCAGGCTCCCATGTCCGCACCGGCAAGGCCGACGCGCACGAAGAGGAAGGCGAGCTTGCTCTGGGCCGTGCCGAGCCTGAGATCGGAGGCCATGGCGAGGATGGCGCCGGCACCGGCGCAGATGCCGTCGACGGCGGCCACGATGACCTGCGGACAGGCGCGCATCGCCTTGACGAGATCGCCGGTCATGCGCGTGAAGTCGAGGAGGCCGCGCATGTCGCCCGCCTCCTGCATGCGCACCAGCGGGCCGATGATCTCGTGCACGTCGCCGCCGGAGCAGAAGTTGCCGCCGGCACCGGTGATCATCACCACTTTGACGATCTCGCTATAGACGAGCTCGCGGAAGGTATCGCGCAGCTCGGCGTAGGATTCGAAGGTCAACGGGTTCTTGCGCTCCGGGCGATTGAGCGTGATTCTCGCAACCTTGCCGTCGAGCGACCACAGGAAGTGCTTCGGCCGGTAGCTTGCGAAATCGATCCGGTTCCTGTCGTGACTGAGTGCCATGGCTCATCGACCTCCGT
>DATNIJ010000248.1:0-9554 GCA_035604475.1 Alphaproteobacteria bacterium
CCGCCGATATAAAACGCCGCCCGCTGATGCGGGTTCTCACCGTAGCGGAGCCGCTGCTTCAGCCGCGCCGCGATGCCGAGCGTCTCCGGAAAGATGTCGCCGGATTGCGCGCCCAGCCACTCCGCGATGGCGGCGTCGTAGGCGGCGGTGCGCGCGTAGGCGAGGGCCATCAGGCGCCGACGGAGTGCCAGCGAGGTGGCACCATCGTGCGCCGCGAGGTCGGCGAGCACCGCGCCATACTCCGCGGGATCGGTCACCACGGCGACGCCGTCGAAATTCTTCGCGGCCGCGCGGATCATGGCGGGGCCGCCGATGTCGATGTTCTCGATGCACTCGTCGAAGCCGGCGCCGCGCGCGACGGTCGCCGCGAAGGGATAGAGGTTGCTCACCAGGAGGTCGATGGGCTCGATGCCGTGCTGCCGGATCGCCGCCAGATGGTCCGCGCGATCCCGCCGCGCCAGCAGCCCGCCGTGGACCGCGGGATGCAGCGTCTTGACGCGGCCGTCGAGCATTTCCGGGAATTGCGTGATGCCCGCCACTTCCGTCACCGCGAGGCCGGCATCACCAAGCGCCTTCGCCGTGCCACCGGTCGAGATCAGCCCGACGCCGCGCGCGGCGAGCGCCCGCGCGAAGGCCACCAGCCCCGCCTTGTCGTGCACGGAAAGCAAGGCCCGCTTGACGGGGCGGAGCGCAGCGTCGGACATGCGATCTCCAGAATGCGAGAATCCGGCCGACGATAGGGTGCGTGCCGGGAGCGATCAAGCGCCCTCGCCCCGATTTCCATCATGCGGCAAACCGCGCTAGCCTCTGTTGACGCGAGCCGCGCGGAAAGGGGAGGCCAAGGATGATCAGGGGAATTCGCCAAACCGTCGCCGCAACCGCGCTTGTGGCGCTTGGCTTGCTCGCGCCCGGTTCCGCCGATGCCGGCAAGGCGGACAACTCGCTGGTCTTCGCCTCGGACCTCGTGCCGGAGAGCATCGACGCCTATTTCAACAATGTGCGCGAGGGCGTGATCATCGCCCATCATGTCTGGAGCCACCTGATCCACCGCGATCCCAGGACCGGGCAGTATCAGCCGGAGCTCGCGACCTCCTGGGCCTGGACCGATCCCAAGACCCTCGATTTCGAGCTCCGCACCGGCGTCAAGTTCCACAACGGCGACATCTTCGGCCCCGACGACGTCGTCTACACGCTCAACTTCGTCTCGAAGCCCGAGGCGGGCGTGATCACCCAGCAGAACGTGAACTGGATCGAGAGCGCGGAGAAGCTCTCGGACACCAAGGTGCGCATCCACCTGAAGGCGCCGTTCCCCGCCGCGCTCGAGTACCTCGCGGGTCCCGTGGTGATCTATCCCGGCGCCTATTACAAGCAGGTCGGCCCCAAGGGCATGAGCGACCATCCCGTGGGCTCTGGTCCCTATAAGGTGACGGCCTACGAGCCCGGCAAGCGCGTGGTGATGGAGCGCTTCAAGGACTATTTCAAGGAGAGTCCGCTCGCGCAGCCCACGATCGAGAAGCTCGAGTTCCGCTTGATCCCCGACCAGGATACCCAGATCGCGGAGCTCCTCAGCGGCGGCATCGACTGGATCTGGCGGGTGACGCCCGACCAGGCGAAGCAGCTGGTCGCCGTGCCGACGCTGGCGGTGGTGAGCGGCGAGACCATGCGGATCGGCTATCTCCAGCTCGATCAGACCGAGAAGACCGCGACCCCCGCGCTCCGCGACGTGCGGGTGCGCCGCGCGCTCAACATGTCGATCGACCGCGAGGCGATTGCCAGGGTGTTCCTCGGCGAGGGCTCGCGTGTCATCGACGCGGCCTGCTTTCCGACCCAATTCGGCTGCACCGACGAGGGCATCACGCATTATCCCTACGATCCCAAGCAGGCGAAGGCGCTGCTCGCCGAGGCGGTGATCGGCTATTTCCGCGCGATCGGCGTCAAGGCGAGCCTGCAGTTCCAGCAATACGCCGCCAACCGCGACGCCGCGCGCGCCCACAAGGTGCCCGTCTGGTACAGCACCTGGGGCTCGTTCTCGATCAACGACGCCTCGGCCTCGGTCTCGACCTTCTTCACCTTCTCGGCCGACGACCTGACGCTCGATCCCACGGTACGCGACTGGCTCAAGACCGCCGATACCTCCGTCGATCCCGCCGTCCGCAAGGAGAACTACAAGACGGCTCTCGACCGCATCTCCGACCAGGCCTACTGGATCCCGCTGTCGTCCTTCCCGTTGGTCTACGCCTACGCGAAGGACCTCGCCTTCACGCCCTACACCGACGAGCTACCGAGATTCTGGGAGGCGAAGTGGAAATAGCGGTAGCAGAGAGGGCCGCCGTGAGCGTCAGGCCTCTTCGGAGATGTCTCATGCTCGCGGCGCTTGCCGTGGGGCTACATTCGCCGGCAATCGCCTCCGAGAGCGCCCAAGAGGCTCTTCGAGCGATGGGGTTCGACGGCACCTGGTCTCAAGACTGCGCGACCAGGGCGGTGTTTATTCGCTATTCAATCCCGTCCGACGGGACCGCGACGGTCGAAAGCGCGACGCCCAACGCGAGCGTCATCTACCGCATTACATCGGCCGAGTTGGCGGCCGGGCGGATCCATATCGTCGCCGTGGCAACCGGGGTTGAGTTGAGAAACAACCAACGCAGCACGGGCGTCTCGGTCGGCACGAGCATCGATGTGGTATGGGAAGCATTGCCCGACGGTCACGTCCATCTCTACCATTCCCTAGTCAACGACGCCGCCGTTGTGGAGAACGGACATTTCGTGAAGACGTCGGCGCCGACCCCGCTGTTCGAGAAGTGCCCCGGGACTTGATGATCCAGCCCGTATCGGGCGTATTCGGGAAGCAGGGACCCGATGCGGATGATTATGGCTTCGCGACTCTATCGATAGACGGTCAGTCCTTCCCACTCGAGCGCAGCAGTGACTCTCTCTATCACGGGTGCGCGCAGGTTGTGTCGGTGCGAGGCCGTCCGGTCTCGACCAAGTGATCAATTCGTCCTGGTAGAAAACGATCCCGCGCTTGGCGAACGGGAATTTTCAATCGATAAGGGCTTCGCGATCGCCGTTCACCGCACGGCGGATTGATAGGCTGTTCAGCCATTTGTATCATCAGACGAGGGCAATTGCCTATCGGGGGGATCGCCATGGGGTATCTAAGAATAGCGCGGCGCGCCATCGTGCTGGCGTCGCTCGCTCTCGTCGCGGCGTGCACGACCACGACCATCACGCCGCAGGCGGCTCAGAAGCCGGCGCAACACTACACGATTGTGGAGCTCGGTAGCGTCGAGCCCACGGACAAGACCTGGGTCGGCGAGGCGCTGCATTTTCGCAAGGGATTCGTCGATCGCCTCCGGGAGTTGAAGGCCTTCGACACCGTCAACGATCCCGCCGACGGAAGTCCGCCGCCGGAGGCGATTGTGGTCTCCGGAGCGATCACCCAGGTCGACAAGGGAAGCAAGGTCGTTCGTTGGCTGATCGGCTTCGGTGCCGGTCGCGCGCGGGTCGAGGGAGAGTTCCAGATCACCGACGCCGGCGGCACGGTGCTCGCGAAGTTCGGCAACGCGAAGGCCTATTCCGGCGGCTACGGCTTCGGCGGGCTCGACCTCCTCGACATCGACGACATCATGGAGAAGTTCGGCGCCGATACCGCCGATGCGGTCGTCCGCTGGTCGCAGGGCAAGCCGGTCGACGAGATGAGGAGCGGGTAAACCCGCCGGGTCGACCGTCGAAGCGCTGAGGGGAGGCCATGACATCGCGATGGATCTTGGCCGCCGCTCTGGGCGTCGGTCTCGGCTTCGCCGTGCCGGGAGCGCCCGCGCGGGCGAGTTGCTTCGAGGATTGCCAGAACACCTGCCGGGGTTTGAATGGACTCGTCACGTCCGACGAGTGTGTCAACACCTGCTCTCGGCAATATTGCGAGAAGCACGAGAAGCCTTATGGCGCGATCGCCTATGGCTCCGACAGCACGGCGGCAGGCTGGTCCTACGACTACGAGAACAAGCGCGATGCGGACCGGCGGGCGCTCGCCAACTGCGCCCAGCACGGCGACGATTGCAAGCTCGTGGTGAGCATCTTCAACAGCTGTGGCGCCGTGGCGGCCGGCGACAACAAACGGTTCGCGGTGGGCCAAGCGCCCAAGAGCGAGGACGCGCAATCGAGCGCCATCGCCGTCTGCACCCGTCAGGGCGGCACGAATTGCGAAGTGTAGGCCTGGGCCTGCGCCTTCAAGTAGGAGTCGTCCCAAAGTTCCTCCCTCGCCGCGACACCGGCGGCAGCCGCGTGCTATGAGCGTGTGAGCGCTCAACCCCTTTGGAGGATGATCATGCGCGTCGGCGTCTTCCACTTCCCCACCGACTACGGCATCGAGATCCGCGAGCTCGCGCGCGCGGTCGAGGCGCGCGGCTTCGACTCGCTCTTCGTCTGCGAGCACACCCACATCCCCGTGAGCCGCCGGACGCCGTTCCCGAGCGGCGGCGAGCTGCCGAAGCGCTATAAGCACACCCACGATCCCTTCGTGGCGCTCTCCTTCGCGGCGGCGGCGACGCGGACGCTCAAGATCGGGACAGGTATCTGTCTGCTGCCGCAGCATGACCCGATCGTCACGGCGAAGTCGGTCGCGAGCCTCGACCTGCTCTCGGGCGGCCGCTTCGAGTTCGCGATCGGCGGCGGCTGGAACGTCGAGGAGATGGCGAACCACGGCGCGCGCTACGAGACCCGCTTCAAGCTGCTGCGCGAGCGCGTGCTCGCGATGAAGGCGCTGTGGACCGAGGAGGAGGCGCAATTCCACGGCAAGATGGTGAGCTTCGATCCCGTCTGGCTTTATCCCAAGCCCGCGCAGCGGCCGCATCCGCCGATCCTGCTTGGCGGGGAGAGCGATCACACCTTGCAGCGCGTGGTCGAGTTCTGCGACGGCTGGTTCCCCCGCGCGCGCCCGGGCTTCACCGCCAAGGAGGCGGTGGAGCGCTTGCGCCGTGCGGCCGCCGCCGCGGGACGCGACTTCTCGACACTCTCGATCTCCGTCTTCCGCGCGCCGGCCGATGCGAGCGTGCTCGCGGACTACCGCCAAGCCGGAATAGCGCGCGCGCTCATCGAGGTGCCCGATGGGAGCCGCGACGAAATCCTCCGCCTGCTCGACAAACAGGCGGCCCTGGCCGCGTGAGCGGCCGCGTCCGCCTTGCGAAGCTTGCCCTGGCAAGGACGTGGCGCTACCATGCCGCGCGGAGCCAAGCGTCATGAGCGAGCGACCGGGCGATTCCGTCTTTCCATGCGCGTCCCGCCGCCCCTTGCGGCGTGCGGGCCCGCGCTCGCGCCCGGCGGCTCAAAGCCGACAACGAACGCGCTCCCGCTAGAGCGCAGCAACGGTGCCGCGAGTGCTGGCTGAGCCGCACCCGCCGCACTTTCTCTCTCCTCGCCTCACGCATCGCTCGTTGTCGGTGTGCCATGCCTGAGATATTCATCTTGCTGAAGGGCCTCTTGATCGGCCTTTCGATCGCGGCCCCGGTCGGGCCGATCGGCGTTCTATGCATCAAGCGCAACCTCGGCCACGGCATGGCCGCGGGACTCGCGACGGGCCTCGGCGCCGCCACGGCGGACGGCTTCTACGGTGCGGTCGCGGGCTTCGGGCTTGCCACCATCTCGGGCTTCCTCATGGCCCAGCAGGCCCCGCTCAGGCTCGTCGGCGGAGTGGTTCTCCTCTGGCTCGGCGCTGCCAGCTTCAGAGAGCGGCCGGCCAAGGAAAAGCAGGTAAAGGAGGGGCGCAGCCTCCTCGCCGACTATGCGACGACCGTCTTCTTGACGCTCACCAACCCCTCGACCATCATTTCCTTCGCCGCCGTCTTCGCGAGCGTGGGGCTTGCGGAGACGGCGGGGAGCTACGGCAAGGCGGCGAGCTTCGTGGCCGCGGTCTTCACCGGCTCGGCGCTCTGGTGGGTCTTCCTTTCCGCTGCCGTGAGCCTCGCGCGCGCGCGGGTGACGCCTGGTGCGGTGCGCTGGATCAACCGCGCCTCGGGCCTCGTCCTCATCGGCTTCGGCGTTTCGGCCTGGGCCTCGCTTCTCGTCTGAGTGCCGCTTGTCCGCGGTCGCCGCGCCATTGTCCAACGCGCGCGAGGAAGCGCATAATGGCGCTGTGCACTACGTGCGCCACGAGGAACGCCGATGATGAATGACAAGCCGAAGCAAGCGCCGACGGAGCGGGCCGCCCCCAGTGCCCCGTCGGAGCCTCGGCGCCCGAGCTCGCCCGTCTGCTATGCCCACGAGATGGAGTCGCTCCATGCCGGCCATCTTGACGAGGCCGAGCTGGTCGAGCTGCTCAACACGCTGCTCGAGGGCGAGCGCGCGGGCGACAAGCTGGCCCTGGCCTTCCTCCGCGAGAGCCCGAGCGAGGAGGCGACGGTGCTGCTCGCCGCGGTCAAGCGCGACGAGGCGCGTTTCGCCGCCATGCTGGAGCGCCTGATCGAGCGCCTGGGTGCCAAGCCCAGCGCGCGCGTGGGTGACTTCTACGACATGGCGATGGCGATCGAGGGCTTCGCCGCCCGCCTCGCCTTCCTCAATCGCGGCCAGGGCTGGGTCGTGCGCAAGCTCCAGGCAGCACTCCCGCGCGTCAAGGACGAACGTATCCACGCGGCCCTCAAGGGCATGCTCGGCGCACACGAAGCCAATATCGCGCGCTGCGCTGCGCTCTTGCGCACAATCCCGCAATAGCCTCATCCTTCGAGACGGCCGCTACGCGGCCTCCTCGGGATGAGGCGCCGTTTCATTGCCGTAGCTCACCTCATCCTGAGGAGCCGCCGGAGGCGGCGTCTCGAAGGATGAGAACGACGCATGCTCGAGGCGGGCAAGAGCTACGACGAGGTGTACCAGCGCTTCCGCTGGCGCGTGCCGCCCTTCTTCAACATGGCGGTCGCGTGCTGCGAGCGCCACGCCGCGGGTGCGCCCGACGCCCCGGCACTTCTCTTCCTCGAGGAGGGCGGGCGGCTCAAGCGCTACAGCTTCGCCGATATGCGGGCACTTTCGAGCCGGCTCGCCAATGCGCTCGCCGCCCACGGCATCGGATGCGGCGATCGCCTCGCCATCCTCCTCCCGCAATCGCCCGAGGCCGCGATCGCGCATCTCGCCTGCTACAAGGCGGGGGTGATCGCGCTGCCGCTCTTCACCCTCTTCGGCGAGGAGGCACTCGAGTACCGTCTCGCCAACTCGAGCGCGGCGGCGGTTTTGACCGACGAAGCGAATCTGCCCAAGATCGCCGCCCTCGGCCAGCATCTGCCGGGGCTCAAGCTCGTCATCACGACGCGCGGGGAAGCGAGTGCGGCCCCGCTGCCTGAGGGCTCACTCGATTTCTGGACGACCCTTGAGGCCGCCTCCGATCGCTTCACCCCGCTCGCGACCGCGGCCGACGATCCGGCACTCATCATCTACACCTCGGGCACCACCGGCCCGCCCAAGGGAGCGCTCCACGCCCAGCGCGTGCTGCTCGGCCATCTCACGGGCGTCGAGTTCTACCACGAGTTTCCCCCGCAACCGGGCGATCTCTTCTGGACGCCGGCCGACTGGGCGTGGATCGGCGGGCTCCTCGATGTGCTCTTGCCTGCCTGGTTCCACGGCATCCCCGTGCTCGCCTGCCGCATGCGCAAGTTCGATCCCGAGCTCGCCTACCGGCTCATCGCCGAGCACCGCGTGCGCAACCTCTTCCTGCCGCCGACGGCACTCAAGCTGATGCGCCAGGTCGCGGCGCCGCGCGCGCGCTGGTCCTACGCCATCCGCTCGATCTTCACCGGCGGCGAGGCCATGGGCGAGGAACTCCTCGCCTGGGGCCGCGAGACGCTCGGCGTCACCATCAACGAGGGCTACGGCCAGACCGAGTGCAATCTCGTGCTCGGCAACTGCGCCGCGGTGATGCCGGTGCGCGCGGGCTCGATGGGGCGCCCGGTGCCGGGACATGTCGTCGAGATCGTCGATCAGGCGGGTTCCGTGCTGCCGGCCGGTCAAGCGGGCATCGTCGGCGTCAAGCGGCCCGATCCGGTCATGCTGCTCGAGTACTGGCGCAATCCCGAGGCGACGCGCGCGAAGTACGCGGGCGACTGGCTGCTCACCGGCGACGTAGCGGTCAAGGATGAGGGCGGTTACTTCTGGTTCCAGGGCCGCGCGGACGACATCATCACCTCCGCCGGCTACCGCATCGGGCCGAGCGAGATCGAGGACTGTCTCCTGAAGCACCCCGCGGTCGCCATGGCCGCCGCGATCGGCGTGCCGGACGCGCTGCGCACCGAGATCGTCAAGGTCTTCATCGTGCCGGCACCGGGTGCGGCACCCTCGCCCGCACTCGCCCGCGAGATCCAGGACTTCGTCAAGACGCACCTCGCCGCGCACGAATATCCCCGCCTCGTCGAGTTCACCGACGCGCTTCCGCTGACCGCGACCGGCAAGATCATGCGCCGCGAGCTCCGCGCGCGCGAGGTCGAGAAGCAGAAGGCCGGGCGCGCGTAGCGCCAGCTCTCGAAATTTCGAGCGTCACCCCCACCCCACCCTCCCCCTTCAAGGGGGAGGGGGAAGATGATGTGACCCCTCCCCCCTTGAGGGGGAGGGTAGGGAGGGGGGTGTCTCATGTGCCGATGTTTCTGGGCACGCGAGTGACGGCCCCCGGCGCGCGTGCTAGGATCGCCTCTGCCAACGGAGAGAGCCACAATGGCTGATTTCGACAGCATCCCGATCATCGATGTCTCCTCGCTCGGCGGAAGCGGCCGCGGGCGGCGCGAGTGCGGCAAGAGCATCGGCGAGGCCTGCCGCAACGTCGGTTTCTTCTACGTCGTCAACCACGGCGTCGATGCGGACCTCGTGCGCGAGACTTTCGCGCTCGCCCGGGAGTTCTTCGCCCTCCCGCTCGAGGAGAAGATGGCGGTGGCGATGAAGCGCTCCCCCTGGTTCCGCGGCTATTTTCCGCTGGGCGGGGAGACGACGGACCCGGAGGTGGGCGCCGATCCGAAGGAAGGCTTCGACATCTCGCTCGAGCTTCCGCCATCCGACCTCGAGCGAGCACCCTTCGCGCATTTGCGCGGACCGAACCAGTGGCCGGCGCGGCCGGTGCGGCTGCGCCCGGTGTTCTCGACCTATTACGAGGCACTCTCCGATCTCGGACGGCGGCTCTCGCTCGCCTTTGCGCTGGCGCTCGATCTGCCGGAGACGTTCTTCGCCAGCCGGCTCGATCATCCGACGGCGATCCTGCGGATCCTGCATTATCCGCCGCGCACGAACCTTCCCGACATGGCGACACTGCCCGATGTCGGCTGCGGCGCCCATTCCGACTACGGCTATCTCACCATCCTCGCCCAGGACGCGGTCGGCGGCCTCCAGGTGCAGAACCGGGCCGGCAAATGGATCGACGCGGTTCCGCTGCCCGGCAGCTTCGTCTGCAACATCGGCGAGATGATGGCGCGCTGGACGAACGACCGCTTCCGCGCGACCCAGCACCGGGTGATCGGCCGCCACGCCGGCTCGCGCTATTCGGTGCCGTTCTTCTTCCATCCCAACCCGGAGGTCATGATCGACTGCCTGCCGGG
>DATNIJ010000249.1:0-3651 GCA_035604475.1 Alphaproteobacteria bacterium
CGAGGCCAAGCGCCGGGAGGCGGCCAAGTCGCTCGGCAAGGTGCTCGGCGAGAACGTGCGGCTCTTCGCCCTCGTCACCAATACGCTTGCCAAGGACAAGGAGATCGAGGACCGCTGGCGGCGCTTCGCCACCCCGGCCGCCTCACGCCATCTCGCG
This sequence comes from Alphaproteobacteria bacterium, assembly GCA_035604475.1. GTDB lineage: Bacteria > Pseudomonadota > Alphaproteobacteria > JACZXZ01 > JACZXZ01 > DASPPM01. The sequence continues at coordinate 158 of DATNIJ010000249.1, forward strand.
AACCATCTCGAGGCCGAGGTGGTGGAAGCGCTGGTAAACGCGGTCGAGGACGCCTATCCGCGGCTCTCGCACCGTTATTACCGCATCAAGGCGCGCTGGCTCGGCAAGGAGAAACTCGAGTACTGGGACCGCAACGCGCCGTTGCCCGAGGACGACGATCGCGAGGTCCCCTGGGCGGAGGCGCAGAAGTGCGTGCTCGGCGCCTACGGCGACTTCTCGCCCGAGCTCGCCGGCGTGGTGCGCCGCTTCTTCGAGCGTCCCTGGATCGATGCGCCGTTGAGGCCCGGCAAGGCGCCCGGCGCCTTCTGCCACCCGACCGTGACGAGTGCCCATCCTTACGTGCTGCTCAACTACCAGGGCAAGACGCGCGACGTGATGACGCTCGCGCACGAGCTCGGCCACGGCGCGCACCAGATGCTCGCGGCCTCGCAAGGCTATCTCATGTCGGACACGCCCTTGACGCTCGCCGAGACGGCGAGCGTGTTCGGCGAGATGCTGACCTTCCAGGCGCTCCTGCGCGGCGAGCACGAGAAGCGCCGCCGGCGCGTCATGATCGCCGCCAAGGTCGAGGACATGCTCAATACCGTGGTGCGGCAGATCGCGTTCTACGACTTCGAGCGCAAGCTCCACGCCGAGCGCCGCGCGGGCGAGCTCACCGCCGAGCGCATCGGCGAGATCTGGATGGAGGTGCAGCAGAAGAGCCTGGGCGATGCCTTCCGCTTCGATGACGAGTACAAGCTCTATTGGAGCTACATCCCCCACTTCATCCACGCCCCCTTCTACGTCTATGCCTACGCCTTCGGGGACTGCCTGGTGAATTCGCTCTACGCCGTCTACGAGCGCGCCGAGCCCGGCTTCCAGGAAAGGTATCTCGCCATGCTGCGCGCGGGCGGCACGCTCCACCACAAGGAGCTCTTGGCCCCCTTCGGGCTCGACGCCTCCGACCCGGGCTTCTGGGCCAAGGGGCTGGCGCTCATCGAGCGCTTCATCGGCGAGCTCGAGGCGACACTCTGATGGCGCGGAAGAAGGTCGCGCCGCGGACGGAAGGGAAGCCAGTCAAGGGCGAGCAAAGCACCTTCGGCGCACGCGTCAAGCGCTACGCGCGCGTGGGACGCGCGGTGGGCGGGCTCGCGGTCGAGCTCGCGGGAAAACGCTACCTCGGATTCTCGCTCGACCGCGGCCGGCACGCGAGCGAGCTCGCGACGGCACTCGGCGGCCTCAAGGGCCCGCTCATGAAGGTGGCCCAGCTCCTCTCGACCATTCCCGACGCGCTGCCGAGCGAATATGCGAGCGAGCTCGCGCGCCTCCAGGCCAATGCCCCCGCCATGGGCTGGCCCTTCGTGCGCCGCCGCATGGCGGCCGAGTTGGGGCCCGACTGGCTGCAGCGCTTCAAATCCTTCGAGCGCGAGGCGGCGCGCGCGGCCTCCCTCGGCCAAGTGCATCGCGCCGTCTCGCTCGACGGCCGGCCGCTCGCGGCCAAGCTGCAGTACCCCGAGATGGCCTCCGTCGTCGCCGCCGACCTCGCCCAGCTCAAGCTCGTCTTCGCGCTCTACGAGCGCTACGACAAGGCGATCTCGACCAGGCACATCCATGCCGAGATCGCGGAGCGCCTCGGCGAGGAGCTCGACTACGAGCGCGAGGCGCGTCACATGCGGCTCTATCGCGAAATGCTGCGCTCGGAAGCGGGCGTGCACGTGCCCGAAGTGCTGCCGGCACTCTCGACCAAGCGCCTCCTCACCATGACCTGGCTCGAGGGGGCGCCCCTCGTCGACTGCAAGCAGTGGCCCCTCGAGCGGCGCAACAAGGTCGCCTACAACATGTTCCGCGCCTGGTACGTACCGTTCTATTTCTACGGCGTGATCCACGGCGACCCGCATCTCGGCAACTACACGGTGCGGCCGGACGGCTCGATCAACCTCATGGATTTCGGCTGCATCCGCGTCTTCAAGAGCCCCTTCGTCAAGGGCGTCATTGATCTCTATTGGGCGCTCTCCAAGGACGATCAGGCCCTCGCGGTCCACGCCTACGAGACCTGGGGCTTCAAAAACCTGAGCAAAGCGGTGATCGAGACGCTCAACCTGTGGGCGCGCTTCGTCTATGCGCCCCTCATGGAGGACAGAGCGCGGCTCATCGAGGAGACCAACACCGGAAACTACGGTGCCGAGGTCGCGAGCAAGGTGCACCGCGAGCTGCGCCGCCTGGGCGGCGTGACGCCGCCGCGCGAGTTCGTGCTCATGGACCGCGCCGCCATCGGGCTAGGGGCGGTCTTCCTCCATCTCGCCGCGCACATCAACTGGTACCGGCTCTTTCACGAGCTCATCAAGGACTTCGACGAAGCCGCCCTCGCCAAGCGCCAGGCCTCAGCGCTCAAGCGCCAGAGCCTGCCGGTGCCGTGAGATTTCGCGCGCGCCCTCGCGCTGCGTTCTCGCGCCCCGAAAGGGAGGGCAATCGTATTTGGTGACTTCGCACCTTACCGGCTCCGTCATTACCGGCGAAAGCCGGTATCCATTGACCGGGATCATCATTGTTGGAGAAAGAAATAACGCGGCACTTGTTCTGAAATGGGCACCGCCCCGGATCCAGTCCGGGGTCGCCGGGACGACGGATTCGCACCGTCATAAGTATTCAAATGCAATAGCCCTACCCGGATGGGGTCGGCGGCCTCAGCAGCGGATGGTTTTCACGGCACCGCTCTTGGCCGCGTAGGCGAGGATCAGGCGGTCCCGCGTCAAGAGCGGGATGGCGAGCTCGCGGGCGATCGAGATCAGCATGCGGTCGGCCGGGTCGCCAGGGAACGGTTCAGGCAGGAAGCATGAATCGAGTGCTGCCCGCATCGTGAGCCGCACCTCGCGCACGCCGGGCTGAGCGAGAAAGCGCGCCAGCCATTCGGCCGGCGTGGGCACAAGCGTCAATATCCTGCCCTTGGTGACGAGAAGGCCAATCTCCCAGGCCGAGATCGGGGAGACGAGCACGCCGCCCTCGAGGCGCGCCGCCTCCACCGCTCTGCGGGCCTTCCGCTCGATCGGCTCCCCTTCGCCGATCCAGATGATCGCGTGGGTATCGAGCAGCAGCATGCGGCGTCAGCGATGAAGGATGCCGCGCGCTGCGTCCAACTCATCCTCGGCAAGCGTCGGTTGCGTGAGGTCTGCTCCGGGTGCGAGGGTCACCGTGCCGCGCAAGGCGCCGTAGAGCGGCTTGAGCTTGAGCTTCGGCGGAACAAGCTCGCCAACGGGCTTGCCGTGGCGCGTGACCACGACCTTGCTGAGCTTGCGCTTCTGCAAGGCATCGAAAAGCTTGAGGCAGCGCGCCTTGAACTCGGACACGCTGATGGTGATCTCGTCGTCGCTCATCCCACCCAGTCCAAAAAATGGTCAAATTAATATGACCATTTTCCGGAGGGACGGCAAGGGCCCGTGGCGGGCCGTACTGTCTCAGTCCGAATTTTCTGGCGCGAAACGGGGCGACCTCCCTCTCCTCCTTCAGGAGGAGAGGGT
>DATNIJ010000250.1:0-17679 GCA_035604475.1 Alphaproteobacteria bacterium
GTCGTCGTGCAGCCGGGCAACAGCCTGTGGCGGATCGCTCGCCGCAGCTATGGCGCGGGCGTGCGCTACACGGTGATCTACGAGGCCAACAAGGATCAGATCCGCGATCCCGATCTGATTTATCCGGGCCAGGTCTTTGCCGTGCCGAGCAAGTCGAATTAATCTTGCGGTACCGCCACGCCGCGCTGAAACGATTTCACCGCTCAAGCGCCTTAAACGGCCGTCCCCGGCGTAGCACGGACGTGAAGCGCGGCAAGATCGAAGGATGGCCCAAGACCCGGAAAGCGGTAGCTAAAGTGCCCGGAAGAGGGCAATATCACCGCGGAAATCGCACTTCGGGTCGTTCGCCTGGGAAATGTCGGTGAACGCAACGTTTGAGGAGGATTGAGAATGCTGAGGAAATTCGCTTTGGCGATGAGTGCGGTCGTCTTGGCCGTGGCAGCTTTCGGGTTTGTTACCGGCGCGCATGCGCAAACGGGCGTGAAGATAGGCAACCTGACGTGCAACGTGTCCAGCGGCTGGGGCTTCGTCTTCGGGTCCTCGCGCAGTCTGAGATGCGTCTATTCGCCCGTCCAAGGTGCTCCCGAGCATTATGCCGGCCACGTCAACAAGTACGGCGTCGATATCGGCTACACGCAAGGTGGGGTGATCGTCTGGGGCGTCATCGCACCGACCTCGACTCTGGCGCCGGGTGCGTTGGCCGGCCATTACGGCGGGGTCACCGGCAGCGCCACGGTCGCAGTTGGCGTCGGCGCCAATGTGCTGGTCGGCGGCTTCAACAAGTCGATCACGCTGCAGCCGCTCAGCATCGAAGGCAACACCGGTCTCAACGTCGCCGCTGGTATCGCGGAGATCACCCTCAGATCCGAGCCTTGAGCCTGCGGCCAATCGCCAAGCCGGCCGCCCGCGGATGAGGCCGGGAGCGAGCTTTGCGCCTTCGTGAGCCGCCGGAAGGCGGCTCACGAGCGAGAGCTTCACCACTCAGCAGCCCGCCCGCCGCCTGGATCTCGCGCGCGGCCGAAGGAGACCGGGAGCGGGCTTCGGGGCCGCTCTCCCGCGGCTGGAGTGCCCGCGCCGGATACGGCCGGCCGCCCCGGCCAAACGGCGCCACGGCCGCGGCCTGACGCCGTGCCAAGGGCCCTTGGCAGGCGGCAGGGCCGCAGCACCCCTGCCGAGATTAACCAAATCATATCAATGGGCTCTGCGAAAAAATAAGCGGGCGGAGCCGGAGCTGTGCTAAATCTCGCAGCGAGCGGGGCTTTTTGCCGAGTGCTGCCTTCGCGCGTCTCTATGCGCGCCGCACCCCGAGGACGAGACATTGCCGACGTATCTTGCCTTGCCCATTCATCGCGACGGTTGGCGCTTCATCGCACTCTTTGCGCTTCTGACGGCGATCCTCTTCTGGCTTGCCGCTCCGCTCGGCGTGATCGGGCTGGCGCTGACCATCTGGTGCGCCTATTTTTTCCGCGATCCCGAGCGCGTGACGCCGGTGCGCGAGGGGCTCGTGGTGAGCCCGGCCGATGGCTTGGTGCTGCCGATCGTCGCGGCGGTCCCGCCGGCCGAGCTCGAGATGGGCTCCCGCCCGCTCACGCGGGTGAGCGTTTTCATGAACCTGTTCGACGTGCACGTGAACCGTATCCCCTGCACCGGCCGCGTGGTAAAGCGCGCCTATCGCCCCGGCCGCTTCGTCAACGCCTCCTTCGACAAGGCGAGCGAGGGCAATGAGCGCCTGGCGCTGCGTCTGGCGCTCGACGAGGGCGAGGTGCCGCGCGAGCTGGCGCTTGTCCAGATCGCGGGCCTGGTGGCAAGGCGCATCGTCTGCGACGTGGAGGAAGGTCGCCCAGTGCGCACGGGCGAGCGCTTCGGCATCATCCGCTTCGGCAGCCGCGTCGATGTCTATTTGCCGCCCGGGCTCTCGCCGCTGGTGGCCGCCGGCCAGCGCGTGCTGGCGGGCGAGACGGTGATCGCCGACATGCGCAGCCAGGAGCCCGCGCGCCCGGGGGAGGTGCGTTAGATGTTGGCACCCAGTCCGCGCCAGCGCCTCAAGGATTTCTCGCTCAACAAACTGATTCCCAACATCTTGACCGTGTTGGCGCTCTGCGCCGGCCTCACGGCCATTCGCTTCGGCGTGGAGGGGCGCTTTCAGCCCGCGGTGATCGCGATCGTGCTGGCGGGCGTCTTCGACACGCTCGACGGCCGCATCGCGCGCATGCTCGGCGGCAGCACCAAGTTCGGGGCCGAGATGGACTCGCTCTCCGACGTGGTCGGCTTCGGCGTGGCTCCGGCGATCGTGCTCTATGAGTGGGTGATGCGGGCGGCCGGCAGCATCGGCTGGGCCATCGTGATGTCCTACTGCGTGTGCTGCGCGTTGCGGCTCGCGCGCTTCAACACGCGCCTCGGGAACAGCGATCTGCCGCCCTGGGCCTATCGCTTCTTTACGGGCGTGCCGGCGCCGGCGGCGGCCGGTCTCGTATTGACGCCGATGATGTTGAGCTTCGACCTCGGGCCCGGGCTCTTCGGCCACGTCTTCGTGAACGCGCTCGTGATCCTTGCCGTCTCGGCGCTCATGGTGAGCCAAGTGCCGACCTACTCCGGCAAGAGCGTGCGCGTGCCGCAGCATTATGTGCTGCCCTTGCTCCTCCTCGTCGGGCTCTTTGCGGCGTTCCTCGTGAGCGCGCCCTGGTCGACGTTGACTGCGGTCGCCTTCCTTTACGTCGGCAGCATCCCCGTGAGCGTCATCGAGTTCCGCCGCCTCCTGCGCCAAGTCGGCCGCCCCCCGCTTGTCGAGCGGCCCCTCGAATAGTCCGCGCGCAGATCGGCTGTCCTTGCGAGCGTGATTCAAAAACGTCCGTCGCGCCGCCCTCGAAGGGCGGCGCGAGCGGTCGCTCAAGTGCTCACAATGTCGTGCTTAGCGCGCACGATAGAGCGCCAATATGACAGTCGCAAGTCCATTCGCGCCCGTTCCGCCCCCGCTGCTCGGCCGTAGAGCGAGCCGCCGGCTGCCGAGGATGGCGCGCGGCCCCGCCGGACCTCCAGGCCGGCTACAGCCCCTTGTTAAAAAGGACAGTCTCATGTCAATATATTGACAGTTCGGTGTCGGGCCTTGAGCGCATTGCCCGGCCACGCCGCCGCCAAACGACGTCGCCGTGGAGCCGGGGGCTCCACATCACGAGGGGAGGGGGGGATGAGCCTTTCCGTAAGGGGCGAGGGTGGTCGAGGCCCGCGGGTGCTGCCGTGAGGGACCGCATGCACGACGCGCGGGTCGCCGCACTTTGGATCCTGCACGGCGGGGCTTGCGTCAAGCTGCTGCGCGCGCACGGCCGGACGGGGCACGCCGAGAATTTCCAGGCGGCCCTCAGCGAGGTGGCCGAGATCGTCGCGGATAGGGTAGGGCGGGACACGCTCAACGCGGCGATGGACTGGGCGAGCAGCCAGCTCTGGGGCGGCCCGGAACAGGCCTCGCTCACCGCACCGGACAAGAAGCTTCTCCATTAAGAAGGGGCCCGCGCGCTCAGCGGGCCTGGCGCGCGAGTGCGCCTATTCGAAGATGGCGCGGAGCACGAGACTCGCTCCCATGACGAGCATGATCACGAAGATGCCCTTGCGGAAGGCCTCCTGCGGCATGCGCTTCTGGATTGCCTGACCTAGAAGGAGCCCGCCGAAAACCGGGAGCACGGCGAGTGCCGAGAGGATGAAGCCGTCCCGTCCCATGGCGCCATAGAGGACCAGCGAGATCAGAAGCGGCACTGCGCCGATGACGAAGGCGGTCGAGACCGCGCTGATGAAGAACGCTTTCTCCAGCCTGAGTGCCACGAGATAGATGAGCAGGACCGGGCCGTAGAAGGACGACACGCCGCCAAGGAAGCCCGCGAGCGCGCCCACGAGGGGGTTCATGAGCTTCTCGTGGTGCACCTCGATGCGGAAGAGACGCGGGATCTGGTTGAGCACGGTGAGAATGAGGAGGATCGTGCCCAGGATGAGCCCGAGCACCCTGTGGTCGAGGCTCACCAAAAGGTGCGCGCCCGCGAAGAGTGCCGCGACAAGGGTAACGAAGAGCGTCCAGAAGCGGCGCCATACCGCGGCGAAGTTGCCGCCCTGGAAGGCCTGGAAGCCGTTGCTCAGCACTTGCGAGACGGCAAGCGTCACGATCGCGAGGGGTACGGGGACGAGCTGGGAGAGGAGCGGCACGGCGAGGAGCGGCAGCCCTACCCCGAGCACGCCCTTGGTCATGCCCGCGAGCAGGAGAATGATCGTCATCAGCACGATCTGCAGCACGGTCAAGTGCTCGAGCAAGGGAGATCCTCCGGAGGCCGGCCGATCGCGAGTCGGGCGGTGAACGGTTGGAGCGAGAGACGGCTAAACCATGTTTCGATGGCGCGGAATCACCCCCTCACCCAGCTCCGGCTAAGCTCGACTTTGTCTCGCTAAGCCTACGCAACCCTCTCCCCCTCCGAGGGGGAGAGGGTAGGGTGAGGGGGCTGCTTCCAAATCAACGGGGCATGCTCTAGCTGAAATTCGAGCGGTACTTCCAGGCGAAGTGTCCGCTTTCGCGAGGGAAGGGGCGTTTCTTTGTCTTGCTAACGAGTTCCTTCTCCCCTTGAGGGCGCGGGATAGGGAGGGGGGTGTTCCGGGCGCGCATGATCCCGAGCTCTAAGCGGCGGAGCTTTCGAGCGCGCTCGCGACGAAGCGGGGATAGGTCTCGGCGAGCTCCGCACGCACGCGGCCGCGGAGGAGCGCCAATTGATCCGCATCGGGCCCGGGCGTGGTCGGAACCTCTTCCGGCCGGTCGAAGGCGAAGCCCGTATTGGCGAGGATCTCCTCGAGCCCGTGTCCCGGGTGAATGCTCTCGAGGCGGAAACGCCGGCGTTCCTTGTCGAAGGCGAAGAGTGCCAAGCCCGTCAGCAGGGCCGCGGGACCGCCGGGGCGGTAGACATCGGGTGGGCTCGCGCCGGGGGCGCTCACGAAGTCGACCTTGTCCACAAGGGTGCGCCGGCTGTGCTCCTCGCGGAAGAGGATCACGCGGGGGACGAGGTAGTAGAGATAGGCCGATCCGAACGAGCCGGGCCAGCGCAGGTTCGTGCGCGGATAGCGGCCGAGGCCCACGAGGTTGATGTTGGCCTCTCCGTCGATCTGACCGCCGCCCAGGAAGAACGCATCGATGCGTCCCTCGGCCGCGCAATCGAAGAGCTCGACGCCGCCGCTGGTGAAGAAATTGTGGCGGCGCGAGCCGAGCAGGTTGACACGGAAGGCACCCGTCCCTTGCGCGCGCGCGAGAAGGGCTCCGGCACCCGGGATCGGCGAGGAGGCGCCGACCGCGACATGTCGGCAGCCCTCGAGCAGCCGCGCGACCGTCGCAATCAGGAGCTCGGTCTTGCTGAAAGCGCTCATTCGGCGGCGGCCGCCTGGGGACGTGCCAACCAGCTCGCGAGGATACGGCGAAAACCGTCCTCCTCGCGCGCCGCAGCCACGTAACGCTCGAGGGCCGCCTCGTCGTCGCCATAAGCGTCCCAGAGACCGAGCGGCCAGGCGCCGCGCTTGGCTTCCGCGACGGCACTCACATAGAGTGCCGGCAGTATTCCGGACGTGAGCGCCTCGTCCTCGAAGAGGCTCTCCTTGCGGACTTCCTCGACGGTGACGAGGGTATTTTTCGCGGCATGCGCCATGACGACGAGCTCGCGGCGGCGGCCGACCCAGATGTTGCCCTCGCGGTCGGCGAGCGGGGCGTGGAAAAGTGCAATGTCGGGCGCGAGCGCCGGTATTGCCACCAGGCGCTCCCGCGCATCGAACGGGTTCTCGATGATCTTCCAGTCGGCGCGAAATTTGAGGAGATCGCTGCCGATGAGGCCGCGCAGCGGCATGAAGGGAAGGCCCTTCTCGGCCGCCTGGAGGGCCGCGTGGATGGCCGGACAGGTGGCGTCGAGAAGCCGGATGCTGCCGCGCTTGACGGCGTCCACGAAGCGGGGTGCTGGCCCGAGCTCGCCGAGGGTGATCGCGGAAGTCTCGAGCGTCGCAACCGCACCGGCACCGATAAGGAGCTCGGCCTGTATGCCGCTCGCCGGCACGCAGACGAGATGAAGGCCCTTGATGCCGCGGCGAAGGAGGGCAAAGGTCGCCGCCATGGCGACGCCGGAATAGTCCGTCGGCACCGCGAGCTTGGCGCCGTCCGGCACGCGCGCGGCGAGTGCCGCGAGGCTTGGCAGGATCGGGCTCTCCATGGCGTCCCCCGCTTTACGATTCGTTGCCAAAGTGGGGCAGTTCGCCCTGGAAGGCAATATGTGTCGGGCACAGGGAGGGAGCGGCCGAGCGGTCGGCGGCCGGCGCCCGGCTCCGACTCGGCGGGGCCGCCAAGGCCCTTTACGCCCGCCGCCGCTGCGGCAATGATGGCGCCCGCATATTTCTCGGGGGATCCCGATGCCTTCTACTAAGGCTGCGGCGCGCAAGTGGGCGCGCGATGTCCATCAAGTGCTGAGAGAGCACGAGGTGCGCCAAGTGGCGACCGTGCCCGACGCCGGGCTCATCCGTCTTCTCGAGATCGTCGCCGGCGATACCGGCATGCGCCTGGTGACGCTCACGAGCGAGGAGGAGGGCATAGCACTCGCGGCCGGCGCCTGGCTCGGCGGCCAGCGCTCGGCCCTTCTCATGCAGAGCAGCGGCGTCGGCAACTGCATCAACATGCTCTCCCTGCCGGCACTTTGCGGCATACCTCTCCTCATGATCGTGACGATGCGCGGCGAATGGGGCGAGTTCAATCCCTGGCAGGTGCCGATGGGGCAGGCCGTGCGGCCGGTGCTCGCCGCGATGGGCGTCAAGCTCTTCCCGGTCGAGCACGAGGACGAGGTGGGGCCCGCAGTCGCGGCGGCAGCCGGCATCGCGTTCAACGGCGGGCTGCAGGCGGCGGTGCTCCTGACCCAGCGCATGCTCGGCGCCAAGCGCTTCGCCGACCAGGAGTGAGGGAAGGAACGCCATGCTCAACCGGCGCCGGCTGGTGGCCGATATTCTCGCCGAGCGCGGCGAGACGCTTCTCGTCAGCGGCCTCGGCGCGCCGAGCTATGATGCCGCCGCGGCCGGCGACCATCCCCTCAACTTCTATCTCTGGGGTGCGATGGGAAGTGCGGCCATGATCGGCCTCGGCCTGGCGCTTGCCCGGCCGGAGCGGCGCGTCCTCGTGATCACGGGCGACGGCGAGCTCCTCATGGGTCTCGGCGCGCTCGCGACCATCGCGGCCGAGCGCCCCCGCAATCTCGCGATCCTCGTGCTCGACAACGAGGCCTTCGGCGAGACGGGCCGGCAAGCCGGCTTGACCGGAAGAGGGGTCGCTCTCTCCGGCATCGCCGCGGCGGCCGGCTTCGCCGCCACGCTCGAGATCGCCGGCGCCAACGACACGAGTGCGCTCTACGAGCTCCTCTACCGCACGCCGGGACCCGTGCTCGCCGTCGCCAAGATTTCGCTCGAGCCGGAGCCGCAGGTGCTTCCCGAGCGCGACGGCCGCTACCCCACCCAGCGCTTCCGCGCCGCCCTCTTGGGGCCCGAGCGCGCGACTCGGTGAGGATGAAGGAATCCTTGGCGCGCTCTCCAGCAAGCTCCTTGACGCGCGCCCAAGCGTGCGGCCACTATGCTTTCCGCGATGGTCCCCGTTCGTCGGGGATAAGAGGGAACGCGGTGCGGCCGAGGGATCGTCTCCCCAAGCCAACGCCGCGGCTGCCCCCGCAACTGTAGGCGGCGAGCCGGCACCACGAGCGCCACTGGGAAACCGGGAAGGCGGGTGCGTTACGGCGCTAAGCCGCGAGCCAGGAGACCTGCCATCGCGTGGCGTTGGGAAGCGATCCGGACGGGGTGCGCCGGTGAGCGGGAGCATCTGCCTCCTCGGTCTCACCCCTCGAACACCGGCTCGGCGCAGGCCCGTGAAGCGCCGGCTCGGCGCAGGCCCGTCAAGCGCCGGCTCGGCGCAGGTATGTGACGAACTCTGGCGGCCCGGGGAGGGCAAGCATGCGTTGCGGCGTTCCGTCGATCGATCGCGAGCGATGAGCAAGGTGCCCGCACTCCCGCCCGTGACCCTGGTGCTCGGCGGGGCTGCCTCCGGCAAGAGCCGCTACGCCGAATCTCTCGTCGAGCAGGCCGCCTCGGCGCGCGTCTATCTGGCGACCGCCGAAGCGCGTGACGCCGAGATGGTCGAACGCATCCGCCGTCACCGCGCACGCCGCGGTGCCGCCTGGCGCACCGTGGAGGCGCCGCTCGAGCTCGTGCCGGCACTCCGCGGCCATGCCGAGCCAGGTGCTGCCGTGCTGGTCGACTGCCTGACGCTGTGGCTCTCGAACCTCATGGGTGCCGGTCGCGACGCTGAGAAGGAGGCGGATGCGTTGGTGGCAGCACTTCCTGAGCTCGGCGGGCCGGTCGTCTTCGTCTCGAACGAGGTGGGACTCGGCATCGTGCCCGACAACGCTCTGGCGCGCCGCTTTCGCGACACGGCGGGCCATCTTCACGCCAGTCTTGCGGGTGCCGCCCAGGCCGTCGCCTTCGTGGCCGCGGGGCTGCCGCTCCATCTCAAGACGCCTGCAACTCCAGGATCATGAGCATGGCAAGCTTCGCGAAATTGCCCGTGACCATCATCACCGGCTTCCTCGGCGCCGGCAAGACGACGCTCATCCGCCATCTCCTGCGCACGGCGAACGGCAGGCGCCTGGCGCTGGTGATCAATGAATTCGGCGACGTGGGCATCGACGGCGAGATTCTCAAGGGCTGCGGCGATGCGAGCTGCGCGGAGGGGAGCATCATCGAGCTCGCCAATGGCTGCATCTGCTGCACGGTGGCGGACGAGTTCCTGCCGACGATGCAGACGCTGCTCGAGCGCCCCGAGCCGCCCGACCATATCGTGATCGAGACCTCGGGCTTGGCGCTGCCGAAGCCGCTCGTCCAGGCCTTCAACTGGCCGGACATCCGCACGCGCGTGACCGTCGACGGCGTCATCGCCGTCGTCGACGGCCCCGCGGTCGCCGAAGGACGCTTTGCCAGCGACCCCGCGGCACTCGGCGCGCAAGCTGCAGCCGACCCCACGCTCGCGCACGACAGCCCGCTCGAGGAGCTCTTCGAGGACCAGCTCGCCGCGGCCGACCTCGTGGTCCTCAACAAGGCCGATCTCCTTGCCGAGCCCGCGCTCGAGCGCGTCGCCGCCGGGCTCAAGTCGGCGCTCGGCCCGGCGGTCAAGCTCTTGCGCACGCGCCATGGCGCGGTGGACGCCGAAGTGCTCCTCGGCCTCGGCCTTGCGAGCGAGGGCGACATCGAGAGCCGCCCCTCGCACCACGACAACGAGGCCGACCACGACCACGACGAGTTCGCGAGCTTCTCGCTCAGCTTGCGCGAGCTCGCGGCACCTGCAGCCCTCATCGAGCGGCTGGTGCCCCTCATCGCGCGCCACGACATCCTGCGCGTCAAGGGTTTTGCGGCGGTCGCCGGCAAGTCGATGCGCCTGGTCGTGCAGGCGGTCGGCGCGCGCGTGCAGCATTACTACGACCGCAGCTGGGGCACAAACGAGCCGCGCGAAGGCCGCCTCGTGGTGATCGGCCAGAAGGGCCTCGACGCGGCCGCCATCCGCGCGGCCCTCGAAGGGTAAAGGTGCCTGATGCATCTCCTCGCGGCGGCACCCGGCAGCGTCCTCGACGGCTCCCAGGCGATCGACCTCGGGCAAAGCCCGGGCGAGCTCGTGCTGCTCTCCGCCGCGGATACGGAGCTTGCGGCCCTCGCCGCCGCCTACGCACGGCTCGAGGGTGCCGTCCCTACGCTCCGCCTCGCCAATCTCAAGCAGCTCACCCACAATCTCTCGGTCGATCTCTATGTCGAGAGTGTGGTGCGGCACGCGAGACTCGTCATCGTTCGGCTTCTGGGCGGCGTCGGATATTGGCCCTATGGCGTCGAGCGGCTCGCGGCCCTCGCGCGCGAGGGCAGGATATCGCTCGCCTGCCTGCCGGGCGACGACCAGCCGGATGCCGAGCTCGCGAGCCTCTCGACCCTTGAGCCCGCGGCCTGCCGTCGCCTGTGGCGCTACGCGCTCGAGGGCGGCGCCGAGAACGCGCGCAACCTCCTCGCCTACGCCGCAGAGCTCATCGGCTATGATCAGGCGTGGCGCGAGCCGGCCCCGCTTCTCCATGCCGGACTCTATTGGCCGGCGCGCGCGCGGCCCACGCTCGAGGACGTGTCCGCGCATTGGCTGCCGGCAGCACCGGTTGCGGCCCTCGTCTTCTATCGCGCGCTCGTGCAGGCAGCCGATCTGCTTCCGATCGACCGGCTCATCACCGCACTCGCGGCACGCGGGCTCAATCCGCTTCCCCTCTTTGTCGCGAGCCTCAAGGAGCCGCTCTCGGCGGCCTTGATCGCGGAGCTTTTCGCCGCCGCGGCACCGGACATCATCCTCAATGCGACCGGGTTCGCGGTGGCGAGCCCGGGTGCCGGGCGCAAGCCCGCGCCCTTCGATGGTGCCGATTGCGCGGTGCTTCAGCTCGTGCTCTCCGGCGGCAACGAGGCCGAATGGCGGGCGGGTAAGCGCGGGCTCTCAGCGCGCGATCTGGCGATGAACGTCGCCCTTCCCGAGGTCGACGGCCGCATCCTCTCGCGCGCCGTCTCCTTCAAGGGCGAGCGGCATTTCGACAATGCCACGCAATGCTCGATCGTCGTGCATACGCCGCTCGCCGACCGTATCGCCTTCGTCGCGGAGCTTGCGGCCGCGTGGGTCCGCTTGAGGAGGACGCCGGCACGGGAGCGCCGCGTCGCGGTCATGCTCGCCAACTATCCGAACCGCGACGGCAGAGTGGGCAACGGCGTCGGGCTCGACACGCCGGCCGGAACGCTCAAGGTGCTGGAAGCCCTTGCCGCGGCCGGCTATCGCGTGGAGGGCGCACCCGCGGACGGCAAGGCGCTCGTCGAGCGGCTGCTCGCGGGCCCCACCAACGACCTGCGGGATCGCGGCGCGCGCCTGGGCGGCGTGCGCTTTCCGCTCGCGGCCTACGAGGCGTGGTTCGCGGGCCTGCCCCAGTCCGTGCAGCATGCCGTGCGCGAGCGTTGGGGCGAGGCCGCGCGCGATCCCTTCGTCGAGGACGATGCCTTCCGCTTGGCGGCACTCGCGCTTGGCAACATCGTCGTCGGCATCCAGCCGGCGCGCGGCTACAACATCGATCCGCTCAAGACCTATCACGACGCGGCACTGGTCCCGCCGCACGGCTATCTCGCCTTCTATGCCTGGCTCAGGACCTCGCTCGACGTGCATGCCGTCGTGCACATGGGCAAGCACGGCAATCTCGAATGGCTGCCGGGGAAGGCGTTGGCGCTCTCCGCCGAATGCTTCCCCGAGGTCGCCTTGGGCGCGCTCCCGCACCTCTATCCCTTCATCGTCAATGACCCCGGCGAGGGCAGCCAGGCCAAGCGGCGCGCAGAGGCGGTGATCATCGACCATCTGACTCCGCCTTTGACGCGCGCCGAGTCCTATGGGCCGCTCGCCGAGCTCGAGCAGCTCGTCGACGAATATTACGACGCCGCCGGCATGGATCCGCGCCGCCTGCGCCATCTCGCGCGCGCGATCCTCGAATTGAGCCGCCGCATCGGGCTCGACCGCGACTGCGGTATCGGCGACGGCGAAGGCGAGGATGGGGCCTTGGCCAAGCTCGACAATTACCTGTGCGAGCTCAAGGAGCTGCAGATCCGCGACGGCCTCCACGTCTTCGGCGAGTCGCCTCGAGGTGACCAGCTCGTCGATCTCCTCGTGGCATTGACCCGGTTGCCGCGCGGGAAGGGGGAGGGCGGCGACGCCTCGCTTTTGCGCGCGCTTGCCGCCGATCTCGCCATCGGCCGGGATTTCGATCCGCTCGACTGCAGGCTCGGCGAGCCTTGGCGGGGCCCGCGTCCGCGAGCCCTCGACGGGCCGGAGCCGTGGCGCAGCAACGGCGACACGGTCGAGCGCCTCGAGCGGCTGGCGCGTGAGCTCGTTGCCGGCGCTTCCGTGCCAGAGGCGGGCTGGCCGCGCACCGGTGCGGTCTTGCAGGAGATCGAAAATCGTCTGCGTCCAGCGCTTGCGGCAAGCGGCGCTGCCGAGCTCGCCGGCCTGCTTGCCGGGCTCGAGGGCCGCTTTGTCGAGCCTGGACCGTCGGGTGCGCCCACGCGCGGACGCCTCGACGTGCTCCCCACGGGGCGCAATTTCTACTCGCTCGACAGCCGCACCGTGCCGACGCCCGCCGCCTGGCAGCTCGGCTGGAAATCGGCCGGCCTCCTCCTCGAGCGCCATCGCCAGGAGCACGGCGAGTGGCCGCAAGCGCTGGCACTCTCCGCCTGGGGCACCTCCAATATGCGCACGGGCGGCGACGACATAGCACAGGCCTTGGCACTCATGGGCGTGCGTCCGAGCTGGGACGCGGCCTCGCGCCGCGTCACCGGCTTCGAGATCCTGCCGCTCTCCGTCCTCGACCGGCCGCGTGTCGACGTGACGCTGAGGATCTCCGGCTTCTTCCGCGACGCCTTCCCGTCCCAGATCGATCTGGTGGATTCGGCGGCGCGCGCGGTCGCGGCACTCGAGGAGCCGCCGGAGCTCAACCCGCTTGCGGCGCGCGTCGAGAGGGACGCAAGCGCGCTCATAAGCCAAGGTGTGGACGAAGCGACGGCGCGCCGGCGCGCCGGCCATCGCGTTTTCGGCTCCAAGCCCGGGGCCTATGGTGCGGGGCTCCAAGCCCTCATCGACGAGCGCTGCTGGGAAGAGGAGGGCGATCTCGCGCGCGCCTATCTCGCCTGGGGCGGCTATGCCTACGGCGCGGGGGCCGAGGGCGCTGCCGAGCATCGCCTGTTCGAGCGCCGCCTCGCCGCGGTCGACGGCGTCGTCCACAACCAGGACAACCGCGAGCACGATCTTCTCGATTCGGACGACTATTACCAATTCGAGGGCGGGCTCGCGGCCGCCGTGCGCCATCTCTCGGGGCGCGCGCCGGCGGTCTACCACAACGATCACTCGCGCCCCGAACGGCCGCAAATCCGCACCCTTGGCGAGGAGGTCGCGCGCGTCGTGCGGGCGCGCGTGGTCAATCCGAAGTGGATCGCCGGCGTCATGCGCCACGGCTACAAGGGCGCCTTCGAGATGGCCGCCACGGTGGACTATCTCTTCGCCTTCGCGGCGACCGCGCGCGCCGTCGGCGACCACCATTTCGACGCGGTCTACGAGGCCTATCTCGCGGACGAGCGCGTGCGCGGTTTCCTCACCGACAACAATCCCGCCGCCGCGCGCGAGATCGCCGAGCGCCTGCTCGAGGCCGAGGCGCGCGGGCTGTGGCGACCGCGCTCGAACTCGGCCCATCCGCATTTGGCGGCACTTGCGGCGCGCGAGCCTGAGAAGGTGCCATGAGCGATCAGACGCGAAACCCTCCGCACGATACCTCGGACGAGGACGAGATCAACGCGCGGGCGAACGAGAAGGCGCGTAAGCGCAAGGCCGTGCGCGCGCGCATCCTCGCCACCAAGACGCGCGAGAAAGGCCTCCTCATCGTCCATACCGGCAAGGGCAAGGGCAAATCGACGGCCGCCTTCGGCCTCGTCTTGCGCGCGCTCGGCCACGGCATGCGCGTGGGCGTCGTGCAGTTCGTCAAGGGGAAGTGGGAGACGGGCGAGCGGCGCTCCCTCGAGCGCTTCGCCGAGCTCGTCGACATCCGCACCATGGGCGAGGGATTCACCTGGGAAACGCAGGACCGCGCGCGCGACATCCGCGCGGCGCGTGCGGCGTGGGAGGTGGCGAAGGCGATGATCGAGGCCTGCCGCGCACCCGAGCCCCGTTATGACCTCCTGGTGCTCGACGAGCTCAATATCGTGCTGCGCTACGACTATCTGCCGATAGCCGAGGTCGTCTCCGTCCTCGGGGCAAAGCCCGAGCGGCTGCATCTGGTGGTCACCGGGCGCAACGCCAAGCCCGAGCTCGCCGAGATCGCCGACCTGGTGACCGAGATGACGATGGTGAAGCACCCCTTCGAGGCCGGCATCAAGGCGCAAAAAGGGGTCGAGTTCTGATGGCGGCGCCAGCACTCATGCTGCAGGGGACGGGCTCGGACGTGGGCAAGTCGCTGCTCGTGGCCGGGCTCTGCCGCGCCTTCGCCTCGCGCGGTCTGGCCGTACGGCCCTTCAAGCCGCAGAACATGTCGAACAACGCCGCCGTGACGGCGGACGGCGGCGAGATCGGCCGCGCGCAGGCGCTCCAGGCGCGCGCCGCGCGCATCGCCCCCTCGGTCGACATGAATCCCGTGCTCCTGAAGCCGCAAGGCGAGACGGGTGCCCAAGTGATCGTCCGCGGCCGCGTGCTCGGCAACGCGACAGCAAGGGAATATCAGCGCTTGCGCGCCCGGCTTCTGCCCCAGGTCCTCGAGAGCTTCCGTCGCGTGGGCGAGGGGGCGGAGCTCGTGCTGGTCGAGGGTGCCGGGAGTGCGGCCGAAGTGAACCTGCGCGCGGGCGATATCGCCAACATGGGCTTTGCCGAAGCCGTGGGACTTCCCGTGCTTCTCGTCGGCGACATCGAGCGCGGCGGCGTCATCGCCCAGATCGTCGGCACGCACACGCTCCTGAGCGAGGCGGAGCGGGGCCTGCTCAAGGGCTTCATCGTCAACAAGTTCCGCGGCGATGCGCGGCTCTTCGAGGGCGGCGTCGCCGAGATTACCGCGCGGACCGGGCTCGCTTGCTTTGGCGTCGTTCCCTGGTTTGCGGAGGCGGCAATGCTTCCGGCAGAGGACTCGCTCGCACTCGCGCGCTCCGGCGGCGACGGCACAGGCGAAATCAAGATCGCGGTGCTCTCCTACCCGCGCATCGCGAATTTCGACGATTTCGATCCGCTCGGCGCCGAGCCGGACGTCTCGCTTCGCTTCCTCAGCGCGGGCGAGGCCATCCCGGGCGAGCTCGACCTCGTCATCCTGCCGGGCTCGAAGGCCACACTCGCCGACCTCGCCTTCCTGCGCGCGCAAGGCTGGGACATCGATCTTCTGGCTCATCGCCGGCGCGGGGGTGCGGTTCTCGGCGTTTGCGGCGGCTACCAGATGCTCGGCGCGCGCGTGGCCGACCCGGAGGGAATCGAGGGCGAGCCCGGCGAAGCCGCCGGCCTGGGGCTCCTCGCTGTGGAGACCGTGCTCGAGGGCGAGAAACGCCTCGTCGAGGTCGCCGGCAGCGAGCTTGCGAGCGGTGCCGCGGTCGCTGGCTACGAGATGCATATGGGACGCACGTCCGGCCGGGATGCCGCCAGGGCCATGCTGCGTCTAGGCGCTCAAGCGGAGGGTGCCGTCTCGAGCGACGGAAGGGTGATGGGATGCTACCTCCACGGCCTCTTCGCGTCGGATCCCTTCCGTCACGCGTTCTTGAGCCGGCTCAAGAGCCGCGCGCGAAGCGGGGTCGTCTACGAGGCGGTGATCGAGGCGACGCTCGACCGGCTCGCAGCGCACCTCGCCCGCCATCTCGATCTCGACCGCCTCCTCGCGACCGCGAGGAGCGGCAACGCGGCCCCGCGCAAGGGCGCACACATCAGGAGGATCGGATGAGCGGCAAGATGGGCGTCATGCTGTGCGGCCACGGCAGCCGGGATCCGCAGGCGATCGCGGAGTTCGGCGCGGTCGCGGCAAAGCTGCGCGCGCGGCTCACGGCTTACGAGGTGGAATGGGGTTTTCTCGAGTTCGCGCGGCCGATCATCCGCGAGGGCCTCGACAAATTGCGCGCGCGCGGCTGCGACGAGATCCTCGCGATCCCCGGCATGCTGTTCGCGGCGGGCCACGTCAAGAACGACGTGCCCGCCGTGCTCAACCGCTACCAAGCCGAGCATCCAGGTATCGCCATCCGCTTCGGCCGCGACCTCGGCTTCGACGCGCGCATGATAGGTGCTGCGGGTGCCGCGATCGCGGAGGCGCTGGCGCGCGCCGGCGAGGGGAGGCAGCGCCACGACACCCTCCTCTTGGTCGTCGGGCGCGGCACCTCCGACCCCGACGCCAACTCGAATATCGCCAAGATCATGCGCATGCTGTGGGAAGGCTTCGGCTTCGGCTGGGGCGAGACGGCCTACTCGGGCGTCACCTTCCCGCTCGTCGAGCCGGCGCTCGAACACGCCGCGCGGCTCGGCTACGGGCGCATCATCGTCTTTCCCTACTTCCTTTTCACCGGCGTTCTCGTGAAGCGCATCTATGAGCACACCGACCTCGTGGCGGCGCGCCATCCCGAGATCGAGTTCGTCAAGGCGTCCTACCTCAACGACCATCCGCTGGTGCTCGACGGCTTCGCCGCGCGCATCGAGGAGATCCTCGAGGGCACCGGCAACATGAACTGCCAGCTCTGCAAGTATCGCGTCCAGCTCCTCGGCTTCGAGGACGAGGTCGGGCTCGCGCAGGCGAGCCACCACCATCACGTCGAGGGCATCGGCACCGGTGTCCAAATCGACGCGCATCATCATCACGAGCACGAGCACGACCACGATCATGGCGACGGCCATCATCATCACCACCACCGCGAGCACGATCACGGCCGCGGCGAGGACGGTCACGGGAAGGGGCACCCCGATACCCACGGCCATCACCCCTATCCCCATGCCGACCATCCGCTCGGGCCGGTGACCCTCAAGGGACGCACGCGAGAGACATGAGGCGATGATCGAGTACCTGCGCGACCCCTCCGAGATCTACCGCCGCTCCTTCGCGGCCATCCGGAGCGAGGCCGATCTCGCGCGCTTGCCCGTGCCGCTCGAGCCCGTCGTGGTGCGGCTCATCCATGCCTGCGGCATGAGCGATATCGTGGCGGACCTCGCCTTCTCGCCGGAGCTGGTCGAGCGCGCGCAAGCAGCACTCAAGGCGGGCGCCCCTGTTCTTTGCGATACGCGCATGGTCGCGGACGGCATTCAGAGGCACCGCCTTGGGGCTGGAAACCAGGTGATCGCGCTGCTCGATGCCGCCGAGGTAGCACCGCTCGCGCGCGAGCGGCGCACCACGCGCGCCGCCGCCGCGATCGAGCTCGCGCGTCCGCTTCTTCCGGGGGCTCTGGTCGCGATCGGCAATGCGCCGACCGCACTCTTCCACCTTCTTGAGCTCCTTGCCGAAGGTGCCGCAGCTCCGGCCGCGATCCTCGCCTTCCCGGTCGGCTTCGTGGGGGCCGCCGAATCGAAGTCAGCACTAGCCGCCGCGAGCCATGGCGTGCCCTTTCTGACGCTTCTCGGGCGCCGCGGCGGCAGCGCCCTTGCCGCCGCGGCGGTCAATGCGCTCGCAATGCCAGAGGCGGGGGCATGAGCAAGTGGCTTGCCGTCGTGGGCATCGGCGAGGAAGGACTGGCCGGCCTGGGCCCGGCGACGAAGATGCTCGTCGGCGGCGCGCGCACGCTCGTGGGCGGGGCCCGCCATCTCGCCATGATTCCCGAGGACGGACGCGAGCGGCTCACCTGGACGCGGCCGCTCTCGCTCCTCGTGGGCGAGATCGAGCGCCGCCGCGGGACGCCCGTCTGCGTGCTCGCGACCGGCGATCCCATGCATTACGGCATCGGGGTCACGCTCGCGAAGCGCATTGCGCTCGAGGAGATGACGATCGTCCCCGCACCGTCTGCCTTCAGCCTCGCCTGCGCCCGCCTCGGCTGGCCGCGTGCCGCGGTCGCGACCTTGACGCTGCATGGCCGGCCCTTGGCCCTCCTCAATGCTTTCCTCCAGCCCGGCAGGCG
>DATNIJ010000251.1:0-4958 GCA_035604475.1 Alphaproteobacteria bacterium
GCGCGCCTACTTCGTCTCCGGCGGCTCCGAGGCGGTCGAGTCCGCCCTCAAGCTCGCGCGCCAGTACCATCTCGAGGCCGGCCGGCCCGAGCGCCGCCACATCGTGTCGCGCTGGTTCAGCTTCCACGGCAACACGCTGGGAGCGCTCTCGGCGGGCGGCAATATCGCGCGCCGCCGCGTTTACGCCCCCTTCCTCTTCGAGGTCCGCCACATCTCGCCCTGCTTCGCCTATCGCGGCCGGCGCGAGGACGAGAGCGAGACGGCCTACGGCGAGCGCGTCGCCAACGAGCTCGAGGCCGCGATCCTCGAGCTTGGCGCGCAGAGCGTCGCGGCCTTCATCGCCGAGACCGTGGTCGGCTCCACCATCGGCGCGGTCCCAGCCGTGCCGGGCTATTTCAAGCGCATCCGCGAGATCTGCGACCGCTACGGCGTGCTGCTCATCCTGGACGAGGTCATGTGCGGCATGGGGCGCACGGGCACGCTTTACGCCTGCGAGCAGGAGGGCATCGTCCCCGATATCGTGGTCATGGCCAAGGGCCTCGGCGCCGGCTACCAGCCGATCGGCGCCATGCTCATCGCCGAGCGCGTCTACGAGCCGATCGCGGCGGGCAGCGGCGCCTTCATGCACGGCCACACCTATATGGGGCATCCCGTCGCCTGTGCCGCCGCACTTGCCGTGCAGCAGGTGATGGAGCGCGACGATCTCGTCGCCAACGTGCGCCGGCAGGGCAAGGCGCTGGAGGCAGCCCTCATCGAGCGCTTCGGCAACCATCGCCACGTCGGCGACATCCGCGGCCGTGGCCTCTTCTGGGCCCTCGAGCTGGTGCGCGAGCGCGCGACGAAAGCGCCCTTCGCGGCGGAGCTCGCACTCCACGCCCGCGTCAAGCGCCAGGCGATGGCGCGCGGCCTCCTCTGCTATCCGATGGGCGGCACCGTCGACGGCAAGGCCGGCGACCATGTGCTGCTTGCCCCGCCTTTCATCGTCAAGGAGCCGGAGATCGCGGAGATCGTGGCCCTGCTCGGCGAGGCGGTCGAGGCCGCGATCGGCGAGGTCCATTGAGAGACAGCCTCGGCGTCTTCTTCAGCGTTATCGCATCCGGCCACCTCGCCCTTCGAGACGCGCGCTTCGCGCGCTCCTCAGGGTGAGGCGGCCTGTACAACCAGGGGATTTCCTCGTCCTGAGGAGGGCCGAAGGCCCGTCTCGAAGGACGAGGAAATCCCCTCAAGGCCGTTCGTCCGGGCGCGATTTCCTTGTAGGATGGCGCCATGCGCAGACTGGGGTCCCCGACTCGCGTCGAGCCCGTGGTGCGCGGGCCCGCAGCCACGGCGGGTGCGGGCCTCGAGCCCGTCGAGCTGCGCCAGCTCCCCCGCGCGGCCCTCGCCGCAATGGCCGCCGCCGGCCACGAATTGGCCGAGCTCCAGCGCGTGCTGAGCAAGACGGGGGACAATGTGGTTGGCCTCTTGCTGGAGGGTGCCGGTGCCTTCTACGAGTGGACCCACTATCCGTCCGGCGACGTCTATGATTTCGCAAGCGGTGCGCAGTACTACTACCACGCCCATCCGAAGGAGGAGCGGCCCGTCGAGCACGGCCACTTCCACACCTTCCTCCGGCCAAGGGGAATGCCGAAGGGCATCAAGCCCGCGCTCGTGCGCGGCTACGTGGCACCCGAGGACGCGAACGACGCGCTCAGCCACCTCGTCGCCGTCGCGATGAGCGACAAGGGCCAGCCATTCCAGCTCTTCACCACCAATCGCTGGGTCACCGGGGAGACCTGGTACGCAGCACACGACGTGATCGCCATGCTCGACCGCTTCGCCGTCGAGCTGGTGCGCCCGTCCTTCGCGGTCAACCGCTGGATCACCGCACTCGTGCGGCTGTTCCGTCCGCAGATCGAAGCGCTCGTCCTCGAGCGCGACCGCGTGATCGCCCTATGGCAGCGCCGCAATGCGAAGCTCGACGTCTTCGAGGACCGCCGCCTGGCGGTTGCCGCCAAGATCGATATTTCGCTCGAGGCGCAGATGGACCTGGTGCTCGCGGCCCTCAAACGGACGCGCCGC
Source organism: Alphaproteobacteria bacterium (assembly GCA_035604475.1). Lineage (GTDB taxonomy): Bacteria > Pseudomonadota > Alphaproteobacteria > JACZXZ01 > JACZXZ01 > DASPPM01. Next base: position 2,059 of record DATNIJ010000251.1, read on the forward strand.
TGAGCTTGCGCGCGCGTGGCCGTCATTCAGCTACTTCGTCGCCTCGTGCAGATAGGCGATCACGTCCTGACGCTCCTGGTCGTTGGTGACCCTGAACGACATGCGCGCGCCCGGGCTGAACTTCTGCGGATCGGCGAGCCATTGGTCCAGCTTCGCATCGTCCCATTTGAAGGTGGCGCCCTTGAGCCCGTCCGAATAGCCGTTGAAGCCGGGCGCCTTGCCCGCGTCGCGCTCGAAGAGGCCATGGAGATTGGGGCCGATCCGGTTGGGCTCGCCCGCCTTGACCGTGTGGCAAATGAGGCAGCGCTTGAAGACCATCTCGCCCTTGGCGGCATCGCCGGCCGCCTGCGCGGGCCCGGCCGAGAGCAGCATTGCCGCGGCAAGTGCCAAAATGGCCGCCTTGATTTTCGTCATGAGGGGCCTCTTTAGGGGGGCGGATGCTTTGGCGACCCTGATAGCAATCCGGCCATCGCCCCGCAAGCCGGCACCGTGCGGCATTTCGCGCTGATTGTGCAGCAGACGCGCTGCGAACGGCAGCGGCCCTGATCGATGGCCGCGCTCGTCACGGAGGGCGTCTCCGTGTACAAATGTGCCGATCGCGAGACGTGGCGGGCGAGAAGGAGGGAGATGATGAGCGGAGAGATCATTCGCGCCGGCGTAGTACCGCACACGCCGCGCATGGGGATCGAGGCCAAGGCGCCCGATTTCGCCAAGGGCGTGATCAAGGGCCAGCGCGAGATGGGCGAGGCCTTGCGCGGCGCCAAGCCCGACGTGATCGTGATCAACTCGGCGCACTGGGTCTGCACCTTCAACTGGTACGTGACCTGCCAAAGGGCGCACGAAGGGCGCTGCGTCGCCGACGAGGCGCCGGACCTCATCCCGGGCATCCCCTATCGCTACAAGGGCGATCCCGAGTACGCCGCAGCCCTCGTGGAGGAGATCAAGGCGCTCGGCTATCCCTGCCACCGCAACGACAGCGACTACTTCAAGTGGGACTACGGCTCCTGGGTGCCGGCGCACTATCTCGACCCCGAGGGCGAAGTGCCGATCGTCTTGGTCGGCACCGTGGTGTCGGCCGATCTCAAGGAGGCGATGGCGGTCGGCAGTGCGGTGCGCACCGCCGCGGAGAAGACCGGCCGCAAGGCCGCCTTCCTCGCGAGCTGCGCCTTCAGCCACAAGCTCGTGCGCGGGCCCGAGCTCTGGCCCACGGAGGAGCGCCAGGCGCTCGACCGCAAGTTCATCGCCATGCTGAGCGAGGGCAACATCCGCGAGGCCAAGGCCTGGTTCCCCGAATACACGAATGCCGTGGTCGGCGAGATGGGCGGGCGCAACATCGCGACCATGCTCGGCTGCCTCGACGAGGGCCGGCGCTACAAGGGCCGTCAGTTCGGACCCTACGGCCAGTCCTCGGGCAGCGGGAACGCGAACCTGCTGCTCGAGCCGCTCAGCTGAGCCCGGCGCGCACCGGGCCTTGCTGAGGGCGAAGGACGCGGCCGTGCGCGGCGGTTGCCAAGCGAGCCGGCCACGGGTTATAACCGCGCCTCGCGCCGGGGAGTAGCTCAGCCTGGTAGAGCACCACGTTCGGGACGTGGGGGCCGGAGGTTCGAATCCTCTCTCCCCGACCAGCGGCGCGCCTTTTACCCCTTGGCCGCCGAAGGTCCCCGAGCAGCCTCCGGACCCGTCCGCCGACCCGCCGTGGCGCCAAGAGAGCGCGCTTTCGCCGCGAACGTGCGCTCGCCGCCTTTCCCCGGAGAATTCGCTGGCGACGCGACGATCAGAGGTCATCGGATCGCGGGCGGCTCGTCGCCCGACCGCGCGCGCCGCGGTCGTCGGCGTGAAGGGTCCGGGAATGTTGTGCGAGTGCGAACCACGAGAGCGGTGTGTCCCGATGATGGAGAAAGAGCGCTCTTCGGCAGGCGTGCGAGGCGACTTTCACTCCCTCGGCGCCCAAGTTCGCCGCCGACCGGCTCCGCCTTGCTGCATTGGCTGAAAAGGCGTATTTTAATGTGCGCGAGACGAGTCATCGGGGGGATGTCGGTTCAAACTGCACCAAGATGCGGGGGAAACCACTATGGTTCGATATCTTATTGCTCTGTCTTTAGCTGCACTAACGATGTTCGGTACCGCGGTTGCTGCTGAATTTGGAACCAAGGAAGAAGCGGTTGCAATGGTCAAACGCGTTCAGGAAAAATTCAAAACCGATGGTCCCGAGGCCACTTTCAAGGCCGTGTCGGACAAGTCGACAAAAGAATTTCACGATCGCGATTTGTATCCCTTCATCTATGACATGAGCGGGCTCTGTGTCGCGCACGGCGCACGCCCCGTGTTAATCGGAAAAAACCTGATCGATCTCAAAGATCAGGACGGCAAGTACCTCGTCCGAGAGCTGCGCGATATGGCCAAAGATCACGGGAGCGGCTGGGTTGATTACAAATGGCCCAATCCGATTACGAATAAGATCGAAGACAAGTCGAGCTACGTCGAGAAAATGGGAGACTATTTCGTGGGCGTCGGAATCTATAAACAATAATTGATGTTGCAGATCATTAACGAGTCGCCACGAAAAAGCACATCAATGGAAGCAACCCGCGCTCGGCGAATTTTTGCATTTTTTGAAAACCTATCCATTCAAATAAAAGCATTCGCCGCATCGGCGGTGCTGCTGATTTGCCTAATTTCCCTCGGCGCCATCGCGTACGTCACATTGGATAGGTCGGAAGAGGGCCTTCATACCCTCTCATCTGCAATCTTGCCGAAACAGCAGGCGTTCGCGTCGGCCAGCGACGCCATCGTTGCAATACATATGAAGATATTTCGGTACGTCTCTTGGGCAAGCAACGGCGTAAGCGACAAATTGCTGAAAGCACTTAGCACGGAAGTTGATCAAGATCTACATGGAA
>DATNIJ010000252.1:0-8508 GCA_035604475.1 Alphaproteobacteria bacterium
AGCGCGCTGTTCCTCATCCTGAGGAGGGCCGAAGGCCCGTCTCGAAGGATGACGAGGTCCGCCCAACCTCGCTGATCGCAGCCGGCGACGACTACGGCATGATGCGCGAGGTGCTGACGCGCCGCTTCGCCCGCGCGCTCAAGGAGGATCCCGAGCGCGAGCGCGGGCAATGGCCCGAGCTCATCCTGATCGACGGCGGCCTCGGCCAGCTCAACACCGCCCTCGGCGTGCTCGCCGATCTCGGCATCGCAGAGGTGGCGGTCGCGGCGATCGCCAAGGGACCAGAGCGCAATGCCGGACGCGAGCGCATCTTCCTCCCCGGCCGCGCCCCGCTCTCGCTCGAGCCGCGCGACCCCGTGCTCTATTTCCTGCAGCGTCTGCGCGATGAGGCGCACCGCTTCGCGATCGGCACGCACCGCGCCAAGCGCGCCAAGTCGGCGCTTCAGTCGCGCCTCGATGAGGTGCCCGGCATCGGCGCCAGGCGCAAGCGCGCCCTCCTCCACCATTTCGGCTCGGCGCAAAGCGTCGCGCGCGCCGGCCTCGCCGACCTCGAGGCGGTCTCGGGAATCAGCAAGGCGGTCGCGAAAAAGGTCTATGATCACTTCCATCCGGAAGGCTAGTTGCCTAGAATTCGACTCCTCGGTCCCGAGGAATTTGCGCGATGGCTACCCGCATTCCCAATCTCCTGACCTTCTCGCGCATCGCGGTGATTCCGCTCCTCGTGGCGCTGTTGTGGCTCCCGGGCCACGGCGCGCGCTGGACGGCATGCGTGCTCTTCACGCTCGCCGGCATCACGGATTATCTCGACGGCTATCTGGCGCGCATCTGGGGCGAGCAATCGCAGTTGGGCGCGCTCCTCGACCCGATCGCGGACAAGCTGCTCGTGGCGACGACGCTTCTCCTGCTTGCCGCCTTCGGCCGCATCGGCGGGCTCACGCTGCTCCCGGCCATCATCATCCTTTGCCGGGAAATCCTGGTTTCGGGCTTGCGCGAGTTCCTCGCGGGCCTCAACGTCGGCGTGCCCGTTACCCGGCTCGCCAAGTGGAAGACCGGCCTCCAGATGGTGGCGATCGGCTTCCTCATCGTGGGCGACGCCGGCAACGTGGTCGTCCCCTATGCCGCCGAGATCGGTGTGGTCGGGCTCTGGGTCGCGGCGGTGCTCACCGTCGTCACGGGTTATGACTATATGCGCGAAGGTGTTATGCACCTCGATGAGGAGCCGTCGGCCCCCCCTAAGCCCAAGAAAGCCGCCGTCGACGGCGTCCGGCCGGCCAATCCGTGAGCGCAACGGACGCCCGGCTCGCTTGACTTTGGCCGAGCACCCGCCAATAGCCTATAGATGGGTGCCGGCAAGGCGCGCTTAAGCGGGGCAAATGCGGGCGGACCATGAAGCTTTTCGGGCTTGCAGGTTGGAGCGGCAGCGGCAAGACCACGCTCTTGAGGAGACTGCTCCCGGAGCTTATCGGCCGTGGGCTCACGGTCTCGACGATCAAGCACGCGCACCACGGCTTCGATATCGACCATCCCGGCAAGGACAGCTACGAGCACCGCCAGGCGGGTGCGACCGAGGTCCTGGTCTGCTCGGCCAAGCGCTGGGCACTCATGCACGAGTTGCGCGGTCGGCCACAGCCGAGTATCGAGGAGCTCGTCCAGCGCCTGACCCCCGTAGATCTCGTGATCCTCGAGGGCTTCAAGGGGCGCGCCCACGACAAGCTCGAGGTCTACCGCGCCTCCCTCGGCAAGCCGCTCCTCTGCCCCGATGACCCGTGCGTGGTGGCGGTGGCGAGCGACGGCCCGATCGCCGGCGTGCGCCTGCCGCGGCTCGACATCAACGATAGCGTCGCGATCGCCGACTTCATCTTGGCCCACGTTGGGCTCGGGGACCTGAAGCGCGGCGTCGCGTGAGGCGGCCATGGCCCAGCTCAGCGACGATTGCTTCGCCCACGGCGGGAGCTTGATGGGCGTAGATGAGGCGCTCGGGCTGCTCGAGCGCCGCGTCGGCTGTATCGCCGCCAGCGAGACGGCACCCCTTGCGGCGGCCCTCGACCGCATCCTCGCCGAGGACTTGACCGCCGCGCGCAACGTGCCGCCCTACGACAACTCGGCGGTCGACGGCTATGCGATCTCCTTCGACGATCTCGCACCCGGGCGCGAGACGCGGCTCAAGATCGCCGGACGCGCCGCCGCGGGCCATCCTCTCGCTCGCGCGCACGCGCGGGGCGAAGCGGTGCGCATCTTCACCGGTGCCGCCATGCCGGAGGGGGCGGACACGGTGATGATGCAAGAGGATTGCCTGAGAGAGGGCGATGAGGTCGTCATCCCGCCCGGCATCAAGCGCGGCGCCAACCGGCGCAAGGCGGGCGAGGACGTGAAGGCCGGCTCGGTCATCCTTCGCGCCGGCCGCCGCCTGCGGCCACAGGATATCGGGCTCGCCGCCTCGGTCGGCTGTACGGCACTTCCTCTCCGCAAGGTACTCCGCGTCGCCGTTTTTTCGACGGGCGACGAGCTGCACGAGCCGGGGAGCGCCACCCCGCCCGGCACCGTCTACGACGCCAATCGCTTTACGCTCGCCGCCCTCTTGCAGCGCCTCGGCTGCGCCGTCGCCGATCTCGGCATCCTGCCCGATCGGCGCGCTGTCATCGAGGAAGCACTTGCCGAGGCGGCGGACGCCCATGACGCGATCATCACCTCGGGCGGGGTGTCGACGGGCGAGGAAGATCATGTCAGGGCGGCGCTCGAGACGCTCGGCAGCCTCCATTTCTGGCGCCTCGCGATCAAGCCCGGCCGGCCCTTGGCCTTCGGCCAGATCCGCGGCAAGGCCTTCCTCGGGCTGCCCGGCAATCCGGTCGCCATGATGGTGACCTTCCTGCGTTTCGCGCGCCCGCTCCTGCTGCGCCTCATGGGCTGCGGCGAGACGGCCCCGGTGCTCTACCGCGTGCGCGCCGACTTCGAGCACAAGAAGAAGGAGGGCCGGCGCGAATGGGTGCGCGCGCGCCTCGTCCCCGACGGCGCCGGCGGGGTGGTGGCGCGCAAGTTCCCGCGCGAGGGTGCGGGCATCCTCTCCTCGATGGTCGAGGCGGACGGGCTCGCCGAGCTGCCCGAGAGCTTGACCCACCTCGAGCGCGGGAGCATGGTCGACTTCCTCCCCTTCAGCGAGGTGAGCTGATGAAGCTGATCTACTTCGCCTGGCTCAAGCAGCGCACGGGGACGGCCGAGGAGGAGGTGACGCCGCCCAAGGAGGTCACCGACGTGGCGGCGCTGCTCGAATGGTTGAAATCGCGCGGGCCCGGATACGCTGCGGCCTTGAGAGACCTCTCGGTCGTGCGCGTCGCGGTCAACCAGGAGTTCGCGCGGCTTGACCGGCGCCTCGAGCCGGGCGACGAGGTGGCCCTCTTCCCGCCGGTGACGGGGGGCTGAGCATGATCCGCGTGCAACGCGAGGATTTCGATCCCGCCCGCGAGATCCAGGCCCTGGTCGAGGGCAAGCACCAGATCGGCGGCGTGGTGAGCTTCGTCGGCCTGGTGCGCGAGGTCGCTTCCGGCGGTGCCATCAGTGCGATGACGCTCGAGCATTATCCCGGCATGACCGAGCGCAAGCTCGCCGAGATCGAGGCCGAGGCGCACGCGCGCTGGCCCCTTGCCGCGAGCCTGATCATCCACCGTTACGGCAGGCTCGAGCCGGGCGAGCGCATCGTGCTGGTGGCGACCGCCTCCGCCCACCGCGACGCCGCCTTCGAGGCCTGCCGTTTCCTCGTCGACTGGCTCAAGACCAAGGCGCCCTTTTGGAAGCTCGAGGAGACGCCCCAAGGCGAGCGCTGGGTCGAGGCCCGCGCCGAGGACGATAGGACTGCCCAAGGATGGACCCAGCCGAAATCCAAGCCCGAGGCCGCGGAGTGACGTAGAGCAAGTTCCGGCTGGATGGAATCGGTGCGGCCTTCGAGACGCGCCCTTCGGGCGCCCCTCAGGCTGAGGAGGTTCTTTGTGCGATCATGAACCTGCCTCATGCTGAGGAGCGGTGCGAAGCGCCGCGTCTCGAAGCACGCACTGTGCCTATGCAATTAGAACTTGCGCTGGCGAGCACCCCTCACCACACGAACGCCGGTATCGCAGCGATCGGGATGTGGCCCGCCCGCGCGCAGGCCTCGGCGAGCGCCTGGGGATCCGGGTGCTCGCCGTGCGCGATGCCGAGCTCCTCGGCATGGATGCCGCCGGTGACCAGCACGGCAGCGATGCCTGCGGCCTCAGCGCCTGCGATGTCGGTGCGCAGTGAGTCGCCGATCGCCACGATGCGCGCGCGCTCGGCAATGCCCATGTGCGCGAAGCAGAGCTCGTAGATGGGCGGATAGGGCTTGCCGAAGTAGCGCACTTGCCCGCCCAGCTCCTCGTAGCGCCGGGCGAGCGTGCCGGCGCAGAGCACGCGCTTCCCGCCGCGGATCACCACGAGGTCCGGATTGGCGCAGATCATCGGCAGGCGCTTGCTCGCGCCGACCGCGAGGGCCGGCTCGTAGATGTCGAGCTTGTCGTCGTCCCAGTCGACGCCGGTCGCGAGGATGAACTCGGCCTCCTCCATGCGCTCGACGCGATGGAGATCGAGCCCGCCGAGCATGCCGTGATCGCGCTCCGGGCCCATCAGATAGCATTTGCGCCCGAGGTTGGCGAAGAACGGCTCGTCGCGCCGGCGCAGCGCCCAGTAGGCGGCCTCGCCCGAGGAAATGAGCTCGTCATAGAGCTCGGGACCGATCCCCATCTTCTTCGCCATGGCGCTCACGATCTCGGCCGAGCGGCGCGGCGCGTTCGAGAGGAGGATCACGCGCTTCTCGAGCCGCTTCAAGCGGCCGAGCGTGTCGGCAACACCGGGATAGGGCGAGATCCCGTCGTGGATCACGCCCCACAGGTCGAGCACGAAGCCGTCGTAGTGCTGGGCGAAGGGTGCGATCCCGGGATAGAAGGGAATCGCCGCCGGCCGCGGCACCACGCTCTGCGTGTGGGAGTCGGACGGGCTCATGGCCGGCGCCTTTTGCCACGGCGCGGGGCACTTTGGAAGGGGGTATCGCGATGCTTGCCGAAACAAGCTTGCGCAGAGTGCGGGGCTCAGCGGTGATCGGCGCCGACCGCTTCCGCGACCGCGCGGAAGCCGTCGCGGCGGAGGAGGCCGGCGAGCTCGGACTTGATGCGCGCGATGAGACCCGGCCCCGCATAGACGAGGGCCGTGTAAAGCTGCACCAGCGAGGCGCCCGCGCGAATCTTCGCGTAGGCGTCCGCCCCGCTTGCGATGCCGCCCACGCCCACGATGGGGATGCGGCCCTCGCTCAGGCGATACATTTCGGCGAGGATGCGGGTCGAGAGCGCCATGAGCGGCGGCCCCGAGAGCCCTCCCGCCTCGCCGCGATGACGGCTCTTGAGCGTCGCCGGGCGAGAGAGCGTGGTGTTGCCGACGATGAACCCGTCGAGACTGCGCGACAGCGCGACTTGCGCGATGTCGCGGCAATCCTCGGGTGCTAAATCGGGGGCGATCTTGAGGAGGATCGGAGGCCGCGCAGCACCTGCCTCGGCGCGCGCCCGTTGCACGGCACCGATGAGCGCATCGAGGGAGTCGCGTCCCTGCAGCGCGCGCAGGCCCGGCGTGTTGGGCGAGGAGACATTGATCGCGAGATAGTCCGCGTGCGCCGCCAGCGCTGCCACGCCGCGGCGATAATCCGCCGCCGCGTCGTGGCTCTCCTTGTTCTTGCCGAGATTGGCGCCGACGACGCCGCGCCCGCCGCGCCTGGCGGCGAGGTGCCGTACAGTGGCGGCCAGGCCTGCGCTGTTGAAGCCGAGCCGGTTGATGAGGGCGCGGTCCTCAGCTAAGCGGAAGAGGCGAGGCCTCTCGTTGCCGGGCTGGGGCTCGGGTGTCACGGTGCCGATCTCGACGAAGCCAAATCCGAGCGCAAGCATCGCGTCTGCCACCTCGGCATCCTTGTCGAAGCCGGCGGCAAGCCCGATCGGGTTGGGGAAGTCGAGGCCGAAGACGCGCGTCGCGAGGATCGCATCATCTGGCCCGCGCGCCGGTGCTGCGAGGCCCTGGCGCAAAAGCCAGATGGTCGCGCGGTGCGCGCGCTCGGGCGGTAGCAGGCGGAGGCAGGTGACAGCGAGGCGGGCAAGGTCCGGCCGAGACATGGGGCGAAGCTAACCTAAACACCACCGCCTCACCAGCGCCGCACTTTACGCGAAGGCCCGTCTCGGCCAAGCTTGCACAATGCGGACGACCATTTTCGCGCTGGCCCTCGCCACAGCGCTCGCCGGCTTTGACGGCGCGGCGTTTGCTGCCGAGCCCGCCGATCCGGCGGAGACGCTTCGCTTGGCCCTCATGCTGGGCTGCGGCGACGCAAAATGGACGCCCGCACAAATGGCGGCGCAAGTGCCCGGCGCCCTCTCGGCGCGCCAAGAGCCCATTCCCCCGCGCGGACCGCCGCTCGGCACCAAATGGACCCTCGCCTTGAGCGGCGGCGGCCAGGTGCTGCTTGAGGGCTACATGCGCGGCGGCCGAATCCTCACACTCCTCGCCGAATACGACGAGCCGGGAGCGAGCGGCCCCCGGCCGCGCCTTGCCGCCGTGGCCGGCGAGGGGTGCTTTCTGGCAAGCGGCCGCCGCCTGCTCTACGACGAGAGCGGGCATGCCGCGGCCGTCGAGCTGCTCGACGCCCGCATGGAGCCGACCGGACAGCGCGAGCTCCTCGATGCCGACCCGCCGGGCGGCCGCGATCCGGGCGGGGTCACCGTCGCCCAGGTCGACACCGGCGTTAACTATCTCCTGCCCGAGATCGCCGCGCATCTGGCGCGCGATGCGGCAGGCCGGCCGCTCGGCTATGACTATTGGGAGATGGATGCGCGGCCCTTCGATCGCCATCCGGTCGTCTCGCCTTTCTTCCCCGAGCGCCACGGCACCAAGACCGCGAGCGTGCTCTTGCGCGAAGCCCCGCAGACGCGCCTCATTCCCTACCGCTATCCGCGCCCGGACATGAGCCGATTTGCCGCCCTCATCGACGACGCCGCGGCGAAGGGTGCGGCCATCCTCACGCTCTCGCTCGGCAGCGAGGATCGCGAGGAATGGCAGAGCTTCGCCGCGGCGGCACGGCGCCACCCGGAGATGCTCATCGTCGTCTCCGCGGGTAACGACGGGCGCGATCTCGACCAGAGGCCCCTCTACCCGGCCGCCCTCGAGCTTGCCAACAAGATCACCGTGACCTCGGCCGATCTCCTGACCGGGCGGCCCGCGCGGGATGCCAACTGGGGTAGGGGCACGGTCGATCTCGCGGTCCCCGGCGAGAATATCCGGGTCGTCAATTTCGCCGGCGAGGAGGAGCAGGCCTCGGGCTCGAGCTATGCCGCACCGCGCGTGGCAGCCCTTGCCGCCCGCCTCCTCCTTGCCCATCCCGACTGGCATGCGGCCGAGCTCGAGACGGCCATCTTCGCCCGGGCCAAAGCCGTCACCGTCAACGGCAAGCCCTTGCTGCGTCACGGCGTCATCCTCAATCCGCGCGCACCCTGAGAGCACGACCCGGGCCGACCCCCCCTCCTGCTTTCTCCCGCCACGCCTCCCTTGCAGCGGGCACAACCCTGCTGCGCGAGCCACCCGGGTGGACAAGCGGCCCTCAGCCGCTATGCTGGCCCCCAAGGAAATCGGGACCGGAAAATCGAAACCGGAAAATCGAGATCGGAAAAGCAAGAAGGAGGCCTGAGTTATGGCTGGAGAAGCTGGCAGACGGGCCTGGAGCTACATCGACGGCAAGTGGCTCGAGGGCAACCCGCTGATCATGGGTCCGCTCACCCAGGCGGCATGGCTGAGCGCCACCGTCTTCGATGGCGCCCGCGCCTTCCAGCGCCGCATCCCCGATCTCGACCTCCATTGCGCGCGCGCCATCAAGTCGGCGCTCGGCATGGGCCTCAAGCCCAAGGTCGAGGCCAAGGAGATCGAGCGGCTGGCGCGCGAGGCCGTGGCCAAGTTCCCGCCCGACGCCGAGCTATACATCCGCCCGATGTTCTTCGCCGAGGGCGGCGGCGTGGAGCCCGACCCGGATACCACGCGCTTCGTGCTCTCGGTCTACGATTCGCCGATGCCCAAGGACGTGCCGTTCAGCGCCTGCCTCTCGCCCTTCCGCCGCCCCACGCCGGAGACGGCCCCCACCGAGGCCAAGGCCTCCTGCCTCTATCCGAACGTCTCGCGCGCGCTCAGGGACGCGCGGGAGCGCGGTTACGAGAACGCGATCATGCTCGACTCGGCCGGCAACGTCGCCGAGTTCGCGAGCGCCAACCTCTTCATCGTCAAGGACGCCGTCGCCTCGACCCCCGTGGTCAACGGCTGCTTCCTCGCCGGCATCACGCGCCAGCGCGTGATCAAGCTCTTGGGCGATGCCGGGGTCGAGGTGCGCGAGGAGCGCATCACCTTCGCCTGTGTGCTCGCGGCGGACGAGGTGTTCTCGAGCGGCAATTTCGCCAAGGTGCTCGCCTGCTCGAAGGTCGACAGCCGCGA
>DATNIJ010000253.1:0-13695 GCA_035604475.1 Alphaproteobacteria bacterium
CCTGAGCGACCACCAGACGGAAGCGAGCTCGCTGAGATGGAGCTGCGCATAGCGCTCGAGGAAAGGGTTCTCGACATCGACCGCTATGCGGCGGCAGCGCCTGAGCGCTTCATCGCGCGCCGCCAGGTCCCAGGAGAGTGCGGTCTTGTATTTGGCGAGCTGGATGCTCGGATAGGGTGGGGCGGCATAATGGATGCCGTCGGGATGCGCGGCGGCGATCGGCCGCGCGACGCCGAAGCCGAGTTGGGCAACGACGAAAAGCAGGGCCGGGAGTTGGCGCCAGCGCAACCTGGCCCCTCCGGCCGCATCCCTGGCAGCGGGCATCAAGAGCGGGGCCGCGGCCAAGAGGAAGAGGAAGGGGCCGATCATGCTGATCGCCTTGCCCGCGGCCCACAGCTTCCCCATCACCACGAGCGGCAGCGGGGTCGGCAATGCCAGGAGCGTCCACAGCGCGAGCCGGCTTGCGGGTCGAGCGCGGCCGCGGCGAAGCCATAGGAAGAGCTCACGGAAGGCACAGGCGAGGAGGGCCACGAGCCCCGCCAGCACGACGAGGCGCCAAAGGACGCGGAGCGCCAGCGCGAGCGCGGGTGGGGGCTGAAGGAAGTAGAGGCCGAAGAGGCCGCTCATGAGATCGATCGGCACGAAGAGCGCCACCTGCCCGAGCCTCTCGTGGGGGAATTGGCCGCCTTTGTACGCGGCGGTGAAGAGATCGGAGAGGTCGAGCGGGATGAGATAGCGCTGGTAATAGGCGAACCAGTCGTTCGTCCGGGTCACGGCGGAATGGATCTGCCGGAAGAGGACGTCCATCGTGCCGTCCCAGCACGGCAGTGTTAACACGATGGCGACGAGTGCTGCCGCTGCGAGCTGCATCGACTGCGCCCGGTGCCGAGCCCCTGCGAGAAGGGCAACGAATGCCAACGGAGCGGCGTAGATCGGCACGCATTCCGGATAGAGGTAGAGGGCACCGGCAAGGGCGAGGGCCACGACGCTCGCGAGCCGCCAAGCGTCGCCTCTTGGCTCGCCCTCCCTTGCCGGAGTCAAGAGGAGCAGTGCCGAGCCTCCCGCGAGCAGCATCACGGGCAGGCCCGCAAGCTCGCTCCAGGCATTGATGTCGAAGATATATTGCAGAAAAAAGCCGAGTGCGAATGCGGCTCCGCCGGCCGCCGCCATGATCGCCCCGCAGGCGCCGAAAGCGACAAGGACGAAGGCAAGGGCGAAGAAGCCGAGGAGCTGAAGGAAGACCATGAAAACATACGCGTTGAGCGTCGGGGGTGCACTCGCGAGCGAGGACGCGGCGGCGTGCACGATGCTCACGGCGGGCCGCTCGGTGAGCTCGCTGCGCGCAAAGAGAACGAAGTCGTTGGCAAGCGGCATCGTGCGGTCGGCGGCCAGGAGATCGCCGTAGGAGAACTCGCGATAGGCCACGCTTCGCGCGAGATAGCTCATCTGGTCCCAGATGTTGCCCTGGAAGACGAAGAACTGCGCCCCGCCGATCCATTTCGGCAGCAACATGAGGAGTGCGGTAGCTAAGGCGATCGCCGCAACGATCGCCGTACGCCGGTCCGGCCGGCCGGGCGGTCGGACGAGTGTCAGCAAAAGGCCGCACGCAGCGAGCGCGCTGCCCGCGAGGAAGAGCTGCCGCGCCGGCACGCCGAAGCGATAGAGAAGACTCGCCATGACGGAGAAGAGCGCGAAGCCGAGCACGGGTGCGGCAAATTCACGCCCGGGCACGCGCACTTCCGGCAACAAGGCCGCGGGCAGCCGCCCGATGAGCCAGAACCAGCCGGCGAGCCCCGCCATGAACAAGAGATCGGACGCCGCTACGGCCAAGATGGTTCGTCCGGATGAGGGCGATAAATCCGCGGCCGTCGAATGACGCCGGTCGTGCGAGCCTCCCCGCCCATCCTCCGTCCTTTTCCCGTTATTGCCTATCCGGTCCCAGGCGTATACAGCCTTTCCGCGGCGACTGCGATAGGGGCCTCTGGTGAAGGACATGGCGATTGGGGAGATCGGAGAGAGCGGGCGGGAGCGCGTCGGCGCAATCATTCGCGAGGTCGCGAACGAGACGGTGATGCGGCACTTTCGCGCGCTCGAGAAGGCGGAGGTGCGCGAGAAGGGACCCAACGACTTCGTCACCCTCGCGGACGTCGAATGCGAGCGGGTGCTCGGCGAGCGCCTCCTCGCCGCCTACCCGGGCACGGCGGTGCTCGGCGAGGAGGCGGTGGCGGCGGACCCGGCACTCATGCGCCGGCTCGGCGAGGAGAAGCCGCTCTGGGTGCTCGACCCGATCGACGGCACGATCAACTTCGCGCACGGCCGGGCGGGGTTCGCCTCGATCGTGGCGCTCATCGTCGGCGGCAGCACGGAGGCGGGCTGGATTCACGATCCGCTCGCGGACGAGACGGTGGCGGCCGTCCGCGGCCACGGCGCATGGTCGGGCGGCAAGCGGCTTGCCGTCGCGAAGGGGGTGGCACTTTCGCGTATGATCGGCTCGGCCTATGGGGCGGGTGCGGGCAATATCCTGGCCGAGCGCGCGCTCGCGCAAAGCGGCCGGATCGGCAGCCTCGCCAATCGCCTCTGCGGCGGCGTCGAGTACATCGATTTCGCCAAGGGGCGGCGCCATTTCATGCTGTCCTCGCGCTCGCTGCCCTGGGACCACGCCGCGGGCGTGCTCATCGCGAGCGAAGCAGGCGGTATTGCGCGCTTCCTCGACGGCTCGGCCTACGACCCGGCCTTAAGCGAGAAACGCGTCCTCGTGGCACCCGACGAGGCGTCGTGGCTGGAGCTGCAGGCGCTTGTCGTCGCTCTCGAGCCGAGGCGTATCAGATGAGCAAGCGGGATCTCCGCAAATGGGAGGTGCGTGGCGAGCGGGAGCTTCTCGACGCCTCCCCCTTCCTCAAGGTGAGCGCCCAGCGCATCGAGCTCCCCGACGGCCGCGTCGTGGAGAATTTCTACCAGCTCGCGATGCCGGACTTCGCCAGCATCTTCGCCGAGACCGAAGACGGGCGCATCTTGGTGCTGAGAGCCTATCGCCATGGCGCCAAGCGCGTATGCCTTGCGGCCCCCGGCGGCCATCTCTCGCCCGGCGAAGCGCCGCTCGCGGCGGCCAAGCGCGAGCTCCTCGAGGAGACCGGCTACGAGGCGGCCCTATGGCAGCCGCTCGGCAGCTTCATCACCAACGCCAATCACCGCTGCCAGACCGCCCACTTCTTCCGCGCGAGCGGCTGCCGTAAGGTCGCAGCGGCGGACTCGGGCGACCTCGAGGAGACCGAGCTCGTGCTCATGAGCCGCGCCCAAGTCATCGCCGCCTTCAAGGCCGGCGAGTTCCCCTTCGTGAGCCAGGTGGCCCTCTTCGGATTGGCGTTCGGCGCGGCACTCGCCGGCACCGGAGCCTAATCCGCATTCCGCGCGGGGACCGCGCGCTCCCGCGCCGAGCCCTACTCGATCGCGGCCGGAGCTTCCTTCGGCACTTCTTTCCGCCTGGGATTGGTGAGAAGTAACACGAGCGGGATCGAGACGATGGCCAGCACCGTCATCATCTTATAGTCGTTGATGTAGCCGATCATGGCGGCTTGCCGCGTGATCTCAGCGTCGAGAGCCGCGGCCTTCAACTGATTGTGGATGTCCCACACGCGTTCGATCTCCGGCGATCTCAGCAGCAGATTGTAGGGCGTGATGGCGGAGCCGATCTGCTCGTGGTTAACCTGCGTGCTGCGGTCGAGGAGGGCGGTGACGATCGAAATGCCGGCAGACGCGCCGATGTTGCGCATGAGGTTGAACATGCCCGCCGCCTCGGTCCGGCGCGAAGGCTCGAGCGTGGAGAAGGCGATCGCCGTCACCGGCACCCAAATGAAGCCCAAGCCGATGCCCTGGACGAGGCCGCTCATGACGATATCCCTGATGCCGACATCGAGTGAGAAGCTGGCCATCCAATAGAGCGACACGGCTGCAAGCGCGAAGCCTATGGCGAGCAGAAGGCGCGCATCCACGGGGCCGATGATGCGCCCTACGAGAATCATGGCGATCATGGTGCCGATACCGCGCGGCGCGATCACGAAACCGGTGGTGACCACGGGATAGTCGAGCAAGTTCTGCAGGAACGGCGGCATGAGCGCCAAGGTCGAATAGAGGATCGCGCCGATGACGAAGATGACCAGCAGGCTCACCGAGAAATTGCGGTCGGCAAACAGGCTGGGGCTGATGAAAGGCCGCTCGGCCATGAAGGTATGGACGAGGAAGATGTAGAGGAAGAGTCCGCAAAGGGCGGCCTCGACGACGATCTCGGTCGAGCCGAACCAGTCCTTGAGCTCGCCGCGGTCGAGGAACATCTGCAGGCAGCCGATCGCGAGGCTGATGGCGACGAAGCCGAAGACATCGAAGCCGAGGCCGCGGTTGCGCCGGGTCTCGGGCACGAAGGCCGAGATGATGAAGAAGGCGAGCATGCCGACGGGCACGTTGATGTAGAAGACCCAGCGCCAATTGTAATTCTCGGTCAGCCAGCCGCCCAGCGTCGGGCCCAGGATCGGACCCACCATGATGCCGATCCCCCAGATGGCCATCGCGTAGCCGTGCTTCTCGCGCGGATAGCCGTCGAGCAGCGTCGCTTGCGAAAGCGGCACGAGGGCTGCGCCGAATGCGCCCTGCAGCAGGCGGAAGGTGACCATCTGCGGCAGCGTGAGCGCCGCTCCGCACAGAACCGAGGCGATGGTAAAGCCGGCGACCGAGGTCAAATAGAGGCGCTTGCGGCCGAAGCGTGCCGCGAGCCAGCCTGTCGGCGGCGTCATGATCGCCGCCGCGACGATATAGGAGGTGAGCACCCAGGCGATCTGGTCGAGGGTGGCCGAGAAGCTCCCTTGCATGTGCGGCAAGGCCACGTTGGCGATCGTCGTATCGAGCGCCTGCATAATCGTGGCGAGCATGGTGCCGAAGGTCACCAGCGCCAGGTTCTGCGGCGGTGCTGCGAGATCGGGGTAGTCGTCCTGGCTCATCCCGTTCCCTCGAGGGCTGCGACGATCGCGGGCTCTTCCGCCGCGGCTGCGGACTTCTCTCCGCCCCGCCCCGGTGCCAGGACTTCATTTACTATCGCCGCCGCCCTAGCGCAAATCGTCGATGGCGAAAATCTCGGGCCGGTCGTAGCCGGGCTGATCGGGCCGGTGCATGGCAACGCCGTTCATGGTGGTGCGGTAGCCGGCCGCGCGCATGAGGCGGTAGGCCTGGCGCCGGCCCGTGTTCACGCCGGCAACGACGCGCCCGGCGCCGAGTGCCGCCGCCAGACGCTCGCAGCCATCGAGAAGCTCGGCGAAATCCGCCTCGGCAGCCTTGCGCACGGCCGCGAACTTGACGAAGAGCGTGCCCGCGATCGCCTCGCTGCCCGCACCATGATGGCAGACCGCGAAGCCGGCGATGGGTGCCGTACGCGGCGGCCCGCTCCGCTCGCGGAGAAGGAGGCAGTCGCCGAGCTTGCGCCCGACCACGGCCTCGATCTCGCGGCCGAGGTCGAGCCCGTCGTAGAGCGAGGACGCGACCGCCCGGCAGCCGAGAACCGCGTCTCTGCGCGCGGAGGGGGACAGCGCCGAGAGAAGCTCCAAGCCCTCCGCTCGTCCTTCGCGCGCGGCGACCTCTTTGGCCATGACGGCCGTAAGCGAGCCGACCTCGAAGCCGAAGCGCTCGTAGAGGCGGATGTGCTTCGGGCTGTGCGGATGGGTGAAGAGGCCCGCGAGCGTGACGCCGCGCCGCGCGAAGAGCTCGAGGATCGGCGGCATCAGCTCGCGCGCGATGCCGCGGCCCCAATCGTCGGGGTCGACGGCGACGGGCCCGAGCGGCGCGACGCTGCCCCAGTCCATGGCGTTCACGCTGCCGACGATGCGCCCGCCCGCTTCGGCCACGAAGGCGGCGGCCGGATCGGTGGCAAAGCGCGTGCGGACGAGCTCCGCGTCGCCGCGGAAGCTCATGGGCTCCTTGAGCCCGAAGAAGGTGCCGAAGGCGCGCCGGAAGACCCGGTCCGCGGCATCGACGTCCTCCGCTCGCATCGCTCTGACGGTGACCGTCATCGAGACTCTTCCTGGCTGGTTACTATCCCCTCTCCTCCTTTAGGAGGAGAGGGAGGGGCCCATCGCGAACGCCATGGGAAGGTGAGGAGGGCGCACTTCTGCGAAGCAAAGTGCGCCTCGCTCGCTGACCTCCTCACCCTGACCCTCTCCTCCTGAAGGAGGAGAGGGAAATTCGCCGTGGGCACCGCCAGCCGCGTCACTGAAGACGCGACGGTCGCGGCCTGCCGCGACTATTTCGATCGCGTGGCGCGCGAGCGAGGCCGAGGGCGGCCCACTGCCTCGTATTGACACTCGACCCCGAGATCGACCGCATGAAAGTCGGCCTTGTTGGTGTCCATATTCTCCAGGTTGAAGAAGAGGCATTCGTCGTGGACGAAATGCGGCCCGGCATGCCACGTCGCGGCGTGCAGCTTGATGACGCAGTCGCCCGGCACGCGGAAGCCGACGATCTCTTCCAGGCGAGGACGCGCGCTGTCAGAGAGATCGCCAGGCGGGGCAACCGCGATCAGCCACTCCCTGCCGTGAAGCGAGCCGAGGCACTGCGTCACTTTGCGGTGGCGCGCGATCTTGCTGAACTTCACGCCGACGCGGCAGAGATGCATGATCCAGAGCCGAGGCTGCCCATTGCTCAATATCAGCTTCGCTTCCGTGGCGCTCGTCATGGGATCATAGGCGGTTTCGACACCTTGCCCGGCGGCGCGAAATGGCCGGATGACCTCCCCAAAAGGGGCAAATGCATCCGGCGAGAGATCATGAACTCGAATCGTGCGGCTGGCCACGTCATCCCCTCATCGCTGCCAGACTAGGAACACAAGTCGCTCCGATCAAGTCAATTGCACCGCGAGCGGGCCAGGTGTTCGCATAGGCAAATGGGTGATACAAAATCGCCGGGTCCCTCGGCCTCTTGTCCCTTGAGACGGAGCGCATGGCGCCGGGAGGGTGCATGATGAGGCGATCTTTCCCGCAAACGGAGCAGGCTTTGGAGGCCGCATGCGACAGACATTGACCGTACTCTTGCTATCCGCCGCCATCATCCTCGCCTGGGGGCTGTGGGGCTTCTTCGGCAAGCTGGCGCTCAACCGGCAGATGGCACCGCTTGCGATCTACCTCGCGGAGGTCGCCGTCGGCGTTGCCCTCGGCTGCCTCGCCGTGGCGATCTTCCTGCGGATGGGCCAGGTGCTGCCTTGGCAGGCGCCCCTCAATATCTACGGCCTTCTTTCCGGCGTCGGCATGGCCAGCGGATTGCTGCTCTTCTACCTGGCCCTCGCTCACGGCAAGGCCGTGGTCATCGTGCCCTTGACCGCGACCTACCCTCTCGTCACCGTGCTCTTGAGCTATCTTTTTCTCGGCGAGCGTCCCACTGCCGTGCAATGGCTCGGCATGGCGCTCGTGGTGAGCGGCGGCGTCTTGCTGCTGTCGGGACCGATCCTCGCCGGCGAGGGCTCGAGCTAGCGGCGCGATTGCGCTCGATCTCCACCCTACGTCGCGGCGGGGCGCGCGCCTCTCAACCCGCGTCGAAGAGCGCGTCGCGCGCATCGCAGAGCGCCTCGCAAATGCGATGCGCCAGCGAGCAGCTCTTGGTACCGACAAGGCGGTTCATGGCAATGACCATGCCGAGACCTTCGCGAGGATATATACGTGTCTCGGAAGTGAAGCCCGCCCCTCCTCCCTCGTGGTTGAGGAAGCGCCGGCCGGCCGTCTCGCCGATCTTCCAGCCGAGGCCGACGCCGAACCTGGCCTCAATACCGGCGCGGCCTCGCGCCTGAAGCGTCTGCATGAGTGCGGTCGAGGCTTGGCTCAGGATGCCGCGCCCGCCGTTGAGCTGCGCGAGCACGAAGGGCAGAAAGCCGGTCACCGGGCCGACCAGGCCGCCGATCGCCGCGGTGTCCAGGTCGTAGGGTGCGAGCTCGATCAAGCCGCCGATGCGCGAGCGGATGAGCCGGCGCGCGGTCTTGGGAAAGCGCAGCCTGAAGAGAAACCGGGCCGGTTCCCAGGCCCCCATATAGCCGGTGGCGGCATAAGCACTCGCCGTCGCACGACTGGAGAACGCAGCCTTCATGCCGAGCGGCTCGAGCAGGCGCTCCCGCACATAGGACGTGAAGGGCCGGCCGGAGACGCGGCTCACTACCTCGCCCAAGAGCGCGTAGTTGACGTTGCGGTATTCGACCCTTCGGCCAGGCGGCCTCCTCGCCGCGATACGGAAGCGCCCGAGTGCCGCGGCAGTGTCGGGGGCTGCCTCATCCGCGAAGTGAACCGCCAGCATGGCGCCCAACGTGTCTCTCAAGCCGGAAGTGTGGCTCAACAAATGCCGAAGCGTGACCATCCGAAGCGAGCGATATTCCGGCAGGTGCGCGGTGACCGCGTCGTCGAGTGCCAACTTCCCAGCCTCCGCCAACTGCAGGACGGCTGACGCCGTGAAGAGCTTGGTGCCCGAGAAGAGGTGGTAGGAGGTGTCCGCTGTCGCGCGTCGCGCGCTCATGAGATCGGCATAGCCGAAGCCTTCGGCCCAGGCGGCGCCGCAGCGCGCCACGACCGCGAGCGAGCAGCCGGGAATGCCGAGGGCCTCGAGCTCGGCGCGCACGAGTGCAGCGATGGACGCCCGCGACATGGGGCCTAGCTCCCGCCTGTCACGGCTTCCTCCCGAACGACTGCTGCGGCACGCCGCGGCAGAGCGACATGTGCGTGTGATGGGCGATCCAGTCCTCGCCGATCGCACGCCGGCGGAAGGCGACCGTGGCGCGGCCGGGCCGCTCATAGGGCTCGCCGTCGCGGCTGTAGCCGGTCGAGTCGAAAGAGGCCATGGCGACGGCAAAGAGCCGGTCGGCTCCGACCATCGCCTTGACCTCGTCGAGGCGCCAGCGGAAACCCGCGATTGATGGCCAGACCTTGCGCCACTGGAGGCGCTCGACCGCCTCGCGCCCGACGAGGAAGTCGCTGAAGGTGCCGAATGCCACCATGTCCTCGGCGAAGAGTCGCCGCGCGCCGGAAAAATCTACCGCGCGCACATGCTCGGAGAGCTCGCTCAGCCATTGGCGGATGCGTCCTTCGTCATCGTTCGCCGGCGTGTCGGTCATGTCACCCTCCTCTCGCCTTGCGCGGCTCTTGGCGTGACTCGGACGGTACCTCGGGCTCCGAGGGCGCTTCGTGGCCGGCTTTGCCGGGCGCTTCCGGCGAGAGGGCCGGGCGAGCGGCCGCCGGCCTCGCCTGGTGCCCGCTGACCTCCGCACCGGCGTCCGCGGCCAGGCCCAGGAAGAAGGGGAGCGAGAAGAGCGAGAGGAGGCCCGCGATGACGAAGGCGACCCGCGCATCGCCTGCCGAGAGCGCCCCTGCTGCAGCGCCGCGCCACGCCAGCATGCCGTGCAGCAGCACGGCGCCGAGCGCTATGCCCATGCCGTTTGAGAGCTGCTGCATCATGCTCGAGATGCTTGTCGCCCCGCTCAGCCTCTGCGGCAGGATGTCGGCGAAGGTCAGCGTGTTCAGGCTGGTGTATTGCAGCGAGCGGAAAAACCCGCCGGCGAGCAAGACCGCGAAAATGAGGAAGCTCGGCGTCGATATGGTGAAGAAGCTGCACACGACGAGCGAGACGGCGCTGATGATGCCGTTGCCGATGAGCACGTTGCGGAAGCCGAAGCGCCTGAGGATGGGGCGCGTCGATATCTTCATCGTGAATGAGCCGACGGCGCTCGCGAAAGTCAAAAGGCCAGAGGCGAATGCGCTCATGCCAAAGCCGACCTGCAGCATGAGCGGCAGCAGGAACGGAAGCGCGCCGGCGCACATGCGGAAGATCGAGCCGCCGGCGACGGTCTTGGCGAAGCTCGGCACGTCGAGCAGCGTGAGGTCGATGAGCGGATGGAGATGGAGCTTTGAATGCAGGAGCGCCAAGGCGCCGCTCGCGGCGCCAACGCCCAGGAGAACCCACGCGAGCCAACCGCTTTCCCCGGGATGCCCCACGAGGTCGAAGTCGTACATGAGGCAAGTGAGCGACGTGCCGGTCAAGAGGAAGCCGATCCAGTCGAACGGCCAGGTCTCCGCTTCCCGGTAGTTCTCGATCAAATAGGTGACGAGGACGATGCCGAGGATGCCGATCGGCACGTTGAGGAAGAAGATCCAGCGCCAGGAGACGTAGGTCGTGATGAAGCCGCCCACCGGCGGGCCCAAGACCGGGCCGATGAGGGCCGGCACGGTGAGGTACGCCATGGCGCGGACGAGCTCGGATTTCTCGACCCGGCGGATCATGATGAGTCGTCCGACCGGCACCATCATGGCGCCGCCGATGCCCTGAAGCACGCGCGCCGCGGCGAACTCGAGGACACCCATCGAGAGCCCGCAGAGGATCGATCCCAGAATGAAGACGGCGATGGCCAGGCGGAAGACGGTGCGCGCGCCGAAGCGGTCGGCAACCCAGCCGCTCACCGGGATGAACACCGCGAGGCTCAGCATGTAGGCGGTGACGCCGAGGCTCAGCCGAATGGGGCTCGTATCGAACGAGAGCGCCATGGCCGGCAACGCCGTGGTGATCACCGTGCCGTCGAGATTTTCCATGAAAAGCGCGCACGCCACGATCAGCGGGACGACCATAGGGCGCGACAGGCGAGGCAGCATGCGTTAGGACCCGGATGCCGGCATTGCGGTGGCGACGAACGGACAACATTCGGCCGGCTGGCACCGGCGCCTTCCCTTCCTTAGCTTAAGGTTCGGGCAGCTCCCGGGATAGCGTCCCTTCGGCCCTCACGGCTGGCCGGTCCGCTCGGCCTCGCTCGGCCCCGAGGAGAAGGGGCCGGGGTTCACCTCGCCGCCCGCCGGCAGCTGCGAGGCAGCCCAGCCCCCACCGAGTGCTTCGATCAAGGTGACGCTCGCCACCAGGCGATTCTGCCGGATGGTCAGTTCCGCCTCCTCGTTGCTGAGGGCCGCGACCTGCGCCGTGACGACGCTCGTATAATCGATCGTACCGGCCTTGTATTGATTGAAGATCAGCCGCTCCGCCTCCTTGGCCGATTGGACGGCCACCGCCTGCGCCTTGGCCTGCTCCGCGAGAATGCGCAGTGCCGCCAACTCGTCCTCGACCTGCTGGAAGGCGGCAAGCACCGTCTGGCGATAGGTCGCGACGCTCTGGTCGTAGCTCGCGCGCGCGGCGTCGACCTGGGCACTGCGCGCACCCCAGTCGAGCACGGTCTCCGCGAGCTGGGGCCCGAGCGACCACAGGTTGTTCGACGCCTGGATCAGGTTCGCGAGCTTGTTGCTGAGGTAGCCGTAGGAGGCCGAGAGCGTGAGGTCGGGATAATAGGCGGCGATGGCGACGCCGATCTGCGCGTTCGCCGCGGCGACCCGGCGCTCGGCCGCCGCGATGTCGGGACGGCGCTCGAGCAGGGCCGAGGGCATTCCCGGCGGCACGACCGGCATCTCGCTGATCGATCGCTTGACGTGTGCTATCGCAAAATCCGCCGGCGGCTTGCCGATCAGCACGGCAATCGAGTGCTCGAGCTGCGCGCGCTGGACGCCGACGTTGATCGCTTGCGCCTGGGTGGCCTCGAGCTGCGTCTCGGCCTGGGCCACGTCCGAGCGCGCGGCCGTGCCCGCCGTATATTTGTTGCGGGTGATCTCGAGCGAGCGCGCATAGCCCTCGGCGGCATCTTCGAGCAGATCCTTGAGCTCGTCCTCCACGCGAAGCTGGAAATAAGCGGTGGCAAGGGCGGCCTGCGCGGAGAGGCGCGCCGAGGCGAGGTCGCCGGCACTCGCCTGAGCGTTCGCGACATCGCTCTCGATGGTGCGGCGGATGCGCCCCCAGACGTCGATGTCCCAGGTGGTGCCGAGCGTGAGCTCGTACAGGCTGATCGCCTTCGGCGCGCCATGCGCCGACGAACCGCCGCCGCCGCCCCCGCTCGCCTTGGAGCGCGTCGCCGAGCCGTTGAGCGTAATGGTCGGAAAGAGCGCCGCCTGCGCCTGTTGGACGACCGCAACGGCCGCGCGATAGGCCGCTTCGGATGCCTTGAGGTTCTGGTTCGAGACCTCGACCTGCCGCGCCAGCCCGTCGAGCACCGCATCCTGGTAGACCGCCCACCAGGGGCCGCGGTCTGCGGCGTCGCGCGGCTGGCCGAGCTTCCAGCCCGCGACCTCCTTGTAGGCGGCGGGCGCTACGACCGTGGGCCGCACGTAATCGGGCCCCACCGTGCAGGCGGCGAGCGAGGCGGCGAGGGCCGCCACCGCGAGCAATCGTCCATGACCACGCGCCATTCCCGCTTCCCCCTCTTCCCGCCACGGCCAGCCGGGGCGCACGGTCCAAGACCCGCTCATTCTCCCGCCGCCGCTTCCGGCGCTCCGGGCGAGCGCGTGCGGCGGAAGACGCGCTTGCGTAGGCTCCAGACCCGGAAGCGGTCGAGATAGAGATAGATCACCGGCGTAGTGAAGAGCGTCAGCATCTGGCTCAAAATAAGGCCGCCGACGATGGCGATGCCGAGCGGGCGCCGCAGCTCCCCGCCCTGGCTGAGCCCGATCGCAAGGGGCAGCGCGCCGAGAAGGGCCGCCATCGTCGTCATCATGATCGGACGGAAGCGCAAGATGCAGGCCTGATAGATGGCCTCGCGCGCATCGAGCTTCTGGTTGCGTTGCGCGTCGATCGCGAAATCGATCATCATGATCGCGTTCTTCTTCACGATTCCGATGAGGAGAAACACGCCGATGAGCGCAATGATAGTGAATTCGGTGTTGCATATCATCAGCGCCAGCACGGCACCCACGCCGGCCGAAGGCAGCGTGGAGAGAATGGTGATCGGGTGAATGTAGCTCTCGTAGAGCATGCCGAGAACGATGTAGATGGCACCCAGTGCCGCGAGAATGAGGATGGGCTCGTTGGCGAGCGAGTCCTGATAGACCTTCGCGGTACCCTGGAAGCTGCCGTGGATGCTGGCGGGCACGCCGAGCTTGTTCATCGTCTCGTTGATGACGCGAACGGCATCGCTCAGCGCCTTCCCCTGGGTCAGATTGAACGAGATCGTGCTCGCGACGAAGAGCCCCTGGTGGTTCACCGCGAGCGGGGTCTTGCCCGGGCCGTAATGGCTGAAAGCGGCGAGCGGCACCATGCTTTCGGCCGCGGTCGACACCGGTGCTCCGGTCGAGGCGCTGTTCTTGCCGACCGCGGTCAACTGATTCATGGCGAGATTGCGCGCCGCATCCATGGCGACGGATGCCACACTCGTCGCACTCGTGGTCTTGCTCTTCGCCACCGTCCCTGCGACCGCGTTGGTCGACTGCACGCCGCCGACCGCACCGCCGGAAGTGCTGACGTAGAGCTCCTTCAGCGTGTCCGGGCTCTGCCAGAACTGCGGTGCGACCTCCATCACGACGTGGTACTGATTCAACGGATTGAAGATCGTCGACACCTGACGCTGTCCGAAGGCGTCATAGAGCGTATTGTCGATCTGGCTCGCCGTGACGCCCAACCGCGAAGCGGTATCGCGATCGATGACCAGGTCGGTCTCGAGGCCGTTCTGCTGCTGATCGGAGTTGACGTCCGAGAGCTCGGGCACGTGCTGGAGGGCGTCGGTCAGCTTCGGCACCCATTCGTAGAGTGCCGACAGGCTGTCGCCCTGGAGCGTGAATTGGTACGCGGCGTTGCTTTGCCGGCCGCCGACGCGGATGTCCTGCACGG
>DATNIJ010000254.1:0-4203 GCA_035604475.1 Alphaproteobacteria bacterium
AGCTTGCCCTCGTGGCGCAGCATTCTGAAGCCGAGTGCCGAGGTCGCGAGACCATAGGCCATGCCCAGGCTGTCGATGCGCCGAGGCTTGAGCAGCTCCCGGTCGTCGCCGAAGAGCGTGCGGAGCTCTCCCGAGGCCAGCCGGCGCGCGCTATACTGGACGTTGTCGCCGCCGCCGTCCGCCGTGTAGACGAGGGCGTCGTCCCATTCCGTGAAGAAGAGTGCGGAAAGCGCGTGCGCGAAGTGGTGATTGCAGAAGAAGAGCGAGACATCGGAACGAAAGCCGAGCTCGGCGCGGAAGCGCTCGTGGTTCAAGAGCTTGATTGCCTCCGGCTCCTCCCGCGCCTGCATCTGGCCCTCGATCGATTTCGGGCGCTTGGCGCGCCGGTCGGGCAGATGCATGCGGATTTTCTGGAGGAGGCCCCAACGCAGGAGCGGGCGCGGAAAGACGCCGCGCGTCATGGCAACCACGTCGACCTCGCGTCGCGTGATGCCGCCGATCGCCAGCACCTCGTCGATGGCCGCCTCCGGAATGCCGTCGCCATCGCCCTTGACGCGCGTGAGGCGCTCCATCTGTACCGCCGCGACCAGTCGGTAATCGTCGAGCAGAACGGCGGCCGAATCGTGCCACGCGGGGTGAATGCCGAGGATCAACAACGATCTATGTCTCCGCCGCGATGCCGAGCTCACGTTGCTCGAGTGTCAGGCGCAAGAGCTAGACGAGCAAAATTGCCCCGTCAATTGATCTCTCGCAAATGGACCGCTCGCGGGGCCAGTGGGGAAAGCCGCGAGGGCCGACATTTGGCGTTGGCGCCTCGCTTCGATAGGCTTTAATAATGCCGTTGCCGCGCATCGCGCTTGAGCCTTCGAGGAGGTCCGATGGCAGCCAAGGCATTCGCTTCCCAAGCCGATCTCGCCGAGAAGCGCGAGAGCTTCGTCAAGCTCGCCGAAAACGCCTATTGCCTGACCGCCGAGGGAGACCCGAACACCGGCGTCATCATCGGCGACGACGGCGTCATGGTGATCGACACCCGCGCCACGCCGGTCATGGCGGAGGACGTGATCCGCCACGTCCGCGAGGTCACCGGCAAGCGAGTCAAGTACGTGCTGCTGACCCACTACCACGCGGTGCGGGTGATGGGGGCTTCCGCCTACAAGGCCGAGTACGTCATCGCGAGCCGGGGGACCTACGAGCTCATCAAGGAGCGCGGCCGGCAGGATTTCGAGAGCGAGGTGCAGCGCTTCCCGCGCCTCTTCCGCGCCGTCGAATCGGTGCCCGGCCTCACCTGGCCGAACCTCGTCTTCGACGCCGAGCTCACGCTGTGGCTGGGCAAGACCGAGGTGCAGCTGAAGCACATCGGCAAGGGCCACTCCAAGGGCGACACCATCGCCTGGCTCCCCAAGGAGCGGGTGCTCTTCTCGGGCGACCTGGTGGAAGAGGGCACGACGCCCTACTGCGGCGACGCCTACCTCAAGGAATGGCCCGCCACACTCGAGAAGCTGCGCGCCTTCAAGGCGGAGAAGCTGGTGCCCGGCCGCGGCGATGCCATGATGACGGCGGCGGTCGCGGACAAGGCGATCGCGGCGACCGCCGGCTTCCTGCGCGAGATGCGCCGTCACGTCGAAATCGGCGTCGCCGCGGGCAAGGGTCTCAAGGCGGTGTTCGAGGAGACGAAGAAAGCGCTCGAGCCGAAATACGGCAAGTGGGTGATCTTCGAGCATTGCCTGCCGTTCAACGTCTCGCGGTGCTTCGACGAGATGAGCGGGGTCGTCGATCCGCGCATCTGGACCGCCGAGCGCGACATGGAGATGTGGAAGACGCTGCAAGACTGAGGATGCGGCGGCCCGGAGAAGAGCGCTCGATGCCGACCAATCGGCCACCGCCAGGCTCCCGACCCACGCCGGCGCCCGTGCTCCGCCTGGGCGTCACCGGACACCGGCCGAACCGGTTGGCCGAGTCGGCACTCCCGCGCTTGCGGCGTCAGATCGGCGAAGTCATCGCGCTCTTGGAGAGCATCGCCGGCGAGGCGCAGGCCGCCCATGCCGAGGCGGGAATCGCCGAACGGCCAGCGCTGTTGCGCGCACTCTCCGCTCTTGCCGAAGGGGCGGACACGCTCGTAGCGGAGATCGCCCTCGAGCGCGGTGCTGCGCTCGAGGCGCCGCTGCCTTTCGCGGTCGCCGAGTACGAGCGCGATTTTCCCGCCGGGCCCCCGCGGGAATGCTTCCACCGCCTGCTCGGCCGCGCGGCGAGGGTATTCCCGCTCGGCGGCACCCGCGAGCGCGCGGCGGAGGCTTACGAGGCCGCGGGCCGGCTGGTCGTCGAGCGCTGCGACGTGCTGCTCGCGATATGGGACGGCGGGCCCGCAGCCGGACCGGGCGGGACCGCGCTGATCGCCGCCTATGCTCAGGAACTCGGCGTGCCGGTCATTTGGATTCATGCGACGAGGGAGCGGCCGCCCTGCTTGCTTGCATCGGATGCCGAGGCCGCGCGCAAGGTAATGCCGATCGAGGCCTTGCGTGGACGGCTCTTGACGAAACTGGCGTCTGCCGCTCGCTAGAGCAAGCTCCAATTGGATAGGCGCAGTGCGTGCTTCGAGACGCGGTGCTTCGCACCGCTCCTCAGCATGAGGTAGGTTCATGGTTGCACAAAGAACCTCCTCAGCCTGAGGAGCGCCCGAAGGGCGCGTCTCGAAGGCCGCATCGATTCCATACCTGATCAGTGGTCAGCCTCGATCCGCGGCTTATATTTGGACGGGAGAGCGATGTGGCCTAGAATGCCGGGATGAAGGGGGACGAACGTGACGGCGATCACCTCTAAGCCTCGCTCGGCTTCAGAGCGGCCGGCGCCGGGGATCGAGAGCCTGCGCTACCACTCCGGCTTCGGCAACGAGCACGTGAGCGAGGCACTGGCGGGCACGCTGCCCGAGGGGCAGAACTCGCCCCAGCGGGCGCCACGCGGGCTCTACGCCGAGCAAATCTCCGGCACGCCCTTCACCGCACCGCGTTCCCAGAACCGGCGCTCCTGGCTCTATCGCATCCGCCCGGCTACGATGCACGGCAGCTTCCGCCGCATCGACAACGGGCGGCTGCTGAGTGCCCCCTTCACCGAAGGTGCGCCGTCGCCCGACCGGCTGCGCTGGGACCCGCTGCCCTTTCCCGCCCTGGGGACGGACTTCGTCGACGGGCTCGTCACCATCGCCGGCAATGGCGATGTGAGCGCGCGCGCAGGTGTGGGCATCCACATTTATTGCGCGACCGCCCCAATGGGGCGCCGCGTCTTCTACGACGCCGACGGCGAGCTCTTGATCGTGCCCGAATGGGGGCGGCTGCGCCTGGCGTGCGAGCTCGGCGTCCTCGGCGTTGCGCCGGGCGAGATCGCCGTCATTCCGCGCGGCGTCAAGTTCCGCGTCGAGCTTCCGGACGGCAAGGCGCGCGGCTATGTCTGCGAGAATTACGGCGCATTCTTCCGCTTGCCCGAGCTCGGGCCCATCGGCGCCAACGGCCTCGCCAATGCGCGCGACTTCCTCTATCCCACCGCCGCCTTCGAGGACCGCGACGAGCCGACGGAGGTCGTCGCCAAGTTCGAAGGCAATCTGTGGGCAGCCGACTTAGATCACTCGCCGCTCGACGTGGTCGCCTGGCACGGCAATTACGCGCCTTACAAATACGATCTTGCGCGCTTCAACGCGGTCAATACGGTGAGCTTCGACCATATCGATCCGTCGATTTTCACGGTGCTGACTTCGCCCTCGGAAATTCCCGGCACCGCCAATCTCGATTTCGTCATCTTCCCGCCGCGCTGGCAGGTGGCCGAGCACAGCTTCCGCCCGCCCTGGTTCCATCGCAATGTGATGAGCGAGTATATGGGCCTCATCCGCGGCTCCTATGAGGCCAAGGCCGCGGGCTTCGTGCCGGGCGGCGGCAGTCTGCATAATTGCATGGCGGCGCATGGGCCCGATGTCGCGAGCTTCGAAGCGGCGTCCTCCGCTGCGCTCAAGCCGCAATATCTCGCCGATACTCTCGCCTTCATGTTCGAGGCGCGGCTGGTCTTCCGCCCAACCCGCTTCGCGCTGGAGACCGGCGCCCTGCAGGATGATTACGATGCGTGCTGGCAGGGTTTTTCGAAACTGTTCAAGGGTTGACCATGGCGACCGCATTCGGCGAGATGTAACTCCGCCTGCTCTCCCTCTTCCTCGTCATGGCC
>DATNIJ010000255.1:0-3621 GCA_035604475.1 Alphaproteobacteria bacterium
TGCTCGAGCCGATCCGCGCGCTCAAGGAGCGGCAGGGCATGTCGATCCTCCTCGTCGAGCAGAACGTGCGCGAGGCGCTCAAGATCTCCGACCGCGTGCTGGTGATGAAGGCCGGCGCCTTGATCCTCGAGGCGGCACCTGGGGAGATCGGCGACAACGCGAAGCTAGTCGAGCTCTACTGAGCGCGCAAAGGGGGAGACCGTGGATTTCGCCATAAGCCAAGAGCTGGAAATGATCCGGGAGACCGTCCGCGGCTTCGTTGGGAGCCATCTGACACCCTTGGAGCGCTCTGTGGACGAGGAGGATCATCTCGCTCCCGAAACCATGGCCCGCCTGCGCGCGGAGGCCGTTAAGCTCGGGCTCTACGGCTACAACATGCCGAAAGAGCTCGGCGGACCGGGACTCTCCGCCTTTGCCAAGGCGCTCATCGCCGAGGAGCTCGGCCATACCACGATGGCGCTCGCCGAAATGCTCGGCCACTTGCCAAGCACGCTGCTCTTCTGCAACGCGGAGCAAAAGAAGTGGCTGATGCCACCGCTCATGGACGGCAGCAAGACGATCACCTATGCGCTGACCGAGCCCGACGCGGGCTCCGATCTCAATGCCTTGCGCACCCGCGCGCGCAAGGTCGACGGCGGCTGGCTCTTGCAAGGACGCAAGCAGTTCGTCTCGAACGTCGAGACCGCCGATTACGTGATCGTGCTCGCCCTCACGCGTCCGGAGGGCCGGCTCAAGGACAAGCTCACCACTTTCCTCGTCGAGTGCCGCAACCCGGGCTTGCGAGATCTGACCCGCTTCAAGAAGCTCGGCTGGCGCGGCTATCAGCTCAACGGCTTCGCGCTCGAGGACTGCTTCGTTCCCGACGGCCACGTGCTGGGCGAAGTCGGCGGCGGCTTCCTCGCGATGATGACCTCGATCAATCACGATCGGCTCAACATCGCCTGCCGCTGCGTCGGGCTCGCGGCGAGGGCGCACGCGCTCTCGCGCAATTATGCGAAGGAGCGCTCTACCTTCGGCGCCAAGCTCGCCGAGCACCAGGCCATCCAGTTCATGATCGCCGATACGGACACCGAGATCCACGCGGCGCGGGCGCTCGCGCACCGGGCGGCACATCTCGCCGACGCCGAGGACCCGGAATTCCGCATCGCCGCTTCGCGCGCCAAGCTCTTCGCGAGCGAGATGGTCGGGCGTGCCGCCGACCGCGCGCTGCAGATATTCGGCGGTGCCGGCTATATGTGCGACCTTCCGCTCGAGCGCTTCTACCGCGATGCGCGCGCCTACCGGCTGGGCGAGGGCACTTCCGAGATCCAGCGCATTCAGATTGCGCGCCACGCGCTCTCCGAGCAGTCTTGACGCGCGCACGACTCCGTGGCGGATGCGAGGACATGTGACTGCGACGATGACCGAGACCTTGGACGAGCTCTTGGCCCCTCACCCCGAGCGGCCGGCGCTCATCATGGAGGGCCGCACCAGCTCGCGCCGCGAGCTCGCCGAGCGCTCGGCCGCCGCCGCGTGGGGGCTCCGCGAGCTCGGCTTCCGGCGCGGCGATGCGTTGGCGCTTTGGCTGCCGAACTCGGCCGAGTGGCTTGCGCTCTTCTTCGCCGCGGCGCATCTCGGGCTCCTCGTCGTTCCGGTCAGCACGCGCTACCGCTCCTTCGAGGTGCTGCATCTCCTCGGCACCTCCAAGGCGAAAGGGATCGCGATAGCACCCGGATTTCTCGACATCGATTTCGGCGCCATGCTCGCGACAGTCAGGGCCGAGCTCCCCGGCCTCGCGCACGTCATCGAGGTCGATGCCGGGGGCGGCTTCCGCAACCTGCCGCAAGGCGGGTGCATCGGGCCTGAGGGGGGAGGGGGGCCGCGCGATCCGCTCTGCACCTTCAGCACCTCGGGCACCACCGGCAACCCCAAGCTTGCCGTGCACGACCAGGCGAGCATCGCCAAGCACGCGCGCCTCGTGGCTCAGGCCTTCGAGCTCGCACCCGGAGATGCGGTGCTGTGCGCGCTGCCGCTCTACGGGGTCTTCGGCTTCTGCCAGGCCCTCGGCGCGCTCGCGGGCGCTGCGGCTTGCGTGCTCGAGACGGCGTTCGACGCGGCCGAGGCCGCGGCAGCTATCGCGGCGCACAAGGTCACGCATTTCATCGGCTCGGACGGCATGCTCGAGAGCGTGCTGCGCGTGCAGGCACGCGATCTCTCGTCCTGGCGCCACGGCGGCTTCGCCGACTTCCTGGGGCGCGCGCGGCAATTGGTCGAGGAGGCGGAGGCGCGCATAGGCTTGCGTCTCGTCGGCCTCTACGGCTCCTCCGAATGCTTTGCGCTCATGGCAAAGCAGCGCGAGGCGGCCGCGATCGAGGAGCGCGCGCTTGCCGGCGGCATACCGATCAGCCGCGAGATCGAATTTCGCGTCGTCGACGCCCTAAGTGGTGCTGCCTTGCCGGAAGGCGAGCCGGGCGAGCTGCAGATCAAGGGCTACAACGTGATGTCGGGCTACTTGCGCAACCCGGAGGCGACGGCGGCCGCCTTCACCGCGGACGGCTGGTTCCGCTCCGGCGATCTCGCCTACCGCTCGGGTCCCGGCTTCGTCTACCTCTCGCGCATCAAGGATTCGCTGCGGCTCAAGGGATATCTCGTCGATCCGAGCGAGATCGAGGAGTACCTCCTGCGTCACGCGGCCGTGGAGGTCGCCCAGGTGGTGGGGGTCAACCGGCCCGGCGAAGGCGACGTGGCGGTCGCCTTCGTGCGCCTCGGTGCGGCGGGGGCTAGCGAGGCCGAGCTCCTCTCCTACTGCCGCGACGGCATGGCCTCATACAAGGTGCCGCGCCGCATCGCGATCGTCGAGGACTTCCCCGTGGTTCACGGCCCCAACGGGACCAAGATTCAGAAGGCCAAGCTGCGCGAGCAGGCGCAAGCGCTGCTTGCGTGACAGCGGCCGCCAAAGAGGCGCCAATTTTCCAGAACGATCCAGCGCGAGGACAGGCAAATGAAGCGAGGCAAAGTGCGAAGCGACATGGCGTGGTCGACGCCCACCCGCATCGTCGTGCGAGGCATGGATCTCTGCGAGGAGATCATCGGCAAGGTCGATTTCGGCCAGATGGCCTTTCTCGAGATCTTCGGGCGCTTGCCGAACGCGCGCGAGGAACGCATGTTCAACGCCGTCCTCGTCATCCTCGTCGAGCACGGCATCACGCCTTCCACGCTCGCGACGCGGCTCACCTATTGCGGGGCGCCGGAGGCGGTGCAGGGGGCGGTGGCGGCGGGCCTGCTCGGCCTCGGATCGGTCTTCGTAGGCTCGCTCGATAATGCCGCGCGCATGCTGCAGGAAGCGCTGCCCGATCCGAAGGCGGGGGCGGACCTCGATGCGCTCGCGAAGGCGATCGTCGAGGCCCATCGGAGCCGCCGCGAGATCATCCCCGGCATCGGCCATCCTTTCCACAAGCCGATCGACCCGCGCACGCCCAAGCTCTTCCAGGTCGCCAAGGAAACCGGGTTCTCCGGCCGCTACGTCGAGCTCATGCAGAAGATCGGCGCCGAGGCGGAGCGCAGCTACCAACGCACGCTGCCGGTCAACGTGACCGGCGCCATGGCGGCGGTGGCGAGCGAGTTCGGCCTGCCGTGGAAGGT